>JARFRN010000096.1 GCA_029287195.1 Acidimicrobiia bacterium | reverse complement strand
CGGAAGGCTTCGGCCACGCTTCGGCTCAGAGCCTGTCGGCACTCTCCACGCCCAAGGAGGTTCCGATCAGTCTGTCCGAGGTCGTCGAGCATCGACAGAAACGATTCAGCGTCGCGCCTGGCGTCACGAGCAAACTTGGCGAACACCATCCGAACAAGCCACGGCACGCGGTCGGCCAGGGGGAACAGCAGCCTGTCCTGCGTGTTCCAGGTCGCATTGGCGCCCGGCAGATCGGGCGAGCAGGTCGACGAGACGAGGGCGACCTGGCTCAACCGATCATGGAGACCCCAAGCACAGGCGCACGCGTACTTGCCACCGCCTGAGAGCCCGATAACGACAAATCGCTCCACGCCCAAAGTGTCGGCGAAGTGACCTATCAGCTGCGGGTACTCGCGGAGGGTGAAGGTATGGAAAGAGGACAGACCCATGCCCGGGCGGTCGGGAGCTAGAAGGCGAATTCCGAGTTGCTCCGCGGCCCGCCGAGACGCCGGCAGGTCCACCTCGAGGCGAGAACCCGGATTCCCGTGGAAGTACACCACCGGAGGACCATCGGGATCGCCCACGTCGGCATACCCGATCCTCGTGCCGTCAGGCAAATCGATATGAAGATCAAGCGACATGTCACCGCCTTTCGGACACTGCCGCTATGTGGTGGGGGTTGGGCGCCGTCGGCGAGGTAAGAGACTCTGCGAATTTGCGGAAGGCTCCGGAGGCGTGGGTGCGTATCGGTTTGGAGTGGCAGAAGGCTGCGATCTCGAACTCGAATTCGGCGAGATGGCGCAGACTGCCGTCGATGCCTGGTGTGGACCGGTTGAACGCGAGGCGTTTCACCCTGCCGTCCTTGGTGGCCACCGCAGCGTCCCCCACAAGCAGGAGCCCGCCCGCTCGATCCAGAATGTAGGAGGTATGGCCAGGCGTGTGTCCGGGCGTGTCGATGGCACGAAGTCCTCCTGGAAGCACTTCTTTGGCGTCTTCGGAGACGAAGTGGTCCACTTCTACGGGAGGTGGGTCAGGAAAGAATACCGCTGGCCAGTACATCGGTCTCCAATACCAATGGGTTGGCGGATTGGGTGGCTTCTCGACTCCCTGAATCGCCGGTGTGTCCGCTTCGGATGCGTAGACCCTGGCCGTGGAGGCCGCCTTGATTGCCGAAGCGCTTCCCGTATGGTCCATGTGGGAATGAGTGAGCAGGATCGCTCTGACATCAGCGAGCGACCGGCCGATCTCTTTCAGGTTCTGGGCGATTGCGCCGTCTCTGCCGCGGACCAGAGTGTCCACCAAAGTCACGCCCTCGTCGCCATCGATGATGTACGAGTTCACCATCCCGGCGCCGAGCTGATACACACCGTCGATAAGGAGTTCCATCCTCATTGAGTGCCTCCGTGTCCCTATGTGTGGCGCTCCGGTCGTGGAGTAGGTCGAAGTCCCTCCGGCAACTGATTGATCGTGGCGCGCCGCTATTCCCATCATCCGACTCGGCAGGGCAGAGTTCAAGAGACCGACTCTACGATCAAGCCGCAACTTCCTCCTGCCGTCCAGGGGACCAACTGCCCATGCCCGGCACTCGGCGCTACCTGTCCCGTTATGGAAGGAAGCCAGCCAAGGCGCCTACGAGTGCGCATAACGACGACCGAGCGGACCCAGATCAGCCACGCAAGTCGCTCCAGATCCGGCCAATTCCGAGCGGCCAACCAGCTGGGTATTCGCCTCAATCTGGAAGCGTACGTCGGAAAGATGGCGGCAATTTCGTGGAAGGGTTGCCTCGCCGGCCGTCCGATCCTCAAAGCGGCAACGTTATCCGAATCACATTGGTGTTCGGCAGGCCGAACCAGCGTCTAGATTCGCTGTCTCGTGTCATCCCGATCCGTTCGTAGAACCGTCGGCCGTTCCTGTTCTTGGCGGCGACGTCGAGGACCAGGCGTTTGGCTCCGCAGGCCTTTGCATTGTCGATCATGCGGTTCATGAGCAGGCCTCCCACGCCCTTGTTGCGATAGTCGGGGTCAACGGCGATCGCCCTGACATAGAAATCGCGGTCGGGGATGTCGTCCATGAATCGGGTCATTCGTCGCGAGAGACGTGAAATCGCTCTGTAGCGCCGGCGACCGTCTCCCGCGGCTGCCTCGATGGGTTCCTTGGTGAATGTGCCGCGGGCTTCCGCCGTGTACCCGGAGGCCATCCCGATGACCGCTCCGTCGCTTTCGGCCATGAGCACATGCACATGCGAGAGCTCATGCCCGGTCGCCGGAAACGACGCGGCGACAACCGATTCGGCGCGTCGTCCCAGAGCGATGCGGAACCAACCTTCTTGGGCTTGGTCGAGGAGGCGAGCAAAGGCGATCCCGTCGCTCACGTCGGGACGTGCCGAACGCAGTACCACTCCGGGCCGAGCAGGTGTCGTCATACACTAAGTCTGCCACCCGTCCACGATGACCGGCACAGCCGGGACCGACTCGCTACGCCAGCTCGAGATACAGATCGAACCTCGTGTTGCCGGGCTCAACCGGCTCCAGCATCTCCTCGAACCAGCGGCGCGACGGATGGGCCTCCAGCTCATTGCGCTTCACCATCTCGGTGAGTCGCTGCCAGCCTGCGGTGATCCACGACCCGGACGGATCCTCTTCGAAGGAACCCTCGATTCCGGTTACGACAAACCTGCCGGCCTCGATGGTGGCTACGGTTGTTTCGTCATCAAACGGCAGTGCCATCTCCGGCACGGTAACCATCACCCGGTACCCGACGTTTGCAGCCTCGAAAGCGAGATTGCCGTCGGTGTCGATGTTGTGCCCGAACACCCGATGCGGCCCGATCGCCTCACCATGATGCTCGAGCCAGGCCTCCATCTTTGCAAGCGCCGTCCACTCAGGGTCCGGCCTGAAACCGTCAAAGACAGCGACCTTCATCTCTGGTAGGGACTTTGTCAGTACACCCATGTTCACCTCTCCAACAAGATCGATTGCCCGCACTCGCATCGCCGACATCTCGTTGTTGCGAAACTCATGCGGCGTCACGCCGAATTCGCTCTTGAAAGCCCGGCTGAAGGCCTCGTGGCTGTCGTACCCGTAATCCACTGCGATCATCAGGATCGAGGCTTCCTCGGCCCGCAACGCATCCGCCGCCGCAGTCAGCCGGCGCTTTCGTAGGTACTCGCCGAATCGATAACCGGTCAGGGCTGGGAAGTATTGGTGAAAGCTCCGCAGCGACATGCCGGCGGTACGAGCGGCGATGCGGGCGGTCACATCTCGAGACAGGTCCTCCTCTATGAGGTCGACCGCCTGCTGGATCTGTTCGTAGATCGTCAACACACAGTCGATTGTATGAGGCGGCCGATGTCCGCACTTGATCGAGACTGCAAATCTGACGGCTACCTCGAGAAACGAGAGTCCTCGCCCCTAGAGGTCCCTCTTCCGCAACAAGATCGCCGCCGCTACCGCAGCCGCCACGCCGGCCACGGTCGCACCCGACCACCACGGATTCGGTGTCGGAATGCGAGTCCGCAGACTGACCTGACGCTCGAACTCGAGGATTGGCCAGTCTCTTTCCTCGGCAACCTTGCGTAGTTCTCTGTCCGGGTTTACGGCAACGGGATTGCCAACCATTTCCATCATGGGCAAGTCAGTGGCGCTGTCCGAGTAGGCATAGGATTCTGCAAGGTCGATGCCTTCCTTCTCCGCCAGCCCGTTGATGGCCTCGACTTTGCCCTCGCCCATCGCGTAGAAGTCGAGCTCGTTCAAGAAGAAGCCGGCAGCGTCGGTCTTCACCTTGGTGGCGATGAAATCGGTCACTCCGATATGGCGTCCGAGGGGACGGACTATCTGCTCGGGGCTGGCAGAGACTATGTACACCTTGCAACCGTCACGCTTGTGCTGGTCGATGAGGGTCAATGCCTCGGCATAGACCAGCGGATCGGCTACCTCGTCGATGGTCTGTTCGACGAGCTGCTCGATCTCAGCTCGGTGCCAGCCGGCGGTCAGCATCAGCATCTGATCCCGGGCACGCTCCAACTGATCCTCATCGGCGCCAAACAGTAGGTAGAAGATCTGGGCGAATCCCATTTTCATCAGAGCCCGCCTGCCGACGAAGCCTGCTTTATAGAAGGGCTTGCCAAAGGCCAGGGTCGAGGATTTGGCGATGACCGTTTTGTCGAGGTCGAAGAACGCTGCCTGCATTGCATCGATTTTACGGCCGCTCGGGCCTATCGGTTGAGACTTCTCGCAAACAACCGGCAGATCAGGGCTCGAGACGAACCCCTTGAATCGCCTTCAGCCAAGACATACCTTCGAGACACTTCCCCGATGCCGCAGCAGGGGGAGTAGATGCCTGCCCTGTCAATCCAGTGCGAGGCCGACGGTGTTCTCGGGACGATCGCCCCGCTCGCCCTGGCGGTGTCGGCGGGCACCGCCATCGTCGTCGACCTGGAGCCGACGGGCCCGCACTATCCCAGCAACAGCTCGCTTGCCGCACTTGTCTCTGAGGGCCCTCGCCGCACCGACCTGACGCCGGCCCGGCGGGGAGTTGCAGTGCTGCGCAACGGCGGTGTTTCCCCCGAGGCCGCCGGGGAGGTCGTGGAGGCTTTGATTGCGGGGTGGCCCCACGTTGTCTTGCGCAGCCGGAGCCGGGTCGCGTTTTGTCCAACCGTACCCGTCGTACCCTTGTTGCCGGGCGGCCTCGTTGCGCGCGCCCATCACCGCGCCGTCTACCAGCAGATGGGTTGGCGAGAGCAAGCCCCGGGGCCGGGCCCGGTGCTACCCACTCCATCACGCGCCACCGTCAAGGCTCTGTGTGAGGGCAGGCTGCCGTTGGGCAGCCGCTGGGTTCGTGCCTGGCAGCGGGTATGGGAGACACCATGGGCGTAGTCGACCGGCTCGCCAGGAAGGTCGTGGCCGAATCGATCGGTCTCGAGCCCGACAGCATCCGGAGTCGGGTTGAGGAGCTGCTTCCTGAGGAGGCACCGCTTGTTGGTCCCGAGGTGGCGGCAGCCGTGGTCGACACGCTCATTGGTCTCGGCCCGCTCGAGCCACTGTTGCGGGACCCGGGGATCAGCGATGTATTGGTCAACGGCGACGGCGCAGTCTGGGTCGAACGTGGCGGAATCCTGCTCGAGACCGACACTCGCTTCGCAGGGCCCGACAGCCTCCTGGCGGCCATCCGGCGGGTCATCTCGCCGTTGGGTCTGCGGTTGGATCGGGCCAGCCCCGCCGTTGACGCCCGGCTGCCTGATGGGTCGCGGCTACACGCCATCATCCCGCCCGCGGCGGTCGATGGACCCGTTCTTGCTGTGCGCCGATTCACCGAAGTCGTCGCGACCTTGGATGACCTGCTGGCACAGGAGGGAATTGACCGGAACGGGGCCGAGTTGCTGCGGTCGTTCATCGTCGAACGGCGCAATCTCCTCGTCTGCGGTCCCACCGGTTCTGGCAAGACGACTCTGCTCAACGTCCTGTCGCACGAGATACCGCCCGCGGATCGGGTCGTTTCGGTGGAGGATGCCGCCGAACTTCGCCTTGGAGGTCATGTAGTTCGGCTCGAAGGGCAGGCGGCAAACTCCGAGGGACTAGGCGCCATCACCATGCGCCAACTGCTGCGCCACGCTCTGCGGCTCCGCCCTGATCGGATCATCGTCGGCGAGGTACGTGGCGCTGAGGCGTTCGACATGCTGCAGGCGATGTCGACCGGCCACGACGGCTCCATGTCGACTATTCACGCCCGCAGCGCCACCGAAGCCCTGTGGCGGCTGGAAACGCTGGCACTGGTAGGTGAGGGTTCAGTCACCGAGGCGAGCGTTCGACGGCAGGTACGGTCGGCGATCGATGTGGTAGTCGTCGTAGGCAGGAGGGGCGGGCGTCGCCGAGTCGCCAGTGTGGTTGAGGTGGGTACCAGTCTCGAGGAGGTCTACCAATGCTCCTTTTAGTCGGCGGCTTGCTGCTGGCGCTGGCGCCGCGCAACCTGGCTCGCCATCGCGTTGGGCGTCGCCGGGAGAACATCGACGAAATCCGGTTGCTGACCACGATCGTATCCGCACTGCGGGCAGGCCACTCGCTGCGCAATGCCATCGCTGAATCGCTGCAAGATGATCCTCACTTCGCAGCAGCCGGTCGCCTAGCCCGCATCGGTGCACCGATCGGCGAGGTGGGGAAAGCGCTGGCCGGGCTACCTACCAACGGACGGCGGATCAGCGCCGCCCTCACCGTCCTGGAGATGACCGGCGGTCAAGCTGCTGCTGTCTTCGATCGCTTGCTGGTCGGGGCAGTGCGCCATGCCGATGTGGCGCGCCAACGACGACAACTCACAGCGCAGGCGAGGGCGTCGGCCCTGGTGGTAGCAGCCTTGCCCGTGGTGGCAATCGCCCTGTCCGGTGGAAGCCAACTCATTTCATTGGCGCGGTCCGGGGCAGTTGGGCTGACAATGGCGGCTGCCGGGGTCCTACTGCAAGCCGTCGGCCTGTTGATTGTGTGGAGGCTTGCACGATGATCTGGCTACTCCTGGCCGCCTTCGTAGTTCTGGCTTTTCCCGGCAGACGGGTGGGGGTGGTGGCAAGCCGCCTACGAAGCCGCCGCGCCCTGGTGCATTCAGCAGAGCTTGCAGAGATCTGCGACCTTGCTGCGATAAGCCTGACCGGAGGACTCAACATTGCCACGTCGCTGCGAATCGCCGCCGAAGCTGCAGGAGGCCCAATCGCCGGCGAACTCGAGAAGATCCTGGCGATTGCCCGCATCGACGGTCTGCAGGAAGCGATGGCGACCGCTGGGGGTGGCGGAGTACGCCTGTACCAGGCCGTGAACCGCGCCGGCGCCACCGGAGGACCGATGCTGCAGTCGGTGCAGGCCCTCGCAGATGAGCTGTGGGCAGAGCACGCCACCGTCGCAGTCGAGAAGGCCCGCAAGCTGCCGGTAGCGATGCTCCTTCCCCTGACGTTGCTGATTTTGCCGGGTTTCTTGTTGCTGGCAGTCGCTCCCGGAGTGCTGGACGCGCTCTCCCGCCTCAGCTTCTGAGGCCCGCAGCTTCCACGACGATCAACTTCCCACCGCCGCCGGCCGGTTGCCGGAGTGAGAAACGGAGACAGGATGAAACGAATTCTCGCCGAACAGCAGGGACAGGCAACAGCCGAGTATGCGCTCGTAATGGTTGCCGCAGCAGTTATCGCCGGCGCCTTGATCTTCTGGGCAACCAACAGCGGTGCGCTGAGCGCGCTGTTCGACGCCGTAGTCGAGCGCATCTCGACATTTGTATGAACGAGCGGGGGAGCGCCACCGCAGAGTTGGCGCTGCTGGTGCCACTCGTGCTGGTACTGCTGCTGGTTGTCGTCGAGGTGTCTGCCGCAGCACGCACCCAGATCGAGTTGGTTGCTGCCGCCCGGGAAGGGGTTCGAGTGGCTGCGGTCAACCCCGATCCGGCCCGAGCGCTGGCCGCGGCACGGAACGCTCTCGGCAGCAGGGGCGATGATGCCCGCATCAGAGTCCATCGTCCCCACATCGTTGGCCGCTCCGCCGAAGTCACCGTGACCCTCGAGCGGCATGTCTCCCTGCCGTTGCTCGGGAAGCTCTCGATCCCGCTGCGCGCTCGCGCAACCATGCGGGTCGAGCGTTGAGACAATCTGGTGGCGCCACGCTGCTGATCGGCAGCTTGCTGGGCGTTGCGGTGCTCCTTGCGGGGTTCGTGGGGGACGTTGCGCACGTAGCCACAGCCAGAGCGAAGCTGACTGCGGCGGCGGATGCGGCTGCCTTGGCAGCGGCCCCGTTGACGTTTGCCGGCTTTGGCCCAGAGCCCAGACCGGAGCGCGCGGCAGCTGCGATTGCGGCCGAAAACGGTGTCCGTCTCGAGCAATGCAGGTGTGATATTGATCGCACCTGGGCCCCGAGAACGGTCGTCGTCGTGGTCGCCGCGGATGTCGGCCTGCTGCTGTTGCCCAACCGTAGTCTGCGGGCCACGTCGGCTGCGGAGTTCCGGCCGGTAGACCTCGGGAGGCCCATCCCGACTCTGACGGCGAAACCCCCATTGCAGAGGTAGATTGGTGACCGCACTCGGAGGTCTCAGAATCACTACAGCAAGTATCGAGCGCGAGTTCACCGATGGCGCCACCGCAATCGTGCGCGGCGCTCTTGCCGGTGGCTGCAATTTCTTCGCCGGCTATCCGATCACACCGGCTTCCCCCATCCTGATGATGATGCTGCGCGATCTGCCGGCACGGGGCGGCATCGGAATGCAGGGCGAAGACGAGATGGCCTCGATCGGCATGTGCATCGGCGCTGCAATGAGTGGCGCCAGGGCGATGACGGCTACGGCCGGACCCGGCATCAGCCTGTACAGCGAGAACATCGGCCTGGCCCTCATCGGCGAGGTGCCGCTCGTGATCGTGGATGTGCAACGACTGGGCCCATCGACGGGAGCTGCTACGACTACGGCTCAAGGCGACATCCAGTTCGTGCGGTGGGGAACGGCTGGTGGGTTTCCGATCATCGCACTGTGTCCGTCGACGATTGCCGAGTGCTACACGTTGACCATGAAGGCTTTTGACCTTGCCGAGCGATTCCGGTGCCCGGTATTTCTGATGGCCGACAAAGAACTCGCTCTTACCATGCGCACGGTCGACCCGGCTGACTACGAGGATGCTGTGGTGAGAGAGCGACCCGTGATCGATCCTGAGGATCTCGACCCGCCGGCCGAGTATCGATACGAACCGCCGGGCGAAGTCGTTCCCATGCAGCTCTATGGCGGCAAGCACCCGGTTCGTTTCACCGGGAGCACCCACGACCAGCACGCGTACATCACCAAGCAGCCCGAGATAGTCGGGCCACTCAACCAACACCTCATCAGCAAGATCGATGATCACCTCGACGAGATTGCGCTGGTCGATACCGATCTCGAGGACGGCGCCAATACACTGCTGGCCGGCTACGGCGTGACCGCTGGGAGCGTACGGGAAGCGGTTGCCGCAGCCCGGGCCGAGGGCACCAAGGTCTCCTCGATTACCATCCAGAGCTTGTGGCCGATCCCGGAGCGGCAGATCAGGGATGCAGCGTCTGACGTTGACCGAGTCGTGATGGCCGAACTCAATCCGGGTCTCTACAAGCGAGAGCTGGAGCGCGTGCTACCGGACAAGGAGATCGTCTCGATTGCCCGCACCGACGGCGTCCTCATCTCTCCCTCACAGCTGCTGGAGGTGATCGAGTGAGCACTCCGATCGAGCTGCTTCCCAATCCCTCCCTGCGAACCGAGGCGGACTATCCGTTTTGCCCGGGATGCGGTCACGGCCCGGTGCTCGACGCCCTCAACGAAGCATTGATGAAGCTGCAACTGGCTCCGCAGGAGGTCGTGATCGTATCGGACATAGGATGCTCCGGGCTATCGGATCAATACTTCACGACCAGTGCTTTCCACGGCCTACACGGCCGGTCCATCACTTACGCCACCGGGATCAAGCTGATGCGTCCCGATCTAGCCGTGGTTGTGATCATGGGCGATGGTGGAACCGGCATCGGTGGTGCCCATATGTTGTCGGCCGCGCGCCGCAACATCGGGATCACCGTCCTCGTCCTGAACAACTTCAACTTCGGGATGACCGGTGGCCAACACTCGACTACGACCCCAGAGGGTTTCCTAACCCCAACCACGCCGTCGGGCAATCTCGAGGCGCCCCTAGACATCTGCGCCACCGTTGGTGTCAATGGTGCCGCCTACTCCTATCGGGGCACCAGCTTCGACCACGATCTGGCGGACCGTATTGCCGAGGGTGTCGCCACAGAAGGTTTCGCCATGCTCGATGTGTGGGACCTTTGCACCGCCTACTTCGTACGCAACAACCAATTCGGGCGCCGGCAGATCGACGCAACGATGGAGGCGCTCGGGCTCGAGTCCGGGGTGCTGTACCGCAGCGACAAGCCGGAATTTGCTGCGGCGTACCGCAAGCTGGCTGGAGGTCAACACGAAGGCCTTCGAGTCAAGAGGGTGAAGGCAACAGCTGCGGTGCGTCTCGACAAGCGAATGCACTTCGTGGTGGCGGGCTCGGCCGGAGGTCGGGTCCGGTCGGCTGCCAGGTTGGTTGCCACCGCCGCTATGCGAGCCGGGTGGTGGAGCGCACAGCGCGACGACTATCCGATCACTGTGAAGAGCGGCCATAGCGTCTCCGAAGTGATCATCTCACCGGGGGAGATCCACTACAGCGGGATCGAACGACCCAACGTCCTTGTCGTCGTCTCCGAGGATGGCTACGGCAAAGCCGGGCCGTACCTGGCGTCGATGACGCCTGACGACACGGTGTTTGTGGTGGCCGATCTACCTCGCCCGGACACAGCAGCCGAGGTCATCACAATCGACCCGAACCAATCCGACGTGCGAATCGCCAAGGCGGCGCGGGCGCTGGCGATGGTCGCCAAGGCCGTCCAGACCAGTGGCGTTGTTCCATTTGAGCTCTTCGAAGAATCGGCTGGTGAGGGCGGCTTCGGCGAGAAGAACTTGGAGTTGGTTGCCGCCGGGGTAGGGCTGCCGGCCGGCTGAGTCCCCCCACTCCCGCTACGCAAGAATCGGACTACTCGTCCGCGTCGACAGTCAACAGCCCATCTTCGAGGTCGCGGTAGACGTCTTCGGCCTCGGGGTCGAGGTACACCACACTGGCGGCACCAGCGGTTCCGACCGTGCCCGGGAGCACGGTGTTGACCAGCTGGTCGGAAGGAAAGAAGAAGGCGGTCGCTCCCAACGTCAGCAGATCCTCGGTGGAGAGGTCGGTCCAAGTGTTCTCGTCGAGGATTTGCACCCACTCGGGAAGCATGTCGATACCGGTGAGCTGGACCATGTCCATCGCCGCTTGCATGATCAACCCCTGATTGAAGGACCGATCGAAGTCCCCGCGGGGAAGGCCTTTGCGGATTCGGGCAAGCCGGAGCGCCC
>JARFRN010000089.1 GCA_029287195.1 Acidimicrobiia bacterium | reverse complement strand
ATCAAGTACTGGGTTAAACAAATTTCCAACACTACAAAGTGCAGATGCCGAACCCATACAGACACACCACCAACCAGCTCAGACAACTGACACCGACAGATGCTGCACTATGAAACTCCCCGACGCCCCCCCCCAAATCGGCAGCGGGTAGAGCTGGTGGATTCGTGGACCGCACCCGATTGGCGACGCGACTTGCGGCGCGACAGATCTCCCGACGCCGGTCGGGTTGCGCGCCGAGGACGCGAGTTGAGCCCGAGTCCAATTGTCCCGCACCTCGATGGTTCAGCGAGGTCGGCGGAGCCTTCTGCTCTAGTGGAGTTGCCCCACGAGGGCGTCGGCTGCACCGATCGGCGGAGGTGGACCATCGAAGAAGATGCTCCCGAACCCATTGCCGTTGCCGTGCAGGCCCTCAAAGGCGCCCGTTCCGTCTTTCAGGACCCAGTTCAACACCCAGGTCGACCCACCGGTCGAAACGTCGAGGTGTAGCTGCATCTTGATGACGAACGTGTCATCGGTGCCGAAGCCATCCCCTGGAGAACACGCGTACCTCGAGATCACCTGCCCGTTGCGGGTCACCTTGTCAGGGCCTAGTGGAGACCACTTCTCCGGGACAACCTCTTCCTTGGTGCCTTCGCTGCACATCAACCCTGCAGAGACCGCCGGTCCAGACGCCGCGAAAGTATCTGTAGGCGCCGGAGCGAAGTACGTGGTCACCTCGAACTCGACATCGAGCGGTTTCGCCGCGCTCGCCGGCATCGCAACAAGTACAGAGAACAGCATCGCCACGGCGCCGAACACGAACAGTCGTCTACCCATGATCCACCCCTTTCCGAAGGGCGCGGAATGCCACCGGGCGCAACTACACGTCGGGGCTACGCCCTCCATGTCCCTCGAAGGCTACACGCACCAGCACTACCCGCAATGGCCAACAACCCCGAACGCCCTGTGGCACCTTCACACCGCACCCAACACCCCCCGCACATAACGGCACCTATGGGCGGCCCCACCGTTGCGGCGAATCACGACGAGCCTCGGGTGCAGGAAGCGCCCACAGCGGGGGTTGCTGCGGGCGCTCACCTGTTCTCATTGGAAGGCCGTATGAAGGAATCGGTCCCACTATGTCATCGGCCCAGGCCGCCGACAGTTGAGGGCATCCGTTGAGTGTGCGGCGTAGGGTTGGTGGTGGCGCACCCTGCGACTGTCCCCCTTGAGCCTCTTCGTCGCCGCAGCCGTCGGGTGCGCCTTCTACTTGCGACACACCCGACCGATAGGGTCGCCGGTATGAACCCTGACAGGCACCGAGCAGCAGAGCTACGTCGGCGGGCCATCGAAGACCAGATAGCCGGCCTCGAGCGCATGGTCGCTGACGGGTCGGCTGGGGAGCATCATCGGCAACGGCTCGTCGACACTCGGGTCGAGTTGGTCTCGCTGGGCCACACGTGGGCCACACGTGGGCCACAGAACACAGTTTGAGCGGGTGTACCCCGATGTACACCAATGCCACCCCGAGAGATTCGTGACATAGGGAAAGCCCTTGCCGTTACTGCGTTTCACAGTGACCGCAAGGGCTTCCTCTATGTGGGCGCTACTGGGATTGAACCAGTGACCTCTGCCGTGTCGAGGCAGCGCTCTGCCGCTGAGCTAAGCGCCCGTTGTGGGCATTGTATCCCGACGAGGCGACGCCGGGAATCGAACCCGGGTACAGGGTTTTGCAGACCCTTGCCTCACCACTCGGCCACGTCGCCGAGACCTCTGTCAACAAAGGGCGGCCGAGACCGCCCTTCGAGCGGACGACCGGATTCGAACCGGCGACCTCAACCTTGGCAAGGTTGCGCTCTACCAGCTGAGCTACGTCCGCGCTTCGATGGATGCTACCACGAGCCGTTCTGAACCATTCATGAGCCGGTCGATCCGAACCCGCCCGATCCGCGGCTGGTGTCGGGCAATTCGTCAACGACCTCGAACTCCTGCACCGCGACCGGGACGACCACCAGTTGGGCGATCCGGTCCCCGCGTTCGATCAGGAACGGCTCATCCGAGAGGTTGACCAGCACGACCTTGATCTCGCCGCGATAGCCGGCGTCGATGAGCCCCGGTCCGTTGACCACCGAGATCCCGTGTCGAACAGCGATGCCGCTTCGTGGCGTCACCAAGCCGGCGAAGCCCTCCGGGATGGCGACGGCGATCCCGGTCGGGACCACAGCACGCTCCCCCGGCTTCAGCTCGGCGCCACTACGGGCGCAAAGGTCGACGCCCCCGTCACCCGGGTGGGCGTGAGCCGGGACCGGGAGCCCGACATCGAGGCGCTGGAGGGGGATCTTCATCGTCTGGTCCCTAGGTCGCGTGGTCGGGATGCTATCGCTTCCGACAACGCCACGGTGCCCCAACTGTCGGTCCATCGGCAGTATCTTGATCGCAACCAATCAATCGGACCCATGGCTAGACAAGACCAAGAGCCTCTCCTCCCCGGCAATGATGGTCGGTGGTTTCTCGAGGTGGCGGGAGTCGTCGACTCACCGCCCAGCCCCACGGCTACATATGCCGAACTCGAGAAGCTCGATCCGCCGCCGCCGATCGTGGCCTCAGAGAGCGCCGCGGTCACGGCCGGGACTGCCGCCGTGAGTGGTTCGCTGTCAGACAACGACGACGAAGACGAGGAGACCTTCGTTCCGGTGTCTGGGCAAGCGGCCGATCCCTTGAGCGACTGGCAGCCGGACGAGGCGTCCAGCCGTCTCGGGAGACACGGATTCGGACGATGGGTCGCGGCGGCCGTCGTCGTCGCCGTCCTGGTCGCCGCCGGCTTCGCTGCCTACTACCTTCCTCGCCAGGCTCAAGAGCAAGCGGACGAACTGGCATCGGACTATCGAGTCTCACTCACCAACCTACGGAACGAACTCCCATCGTCCCAGGTGGCGCTTCAGGACCTCACCGACCCATCGAGCCCTCCGGAGTCCGTCTCCGCCGCCGTTCCGGCGATCGGTGACCTCAACGCACGTGCGACCATTGTCGTAGGCCAGGCCACGGCACCCTTGCCGTCGACTCCGCCCCTCGTGCCACGGGCGCCGTTCGAGGCGCTCGAGCCCACCCGCACCTCGATGTTGATCCTCGGAGCCGAGGCCGAAGGCATCTCCGGACGTCTTGCCACGACGTTCGCGTACCGGTCAACCGTCCCGCTGCTCTTCGCAACGCCCGATCTGCCGACCCAGGCAGAGTCAGCGGAGATCGATGCGCTTAGTGTCGCGCTCGCAGAATCGCTGGCCGACACGAGAGGATATCTATAGGTGCCTTCCCAGAGGTGAGTATCTCGAAGGCTCGCGACGCGGCTCACCGATTCAACGGCTAGCTTGCGGTCGGTCAGAATCCTGCCG
>JARFRN010000046.1 GCA_029287195.1 Acidimicrobiia bacterium | reverse complement strand
CGGGGAGCCAATCCAACCAGCGCGGGAAGTACCAGTTGCGGTCGCCGAGCAGCTTCATCGTCGCCGGGACCAGGATCGACCGCACGATGGTCGCATCGAGGATGATGGCAACGGCAAGGCCGAATCCCATCTGCTGGAACATCACCAGGTCACCGGCGGCAAATCCACCGAAGACGGCCACCATGATCAGCGCGGCGCCGGTGATGATTGCACCGGTCGAGCCGAGACCGAACGCCACCGATTCGTCGTTGTCCCCCGTGATGTCGTAACGCTCCTTGATGCGGCTCAGCAGGAAGATGTGGTAATCCATCGACAGGCCGAACAAGACCGCGAACAGGAACAGAGGAATCCAAGCCTCGATCACGTCGGTCTGCTGGAAGCCGAGCAGGTCTGCGCCGAATCCGTTCTGGAACACCGCCACCAGCAACCCGTAGGCGGCTCCCACCGACAGCAGGTTCATGACGATCGCCTTGATCGGTACGACGATGGAGCGGAACACCACCATCAGCAGTAGGAAGCTGAGACCCAGCACAAAGACGAAGATCACCGGCATGCGACCGTCGACGATGTCGACGTAGTCGACGGTACCGGCAGCCATTCCTCCCACGTAGACGTCATCGGCACGATCCCCAAACGCCTGCGGAATAGATTCGGTGCGCAACGCGGTAACCGCCGCCCGCGCTTCGTTGGTCGACGGATCCAGCTTGGTCACAGCTTCGAGAACCACGATCTCGCGGTCCGGGCTGGCGGTTACGACGACCTCACCGTACGCGGGGTCTGCAGTCAGATCGCTCACGAGCGCCGTCACCCCAGCCGCGACTTCGGCTTCGTCGGCAGAGCCATCGACGACGATGGAGGTGGTGACGGTGCCAATGTTGAACTCCTCATTGAGGACGGCGAACGCATGTCGTCCCGGGCTCTCCTCCGGCAGAGATTCGATGAAGTTCTGGCCTGTATTTAGACCGAGGTAAGGCGAAGCTGCAACCAACAGCAACCCGCCGGCGAGCAGCATGCTGACAACCGGCCGCGCGGTGACGATTCCCGTTACCTTGTGCCAGAAGCGACCACCCCCCTCGTGGTAGCTCGTCCCGGAGAGTCCGGGGATCTTCCCTTTGTTGACCCTGTCGCCGAGCAGCCCGAGCACCGCCGGCAGCAACGTCAGGGCAGCCGCCACTGCGGCAATCACTACCAGAATCGCTCCCAGGCCAAGGCTGCGCATCACGGTATCGGGCATGTAGAGCAAGCCGAGCAGGGCAATGACCACGGTCGAGCCGGAGAAGAAGACGGCGCGGGTGGCAGCGTCCCCGGCCCGCTCGACGGATTCGAGAATTTCATGGCCGGTGGCGCGCTCTTCGCGAAAGCGTTGCACGACAAACAGTGAGTAGTCGATGCCGACCGCCAATCCGATCATGGTGATCATGTTCACCACGAAGAACGAAAGTTCGAATGCCTGGCCGACTATCACAGTCATGCCGACCGAAGCCACGATGGCAACCACGGCCAGGATCAGCGGAATCCCAGCCGCAACGGCGGCGCCGAACACGACAACGAGGATCAGCAGCGCAACCGGCAGTCCGAGAATCTCGCCGCGCTGCAGCGTTTCATCCGCAAGTGTTCCAAACTCGTGGTTGATCGATCCATCTCCGACAGCCGTCACTCGGAAATCGCCGGTGTTCGCCGACTCGACGACGGTCATCATCGGGACAACGAGGTCCCAGGCGTCCCCTTCCCCGGTGAGGGTGACAACAATCAGGGCGGTTTTCCCGTCTGCGCTCACGAGACCGGGCACGCCGTCCACATACGAAACAGCGGCACCTACGTTCTCGGTAGATCGCAGCTGATCAACCAGGTTCCCGACCACCGCTGAGAAAGCAGGATCGGTCGATGCCGCGTCGCTCGACTCCACCACAACGTACTCCTGGGGTGGCCCCTCCGCGGCGAAATGAGCGACGATGAGATCATCTGCGGTTTCGGACTCGGTGCCGACTGACAGCTCACCTTCTTCGGTGAGCACACTGTCGAGATTCCCCGCCAAGACAAATGATGCTGCGAGCACCACGATCCAAGCCGTGATGGTCCACCACGGGTGGTTTGCGCTCGCTCGTGCCATTCTCCCGGTGAATCCTGATCTGTGCATGGGCTCTCCCCTTCCAGACTCGGCCGGCTGAGCCGGTTTCATTCCTCGTTGTCGAGTCTGAGTGACGGAGCGCCGCTCCACCATTGGGCATGTCCCTCGCCGTACCCTGACCCACCCCGGACCGGCCTCGGGGTTTACCCGGAACGGTTCGCGCGAATCCTGCGACTTCGTCCAACGAGCGCCTCTCGTGAGTCGGGTGGGCGCGCCCGATGGGTGACATCGACCAGGGCAACGAGGGCGAATTGAGCACCAGCACCCAGAAGAGAAGACGGAGAAGCCAGACGGTCGGCAGTGGAGAGATTCCCGACAGCCTCGACATCCCGATCCCCAGTGACGCACCCAACGCAGCGTCTTCTGAAGTGACTCCAGGGACCGCGACCGTTGGGTCTCGGCGGCGGATTGCTTCATAGGCACCGGAGACGACCCTGAAGCAGTATGTGGCAATGTGTACCCGACCGGCGGGTAGCTACCAGGGTTGCTCGGAGCCGTCCCACTTGAGGAATCGACCGTGATCGGCTGAAGACAGCCCGGCTATGACCCGGCGCATCCCGGCCACGCTGTCCTCGACGACGAGGGATGCGCCGCTGCCGCCCATATCGGTGCGGACCCAGCCGGGATGCATGACGATGCCGATCACGCCGCTGAGGCGCCACGACGGAGCGCGCAAGCGGAACTCGTCGTTGAGGGC
This sequence comes from Acidimicrobiia bacterium, assembly GCA_029287195.1. Lineage (GTDB taxonomy): Bacteria > Actinomycetota > Acidimicrobiia > Spongiisociales > UBA5794 > JAAETI01. The sequence goes on along the minus strand of JARFRN010000046.1, from coordinate 4,368 downwards.
TGCCTTGGAATCCCCGTAGTCGCCAAGGCTGCCGGTACGTCCGCGGCGGGAACCCATACCCGAAGTCATGAGCACGACCTTGCCGTTGTCTCCAAGGCGACGGCCATCGATCACCGCCTGCGCCACCCGGATTGGGGCTGTCGCGTTTACCGCCATCAGCTCCTCACGGGTGAAGCCGCGGTTGATGCCGGCGTTGTGCACCAGCAAATCGAGGCTCCTCTCCGGTAAGGCAGCCAAGAGATTGTCGAGTTGCTCCCGGCTGCGCACCTCCAACTGGTGTATCTGGACGGCCCCCGGGATCTCAGCAAGGGCGCCGGGAGGGATGGCACGAGCGGTGGCGTGCACCGTCCAGCCGTCGGCGGCATACTGGCGCACCAACTCGAGACCGATCCCGCGGCTGGCACCGACGATCAGGGCATGACCGGGTTCATTCATGTCGGGAGTCTCCCATGAGATAGCGGGCTCCGCTACCCCGCCGGGCAGCACGATCACCCGAGTTGTAGAGCCCGCAGCTGCGCAGCGACAGGCAGCCGCACCCGATGCACGAACTCACCTCGTCGCGAAGTCGTTGCAGGGCAGCGATCCGTTCGTCGACGCTGCTCTGCCATTGCCGGGCCAGGCGTTCCCAATCAGCCTTGGTGGGAGCTCGTCCGTCGGGCAGTGTCCCAAGTGCCTCACGGATCTCGCCGAGCGAGAGTCCGAGAGACTGGGCCGCTCTTATCAGAGCAATCCGACGCAGCTCGTGACGGTGGTAGCGACGTTGGTTGCCCGCAGTTCGCTCCGACTCGATGAGTCCCTGTGCCTCGTAGAAGCGCAGCGCCGAAGTCGCCATCCCTGCTCGCCGGGCAGCCTCTCCAATAGTGAGAAGGTCGCCTGGTTCCATGATTGCAGAATACCACTTGACTTCAAGTGCACTCGAGGTTGTACGTTGGGGCCATGGCACTAACGACAGCACCACCGGCAGTACACGAATACGAAGAGCTGGGCCGGCTGATGTCGCTCATGACCGGAGACGAGAAGCACTCGGCAGCAGCAACATCGACCCTCGACGTCATCTGGGCCCTGTACGACCAAGTCTTGCGCATCGACCCGACAAGACTCGATGATCCCGCGCGCGATCGGTTCCTTCTCTCCAAAGGACACGGGCCCATGGCTTACTACGCCGTTCTGGCCGCCAAGGGCTTCATCGATCTCGACACGCTGACCAGCTTCGCCACCTATGAATCCCCGCTGGGTCACCATCCCGATTCAAACCTCGTTCCGGGCGTGGAGATTGCGTCCGGCTCGCTGGGCCATGGGCTTCCCATCGCCGTCGGCCTCGCCATCGGGCTGCGGGCTCGAGGCAACCCGGCAAGGGTCTACGTTCTCCTCGGCGACGGCGAGCTCGATGAAGGATCCAACCACGAAGCAATCGCGGTTGCCGGACGACGGCACCTGGACAACCTGACTGCCATCGTCCTCGACAATCAGTCTGCATCCCGAGGCTGGCCCGGCGGCATTCAGGGACGCTTCTCGGTGGAGGGTTGGGCCGCCCGGCGAGTCAACGGACGAAATCACGAGGCACTGACCCAGGCTCTGACCACTCCCCATGACGGGCGACCGCTTGCCGTAGTCGCATCAACTGAGGCCGGGCAATGACATCTCAGACGATGCGGCGGCGATTTGCGGCTACTACGAATGACCTCCTCGACACCGACCCCCGGGTCGCCCTGACTCTTGCCGATATCGGAGTAGGCAGTTTCAATGGGCGCAACCATCCCGATCGGATCATCAATGTCGGCATCCGTGAGCAACTACTCATCGGCGCGACCGCCGGGCTGGCCCTGGCGGGGCTGCGCCCGATCGCTCATACCTATGCGCCGTTCCTCATCGAGCGGCCGTTCGAACAGATCAAGCTCGACCTGAGTCATCAGGACCTCGGCGCAGTTCTCGTATCCATCGGCGGATCATTCGATGCTGCCGCCGAGGGCCGAACTCACCAGGCGCCCGGCGATGTCGCCCTGATGGCGACTCTGCCCGACTGGACGATTCACGTTCCCGGACATCCTGATGAGGTCGAAGCCATGCTGCGCCGGGCGGCCACATCTGACGACCGGGTCTACATGAGGCTCGCCGCAGACACCAACACGAGCCCCCACCCCGCCACCGGGGAGCTAGCCAAGATCCGAACGGGCACGGCCCGCGGCGCCACGGCCGTTGCCGTCGGGCCGATGCTCGATCGGGTGCTGGCAGCCACCGAGCACCTCGACATCAACGTCTTGTATGCGGCAACGGTGCGTCCGTTCGATGCAGCGACGCTGCGCGAGATAGCGCAAGCTCCGGAGGTGATCCTGGTCGAACCGTACCTGGAGGGAACCTCGGCCGCCGAAGTGTCGCATGCCCTCGAGGATCGTCCTCACAGGCTGCTGTCCATCGGCGTTCCCAATACGGAGCACCGGCGCTACGGCACCCGCCGGCATCACGCTGCGGCACATGGGCTCGATGTCGGCGGATTGCGAACCCGCATCGAAGAGTTCCTCAGGTGATGTCGGTTGCTGCCGGGACACGAATGCGAGGTGTCGACGCGATGGCCGCCATCCAGGTCGTGAACGGAACGGCTGCAACCAGCCCGATACTCCCGACGAGGGTCCGTACGATCTCCACTGCAACTACTTCGCTGTTGGCCACAGTCCCCAGCGACTGCTCCGACAGTACGAAAAGGACCAGAAGCGGTAGAGCCGCTCCCGCGTAGGCAAGCAACAGAGTGTTTACGGTGGACGCAATGTGGTCTCGGCCGATCCGCAAGCCGCGCGAGAAGAGCTCGGCGCTCGTCAGCTCGGGATTTGCCGCCCTCAATTCCCAGACCGCCGAGGCCTGCGTGACCGTCACGTCATCGATGGCCCCTGCCGCACCCAGAACAATGCCGGCAAGTAGTAGGCCACGGACGTCGATGTCATCGAAGAGGGTCAGCAGTGCGCTCTCCTCGGTGACAAAACCGGTGAATTCGGCAATACCCACGACGAGGAACGACAGCAGCGCGGTAAGGATCAGGGCGGCCAAGGTGCCAATGAGGGCGACGGTGGTCATGCGACTGAACCCGTGGGCCGTATACAGCGCAACGAATGCGATGGTGGCCGCGCCGACAACAGCAACCATCACCGGACTGTGGCCGTCGAGGATCGCCGGCAGCACGAAGACGAGCAGTACTCCGACGCTGGCAATCAAACCGCCCAACGCAGCGGCGCCACGCCATCCACCGAGAGCAACCACCACTATGCCGAAGGCGATCACCAACCACAGCAGGGTCTGGCGACGCTGGAAGTCGGCGAACTGATACTGGCGCTGCGGGTTGAGACCCGAGACATTGATCACCTCGGGTTCGCCCTCCTCTCCCTCGAAGAACTCGGCGATGACTCGCGCCCCGACAAAGAACTCGGGTCCGGTTTCGCCCGGGAACAGCTCGTATTCGAGGTATTGCGGATCGCCGGTGGTGTCGAGGACGAGAGACAGGGCCCGGCAGATTTGGGTGTCATCGAAGTCGCAGGGCCGATCGATGATCTCGCGCACAGTGGCATTCGACGAAACATACGAGAGAACCACCCTCTGCCCGATCTCGAAGGCGGGTGTAGTCGGCGAATCCCCGAACTCCTGGGTGAAGACATAGCCGCTATCGGGCCCGGCCGTCAGTTCGAAGTCGACAGTTGCACACTCGACGGTTACCAGTCCCTCGCAGGGACCGATGACCACCTCCGTCACCGTGGCGGCATAGAACTCACTGGGCACTCCCAGTGCAGAGAGTTCCTCGACGGGTTCGCGAAAGCCTCCTCCGGGCCAGAGGGCGATCAGGCCGACCAGTGTTGCCACACCGAGCAGCAAGGCGACGCCAAAAAGGGTGTCAAAGCGGCGCTGTGGCTCCGGTTCCAAATCTTTCGTGTAGTCGAGCCATTCGTCGAGATCTGCCGGAGCGCCTGCCGGATCTGAGTCGGGTTCCATCGGCATATGATGGCACGCGGGACTCTACGGCCTCCACACCAGCGTCTCGGGGGTGAACTGACTCCAGGCAAACCAGAAAGCCTGGTGAGATGCCAGCTCATCTCCGCTGGGGCCGACGGCTCGCAAGCCGCCTCCGTCGCTTTGGAGCGACACACCTACCAGACCGACGTCACCGCCGGACCGCAGCGCTTCCTGCGCGGCTGCGACCGGGAAAGCGACAGCCTCTCCGCCCGGCGCTATGACGCCCAGCACCTGTTCTTGCACCGGGAGCCGGGGGTCGACGTCGCCGACCGGGACGATCGGCCCTCCATCGTCACGTCCCTGCAGCGGGTCTGCCGGATAGTCGATACCGCGCCCTCCATCCTCGACGACGATGGTTGTTTCAGGATGTTCCGC
>JARFRN010000027.1 GCA_029287195.1 Acidimicrobiia bacterium | reverse complement strand
GCCCTGGAGCGGGTAGTAGCCGACATCTACGACACGTCGGAGGTTTTCGGCTCGTTCGTGGTGCTTTTCGATGGCCGGGCCTCAGTGATCGACGGTGCGCAACGGTCGAGCAGTATGCGCCGCCTTTGATGAACTGCTCACGGAGTAGCGGCTTCGCGGTCTACGTCGCGGACCGTTGCATCGATCAGGTTCTCGCCGTGGGTGGCACCGGCAGAGCTGATCTACGTGCACCTGTCACTGTGCGGGTCGCAAGGTCGGGACGTACACAACTTCTCATCGCATAGTATCCCCGCAGGCAGCAATGATGGTGCGGAATCGCCGAGAATGCGCGCACCGCGTTAGGTTCGTTCGACGTCGATCACGGGCACTCGCCACATTGGGTCGGCAACCGTAGCGTCGAGAAGGTTGCCGCCCGAATACGGCATACGTCGGCTAGTGCACCGGAAACGAGATCAGGAGTACGGCGCCGGCGGAGAATGCGAGGAACCCAAGTATGACAAGGGTGAACTTCACCCAGCGTCCCCGAAACTTCGTACTGATTCCGGCGAAGAACAGGACGGATGCGAAGAGGACTGTCGTGAGGACATAGTTGTCTCCCGTTTGGTTCGCATCTACTGCGACCGCGGTGGCAGCTTCAGCCTCGGAGCGGAGTTCTTCGGCCTGCTGTTCCGCAGCAAGCTCATACTCCTCCATCTCAAAGGGCGTGGCGGGTCCACTTTGATTGTTCAGTGGGTCCGTCGTCAGCCATGCCTCGAACGCCGTGTGGAACTCGGGTCTAAAGGCTCGTTCCAAGAGAGCGAGGACTTGCTTGTCTCCTCCTTGGCCGGCCTCATCAAGCCATATCGCGAAGTACTCGACATCGATGGTGAGATCTGCGTCTGCGAGGTCCGATGCCCGAACCGACTCTGCTCGGGCAGCCCCGGCTTGCGCATAGGCCTCGGCTTGCACGCCTCCCCATCGAGTTGACTGGTAAGCGCTCCACGCGGACGCAATCGTTGCCAGAGCGAGAACCGTCGCTGCCAGGATCTCAACCCAACGGTCCGTTGGATCGAGATGGGTGACGGTACGAATGGCGTCGTGAAGCGCGCTGAAATCGGTCTGCTCCTCGGAACCATCACGGATGGGATCGGGGTCGTGTTGCAAGGCCGGCTACTCCATGGTCGAACGAGATAACAGATAGGTCCGAAGTCAACTTTGGCCGCTCATGCTACCGCTGCCCACGAGTCGGGCGGGGACCGTCCTGCCGATCGTGGTGCACCGATGCGGGATTTCAGCTCCTTTGGCTCGGAACTCGGCCGTGACGGCGATGTCTTCCTGATTCATGCAGCGGCGTGAGCGCTCCTTCTCGTGTCTCTCGTGTTGATGGTCGTGGCCGCGTCGCGTCGCCGCTCGATCCCAACAGCACCTGAAGTCGGTTGCGCTCGACCTGGGTCGCGTTCACGAGTTTCTCGCATACGGTCCTCACGATCCCGGTCGATTCGATTCCTCGTTTCGCCTGGGGAAGGTTCCGCCAAGTAGCCGGCTCGTTGAAGATGCCTCTGAGCGTGCAGGGACATCACGCGCTCATGGATGGGCTTCATGTGGGCCGGTACTACGAAAGTGTGCAGGCATACCTGCAGAAACCTGAAGGGTTCATGGGGGACAATTGAACTAGACGTCTTCGCAACCGGGGTTGCGAAGCGCTACAGCCCAGAACACCCAATCGGGCGCAGGAACGCCTGCAGCACCATCGATCCGAGAAGGCAATGCTTCCCGGATGCCCGCCCTGAGATGCAAGTCTGGAACCCCGCCCCAATCCCGACTACAAAGCCGGGCGACAGCCCGATTACCAAAATATGCTGCCCTGTGGGTGCTCGTTGCAGTTGCGCAACCGCCCCGACATCCGGATCGGCGGCCACAACATACACTTCGAAGCTGTTTTCGTCCGGTACCTAGAAGTCCGGTATTGCCGGCCCTGATCGGGAGGCTCTACCCCTCATCGCCGGCTGGAAGGAAAAGGCTCGTGAGAAGCAAATCGTCGTGCCATGCGGTCTCGATGAAAAAGCTTCGATCGGGCGGATACGCCTCGTCCAACGGTTCCACGAGGCGTCCTGCGAACCCGCGCGGCTCATCGACCGGCGTAAGCCGGGCAGCTTCGAAACCGAAGTATCGCCTGATTCGAGGAAAAAAGGCCTTGTAGATGCTCTCCTTAGCGGAGAAGACCTCGAGCGACCTCGCCGGTCGATCGGCCTCGCGTTGCCGGTCGATCCACACTCGCTCCTGTCCATACGCCACCTGGTCGATCAACTCTTCGAAGAAACGCGAGCGGTGTTCCAAGTCGAGGCCGATACCGCCACAGCTTTCGGACCGCGCCACCGCGGCGACTGCATGGTCGCAAGCATGTGTGATCGACCCCACGATACCGACGGGCCAGAGGGGCTCGCGGTGCGCACCCCGCAGGATCGAGTCTGCCGGTGCACCCAGCTCGCCCAGTGCGCGCTTCGCCGCAATACGTCCCAGCACGAAATGGCGCCGACGCGATGCGACGGCTCGGTGACTGATGAGGGCCATCTCGGCAGGAGAGATGGCATCGATGTCATAGTCGTCGGGTCCGACGGCTACGACGGCAACAGACTCGGGTGTCGCGGGGACCGACGGCAACGTTGTCATACGTCGCCATTCTCGCATCAGCCAGTCCGTCGCTCGACCCCCACATAACTGATCTACCTTTGGTCGAATAGAAGGCTCACCGTCACCAAGCGTGAGTCTCGCTGTATATGCTTGGGACGATGGTCGGGAGAGCGGATCCGCGTCTCCTGGAATTCGAGTCGAGCGAGGGAGATGGGAATGGCGCTGGATCGTCCTTCTTCGATCCCCCCGGAAGCTGAGAGCCGGGGGGTTTTCGCTCGCCTGTCTGCAAGCCTCCAGCGTCTCGCGTTGCCCGTTGACGCCCACCGGTTTCAACCGAGCCTGTCCCGGGAGCGTCGGATCTGCCGGTCGACATCTGTTTCGGGGTCGCCTTCACTCAGTAGAGGTAACTGCTGATGACTGCTGAGGTGGATCAGCTGTCGCACCTGTCGACGGGCATGCGGCTGTCTCTTATACACATCTGACGCTGCCGACGACGATACC
>JARFRN010000242.1 GCA_029287195.1 Acidimicrobiia bacterium | reverse complement strand
GAACTCGTCGAGCCAGCGTTCGGTGGATCGAACCGCTTCACGCTGACCGAGACCGTGCAGCTGGGCGAAGTAAATGAGCTGGTCGCGCACTCGCATCTTGCGATAGAGACCACGCTCTTCAGGCATGTACCCGAAGGTGCGACGATCCGGGGGACCGATGATGCGATCGTGCCAAGTGACCTCGCCCCGGTCCGGGCGCACCAACCCGAACACGCTGCGAATGGCGGTGGTCTTCCCTGCTCCGTTGGGACCAAGGAACCCGAGCATCTGCCCGGGAGCAACGCGCAAGCTGCAGTCGGCGAGCGCAACTACATCCCCAAAACGCTTGTGCAACCCATCAAAACGGAGCATCGCATCCTCAACGCTATGGGACGTGCCCGGGACGCGCTAGGGCCGAAACTCCATCCTCGATACGCCGACTGTACGCGTCCAGGCCTTCGCGGAGCCGCCATCGGACGGCGGTTCAACACCTTATTGGGTTGGCTCCCGGCTCACGCCGCGACTCGCTCACGCGTTCACGCCGCTCGTGTGGAGCGACGCGAGGGGCAATAGATCTGCGACGCGGACGTTTACCCTCGGAGAGATGGCGCTCATCTCCCGAGCGCAGCCACCGAAACAGGAACATCAGAACTAGAACAGGCCGCAGGCCCTTCGGCAGAGCGGCAACGGCAGCGAGATTGCCGTCAATGTCCGTGTCCGACGTCGCGGTTGATCGCCAGCTGCGCTCGAGCAAGGCTTTCCAGCAGGCTCGAGTACAGCGGCATGCGCGCTTCGGTACAACAGCCGACTTGGAGATGGCCGACCTGTGCCCCCGCGTCATCCAGGTATGACAGAGCAACCTGTGGATCGGCAGCAATCGTCTCCTGCGCTCTCTCCAAGGTCGCAGCGAGCGCCCTCATTCGGGGACTTCGCCCCGGCTCGCAGCACAGTCGATCCAACTTCTCGAGCGCTACCTCTCCCGCCATCAGCTCATCGAGTGCCGAGTGGAGTGATTTCGGTTCAGCCATGGCGAAGACCCTAGCTTCGCAAGCAATACACCCTCGACGTAATCCCACCTCATGCAGACATGGCGATCCCAATCCAGGACCAGTGGACGGCGCGAATCACCGACAGGGGGAGACGCTCATCGGGCGGTCCCTCAGCCAGAGCGCGCCGGAGCAGGCTGGTCTGAGACGGCGACGGGGACGCAAGCCCGTCTGCAACGGCGAGGCTCACATCCTCGTCTCGTATCGAGAGAGGGACCCGGACACGGGTCCCTCTCTCGATCTGGCGGAGAGGGAGGGATTTGAACCCTCGAGGGAGCTTTAACCCCCTATTCGCTTAGCAGGCGAACGCCTTCGACCGCTCGGCCACCTCTCCGGGTAGCTGGAGGTTATCAGGTCCACGACAACTCGATCCTCCGCCGGTCTCGGCGGTCACGGCACCGGTTGTCAACAGAGGCTGAACTCGTTCCGCATCGGAACAGGTACCGTCACCCAACGGTTGAACCCACCGATAGGATCTCAACGCCGACCGAGCGGAGACAACCATGAAATTCGACAAGATCGAGCTCAAGCAGCGCCTCACCCCACTGCAGTACAAGGTCACCCAGGAAGCCGAAACCGAACGGGCATTCACCGGCGAGTACTGGGACACCAAGGAGCCCGGCACCTATATGTGCGTCGTCTGCAACGTGCCGTTGTTCTCCAGCGATACCAAATACGATTCCGGCAGCGGCTGGCCGAGCTTCTGGGAAGCACTTGACCCCCACGCCGTCGAACTGCACGAGGATCGCACGTTTGGAATGGTGCGCACCGAGGTCATATGTGCCAACTGCGGAGCGCATCTCGGCCACGTGTTCCCGGATGGTCCCCGCCCCACAGGTGAGCGGTACTGCATGAACTCGGCGTCGCTGCGGCTGGACCGGGACGAGGATGCCCAGCCTGAGGAACAGTGACCCAGCCAACAGCCACCCCTGATCAGCACACGCTTGCCGATGTGATGGGATGGCTCGACGAGAGACCGGCACGCGGCGAACGTTGCCTGTTGGGGATCACCGGTGCGCCCGGGGCGGGCAAGTCAACGGTTGCCGAGCAACTCGCCGCGGGTCTCGAGCCGGACCCACCCGTCGTGGGGATGGACGGGTACCACCTCGCCCATGCTCACCTAGCTGAGCTAGGCCTCGTAGCGCGCAAGGGAGCGCACTACACCTTCGATGCCTGGGGCTTTGTCTCCCTCGTAAGACGCATTGCCGAGCAGGGTCCCGATGAGGTGATCTACGCCCCCAGGTTCGATCGATCGATCGAGGACTCGATCGCAGCTTCGATCCCGATCACGTTCGACGATCGCGTCATCATCATCGAGGGCAACTACCTGCTAGTCGATTTAGCTCCGTGGAATGAGTTGCGGGGGCTGATGACACGCTGCATCTACCTCGATCTCGACGAGGAGGTCCGCCTGCAACGTCTCATCGACCGACACGTCGAATTCGGTAAGACCCCGGACCATGCCCGCCGCCACGTCGCGGAATCCGACCAAGTCAATGCACGATTGATCGAAGACTTCCGCCATCGTGCCGACTTCTTTGTGCACATGTAGCCGGCACCTAGGGTTGACAGGGATCTCAGGTTTGAGATACCGACCCATGGGGCCATCCCATTCGAGAACCTGTCTCGGACTACCACCGACATGACGACCAATATCAACGACGACATACGCGACGAGATCAAGAACCTGTTCGTCGGGGACCGCACTCTCGGAGACTCGTTCGCCCCGCCGCTTCTCTTCGTTGCCGCCAATGCGCTGTGGAGCCTGGGTGTGGCGGCAACGATTGCCATCGCCGCTGGGGTCATCGTTTCTTTCTGGCGGATCCGCAAGGGGCAGCAAATAACCTACGCACTAGCCGGCATTGCCGCCGTCGGTTTCGCCGCCTTCCTCGCGCTGCGTACCGGACGGGCGGAGTCCTACTTCCTGCCGGGGATACTCTCGACGCTTGCCTACACCGGCGGCACCTTGCTGTCGATCCTGGTGAAACGGCCGCTGTCGGCCTGGACCAGTTGGGCATACCGCCGCTGGCCGCTTGACTGGTACTGGCGTGACGATGTCCGTCCGGCCTACAGCCATGTTTCGTGGTACTGGTTTTGGTACTTCTCGATCCGGGGCGGTGTATCCGGCTGGCTTTTCCTCGCCGAGCAGCCCGAGATACTGGCCGTGTGGAAGTCGCTGACCTCGTGGCCGACGATCCTGCCGCTTTTGGTCATTTCGTACCGGGTCGGTATGCGGAAGAGAGAGGAACTCGGCGGCCCCAACATCGATGAGCACCTGGCCGGAGCAGATCCGCCCTACGCAGGTGGGCAACGCCATTTCTGAGCGGGTTCCTAGCATTGCGGCAACAGGAGAAAGGCAGCTCATGACCGGTAGCGAAGATCTCATCCGCCAGGCCCGCAGCGCGACGGTGGGGACACTCCCCAAGTCGCCGCGGAAGAACACGGCAGTCATCGCTTGTATCGATGCCCGGGTTGAGCCAAATCGGATTCTCGGAGGGGATCAGGGCGACTTTCACGTGATCCGCAATGCCGGTGGACTGGTAACCGGCGATGCGTTGCGGTCGCTTATGGTCTCGCAGTTCCATGGCACCAGCCGCGTGATCGTGATGATGCATACGGATTGTGCAGCGATGGCCTACCCCACCGCAACAGAGAGAGACCGCCTCGAGGCCGAGACCGGCCGGCGTATCGACTTTGATCTCTATCCCTTCGACGATCTCGAGACCGAGCTGCGCCGGGGCGTGCAAAGACTTCGCGAGACCCCGTTCTTACCCAATCGAGACAACATCAAGGGGGTCATCTATGAGGTGGACAGCGGCCGCGTGCGAACAGTCGTCGAGTAGCCCTGCGACCCAAGGTGAAGCGAAACCAGCAAGAGTCTTTCCTACTGGGCCTGGTCGTCGGCACCATCGTGGCCTTCTGCGGTGTCATCCTGATCAGCATCACGCCACTTTTCGCTACGGCACAGCAGGAAACAGCATCACCTGCTGCCGCATCCGGCCCCGCGACAGGACTGTCGGATCAGGTGACGGCGGCACCGGGCCCGGGAGCGGGTCGACCGCCTGAGGGGCGGGGGCCGGGCGCTCAGGGACGAGGAACCGCAAGTCCTCTGGCCTTCGGCACAGCTCCCGAGCCGGTAGTGGACGCGTTCGAGACAGGAGGGTGTGTCGCATGCCACTCGATCAAGGGTGTTGGCGGCGGAGAAGCCTTAGTCGGGCCACCGCTCTTCCGGACCGGGGTTATTGCCGCCGAGCGACGTCCGGGACCATCGCCTGAGGCCTACATCGAGGAATCCATTCTCGATCCGAACGCATTCATCATGCCCAACTGCCCGACAGGTCCCTGTGCCGAGGGTGTGATGCCTCAAACCTACTCGGAGACCCTCACGGGAGAACAGCTGACGGTGATTGTCGAATACCTGGCTGTCCTGGGAACACCCGCGGAAGCTGACGTTCTGTCTCCGCCCTGAACGCAGCAGCAGCATGCGAGTCTCTACCATCGACCGTGGTGCACGACATCCTCGAAGGGACGCCGCGTCAACTGCTTGATCGGAGCCAACGGACGGTCGGCGGGGTAGCCAAGGGCGATGAAGTAGGCGGCGTAACGGTCTTCCGGGAAACCGAGTACGGACCGCGCCAACTGCTGGTCCTGAACAGCGGCGTGGGCACTACCGATGCCGGTGTCGGCTGCAGCAATCATCATCGTGATCGATGCCTGGCCCAAGTCATAGGCGTTCATCCCCGCGTCGCGGGGGTTGTCGGTAATCGGGGTGACGAGCGTGATGGTGGCCGCCGAGGAGGCGACATGGCGTGCACCCTGCCAGCACTTCGCCAATTCGGTGAGCTGTTGCGGGTTGGTCGTGACAATGAAGTCCCATGGCTGCCGGTTCATTGCCGACGGGGTGCGGCGACCGGCTTCGAGGATGCGGCTTAGCTCGGATTCGGGGATCGGGTCGGTGGTGTAGGAACGGACGTTGCGGCGTGAGGTGATGGCGTCCCAGGTTTCCATGACGGTTGGCTCCAATCGCGGACATCTACCTGGCCCGACCATACCGTCTCAGGGCCGCCGCACTGGGCTGAAGGTGCGTGATCCACCTCCACGACACAGCCGAATCATGTCTCAGTTCCCGAGCGGCATACGACACCACGCCGGGACGGCACATGGTCGATGCCATGCAGAGTCGGCCCTTCTCTGCGATCCCCCGACCACAGCAAAAGGCCTCACGCAACCCCGCACCCGAGCCCACAGGCCACAAGAAACAAATCACACAACCAAAGCAGACGACCCCCGGAACAGTTGCCGGGGGTCAAAGCGGAGGGAGTGGGAGTCGACCCGACGGCGGGATGCCCGGCGCACAGCCACAGCGCCCAGCCCACCCGAC
>JARFRN010000228.1 GCA_029287195.1 Acidimicrobiia bacterium | reverse complement strand
CTCCTGCCGTCGGCCGATCGGGCCCGCCAACGACATCTCCCTATGCACGTCTGATGCAATCAGATTCCGTCTGATGCAATCAGATTCCGTCTGATGCAATCAGATTCCGTCTGATGCAATCAGATTCCGTCTGATGCAATCAGATTCCGTCTAATGCAATCAGATTCCGTCTAATGCAATCAGATTCCGTCTAATGCAATCAGATTCCGTCTAATGCAATCAGATTCCGTCTAATGCAATCAGATTCCGTCTAATGCAATCAGGCGGGCCCAACAAACCGAGGTTGGCACAACGGCGCTCACCAGCTGGCGAAGTAGAAGCCGTCGCCCAGCACCCCGGACCGGCCGAGACCTTGCCAGCGCACCCGAGCGTCGCCGTCGACATAGATGAGGAACCTGCCGGATGCGTCGTAGCCACCCCATAGGGCGCCGGTTTCAACCGGGAACGTCGCCAACAGCTCGCCGGAGGTGGAGAAAACGACTCCCTGGGTTTCGACGATGTCGAAGTCGTCGTTGCGGGTATGGAGGAAGCCGACGAGGTTGCCACTTTCCTGCGAGCCGATGCCATCGAGAAACTGCTCGACGCCGACCCAATCGAGCACGCTTACCGGATTTGGCACGCCCAGAGACAGGTCGATCGACGCCAGCATGGTGACTTGCTCCAGCTGCGCTACCCAGAAGAGGGCAGATTCGTCGCGGGCCCAGGCAGCGGCTCCATATGGGGAGCCGACATCGGGTTCGTCGATCCATACGTCGAAGCCCTCCTCGGCGGCAACCGTTGGATCGAAGACTTGCAGAGAATAGCCGACGACGGCAAACAAGCTGCCGGCGGGCGCCGGCGTGATCGTCCAGCCGGTGTTCCAGGGACCCGTGGTCGAATAGGGATCGTCGCCGAGTTCGCCTTCCGCGCCGAGAATGAAGAGCCGGCCGGCTGCCGGCTCACAACAGTCGCTGAGCCCGACGGCGGATCTGTTTGTGGTGCGCCATGCTCCGACGAGAACGTTGGGTGGCATTTCCTCAGTTGCGGCCATCTCGGCCGCGGTGCCGGTGTGGCCAAAATCGTGGATGACCTCGCCCGTTGCAGTGTCGATCTCCACCGCTGCATAGTCCTCCGTGATCGCCACAAACGTTGCGGGGCGTCCATCCGGGAGGCTCAGCGCTCCGGATCCCTGCGTCGTGGTTGTCGTGGAAGTGCTGGTTGTCGAAACCTCCGCAGAAGTTGTCCGGGAGGTGGTGCTGGTTGCGGCAGGGGCGGCGGTAGTAACCGCCGAAGCTGAGGTGGTCGTTGCAGCTTCGCCGCCACCGCAAGCGGCCGGCAATACCAGGAGCAACGTCAACAAACCGATGCGCGCCATGTCTGCCCCTTCATTCCAGAATCAGGACGATACCGCACTATCGATTTCCATCTTGGGTACTTGACCACACCGGCACGTTCGACTCGATAGGGTCGAGACCATGCTCGACTACATAGACGCAATCTCGTCCGAGTCGGCTCGCTTCAACGAGTTGAGCCGAGCCACCGATCCGGCGGCGCCGGTTCCTTCCTGTCCGGGGTGGTCGGCTTCCGACCTCTTCTGGCACCTCACGGAGGTCCAGTACTTCTGGGCCACAATCGTCGAGGATCTACTGATGGACCCTGACGCAGTCGACCACCTGACCCGGCCCGACGACTTCCAACTCCCCAACGTGTTCGAATTCCAGTCCCGTCGCCTCCAGCACACCCTCCGGCAGCGCAACGCGACGGACGAGTGTTGGAGCTGGCACGACGCCGGTAACAATGTCGGTTGGGTCCGGCGCCGGCAGGTACACGAGGCATTGATCCATCGCGTCGACGCTGAGCTTGCCGCCGGCCACTTGCCAATCGTCGACGAGGCCCTGGCTGCCGACGGCGTCGACGAAGTCTTGGCGGTCTACCTCGATGCCGGCGATCTACCCGGGTGGGCAACGTTCCTCCCTGATGGGTCGAGCGTTCGCATCGCCATCGACGGTGGCCGGTCTTGGAGCGTCGTTCTCGGACGGTTTCGAGGTACCAGCCCAAATAGCGGCAAGAGTTATGACGAACCGGCCCTGCGCCTCGAAGACGTGGCACAACCCTCGACTCTGGTCGCCGGGCGAGCGTCAGATCTGGACCTGTGGTTGTGGGGGCGCGGCCCGCTGGATCCATTGCGCGTGAGCGGCGACAAAACCGCTGTAGCTCGAGTCCGGGCTGCAGCCGCAGCAGCTACGCAGTAGTTCCCGCCTCTACCACTCGGCGCCGGTCTCGATCCAGCTGCTATCGGCTCCCGCCGCGGCGCTGCGTGGCTTCCGCCGCGATCACTTCCGCATGGGTGCGCTACTCCGGCTTCAACATCACCCAGATGCCGTCGTCGCGAAGCATGTGGTCGAGCAAACGGAGACGAGCCACCGCGTCCCCGTAGCTGGCAGCGCCACTCGTCCGGATGAGTACCGGGGGGCCGTGTCGCTCGATAGTGGGCACGCCGCCAACTCCCCGCTCCCGGGCGGACGCAATACTTGCTGCAAGCAGTCGCATGCCCGGCTCATCGATTGCGGAAAGCACCTCGTCGGCTTCCATCCCGGCAACCTTGGCGGCCACGGCAAGGGTCTTGGCTGCGCCCGGATCATCCCGTTCTTGAAAGGCCAGGGTCAGCATTGCCCTAACAAACCTCTCGTGCTGCTCCGGCGAGGCCGTCCGTACCACCTCGCAGGCGGCCAGAGCGCGGACGGCCTCGGACCCGCTTCCCAGGTCCTCGTCGGTGAAGGCCCGCCACTCGACGTCCACTGTCACACTGTTGTCCTGAGATGCCTTCAGCAGCACCGTGTGAATCCGCCAGACGTCATAGCTGTCGAAGTCGAAGAAGACCGTGCCGGTGAAGTGCATTCGAACAGCGTACCGCCGTTGCCGTCTCCTCCAATCCTTGACACCGAACGTATGTTCGCTCTAGCGTCCGCCCATGGCACTGCCCGCCCAGCGCACATTCGACGATCTAGGTACACCGCTTCATGAGGTTGCCTTCTGTGTACTCGACCTCGAAACCACCGGAGGCTCTCCGGCGGATTGCGAGATCACCGAGGTCGGCGCCGTCAAGTACGTCGGCGGGGAGCTGGTCGGAACCTTCAACACCCTGGTGAACCCGGGGGCATCCATTCCCCCCACGATCACCATCCTGACCGGGATCACCCAGGCGATGGTCGTCGATGCCCCTCGTATCCAGGAGGTATTGCCTGCGCTGCTCGAGTTCATCGGCACCGCAGTGATCGTGGGCCACAACGTCCGATTTGACATGTCATTCCTGAATGCAGCGGCGGAACGACTCGGCTACGGCAGGCTGCCCAATCCCACATCCGACACCCTGGGTCTCGCCCGACGACTGGTCCGCGCAGAGACCCGGGGACTGAGCTTGCAGACGTTGGCGGCCCACTTCCGCTCCCCGGTAACACCCAACCATCGCGCGCTGGCGGACGCCCGCGCCACGGCTCACGTGTTCTGGGGGTTACTCGAGAGAGCCGGGACGATCGGCGTGACGGACCTCGACGAACTACTCCGACTCCCGACGGCACGGGGTGCCCCGCACTACGACAAAATGGAACTCACCGAGCGTCTCCCCCGGAAGCCGGGGGTATACCTGTTCCGCGACCGCGACGGCAACGTCATCTATGTCGGTAAGGCGAAGAACCTGCGGACCCGGGTCCGTTCCTACTTCTACGGCGATAGCAGGCGATCAGTCGACCAGATGCTTCGAGATCTGGTTGATATCGACTTCCGCGTCTGCTCGACAGAACTCGAGGCCGAAGTCACCGAGCTGCGGCTCATCCATCACCACATTCCCCGACTCAATCGACGGTCGCGACCCCCGAAGTCACCACAGTTCGTCAAAGTCACGTCCGAGCGATATCCGAGACTGTCGATAGTGCGCACTCTCCGCAATGACGGGTGCGTCTACCTCGGACCATTTCGCAATCGTCGCATCGCCGCGAACGTTGTTGCCGCCATCTGGGACTCGATCCCTATCAGACGTTGCATCACAAAGGGTGGGAAGAGAAGCGCCGCTTGTTCGTTCGCCCAGCTCGGGGTTGCCGTGTGCCCATGCGATGGGTCGGTTCCGGACGAGCACTACCAGGAGATCGTGAATCGGCTGCGGCGTGGCATCGAAAGGCACCCTGCGGAGTTACTCGATCCGCTTGTAGCTCGCATGCGAGAGTACGCCAGAACTTCCCGCTTCGAAGAGGCTGCGGACACGCGCGACCGCCATCGCGCCCTCGCTGCAGCCCTCGCCGACAGGCGCCATTGGGGGGTGTTGCGCCAAGCCGGTCTGCTGTGGGCCGAGGATTCCCAAGGCGAATCGCTGTTGGCAGAAGGAGGCAGGCTTGTCGCCGCCTGGGGGCCCGGCGAGCAGCCGCCGCTGGAGGTGGTTGCGCCCACAGCAGGGTCGACCGATCTCGTTCCCCCCACCGTCGCTGCGGCAGATGAAGCCCGCCTGGTCTGGAAGTGGCTCGATCGCCCCGGTGTGACCATCATCGAGTCCACCAATCCCCTGGCGACATCCCGCCACCCCGTGTCCAAACTCACGTCGCTCGCCGGATAGCCCGCTGCGGCTGACGGCCGCCAAGCTCGCGTGTGTACCCTGCCGTGATGAAGTTCATCGTTCGCAAAGGAACCGACCCGGTCGGTCGGGCCGATGCTGCCCTGCTGCGGGCACTCGGCCTTCCCGGCGGAGGCATCGTCGCCGCTGGGTCGACCCATGTACTCGTCGGCCCCGGCAAAACCACGCCTGCCAATGGGCTCCTCCTCGGGGAGCGGACGCTGGTCAATGCTGGTCTGAAGATCGGCGACTCGGTAGACCTCAAGCGCGCTCTTCTGCCGGAGGCACACCGTGTTGTGATTTCGAAGGTCGACGCCGATATCGATGCCAGGCACTTGGCCCGCTCGCTCCAGGGCTCTCCGGTAACAGAGGGCGATGCTGTGGCCGTGCAAACGGGCTACGGCGGAGATCGCTCCCCCGAGCCCGTCGTCGTCACCATCACTGCTGTTACTCCTGGTCCCGCGGCTGTAGTCGGGAATCGGACGGTTGTGCACGAAGTGGGCGAGGCCACTCCCGATGTGGTCAGTCAACCGGCGGGCAGCCCGGCCGGCGAGGCGATGACAACGGCGCAGGCCTTGCTAGCCGGGTTGGAGACCGAGGTCGAGGTGATGACCGGATGGCTGTCATTGCTGACCGCTGAAGGTGATCTTCCCGATGCCTGGGGTCTCCCCAGGGTGGCCGGTGTCCTGCTCGAGGGACCCGCCGGCTGCGGCAAGTCCGAGATCGTGGCTGCAGCCGCCAAATCGGTCGGAGTCTCCGTGCATGAGGTGTCGCTGGAGCTGGTCTTCAAGCCGCAGAAACTGCTCGAGCTCCTGGAGAAAGCGGTCAACAACTCCCCGCCGCCGGCGGTCATCTTTCTCGACAGATTGGACGCGGTGGTCGGCGACGATGCTCTGTTTCGCAACCAGGTCGCCGCCATCATGCGGTGGTTCCTCGATGCGGTTGCGGAACGCCCCCGGCTGGCGTGCGTGCTCGGTGTCTCGTCCGTGGCTCGGCTTCCTGAGGCAGTAACTCAATCGGCTTTCTTGCCCAGGACCCTGAGCATCCCTCCTCCTGATCTGCAGCGCCGCGCGCTGCTATTCGAAGCAGCTCTAGGGCGGGTTCCCGGCGTTGTAACCGACTACGAGATGCTGGCTGCCCGTACCGCGGGGTTCTCTGGAGCCGACATCCTTGCGGCCGTGGTCCACGCCTCGGCCTTGGTCGCCCAGGAAGGAAACCTGGTCGACGATGCCCTCCTGCTGCGGGCCGTCGAGGAAACGACACCGTCGCTTGGCACAACCGCGCTCGGGGAAATCCCCAGTTATGGCTTCGAGCGCGTCGCCAATCTCGACGAGGTCAAGCAGCGCCTCACCGAATCTGTCATTTGGCAGATGCAAGAACCGGAGCGTTTCACTCGGCTTGGCATTGAGCCACCGCGCGGCCTCCTCCTCTATGGCCCACCGGGGACCGGCAAGACATTTGTGATTCGGGCTCTTGCGCACGAGAGCGGTGCTGCGTTCTTCACCATCAAGGGTGCAGAGCTGCTCGATAAGTATGTCGGCGAGTCAGAGCGGGCAGTGCGCGAGGTGTTTGCCCGGGCCCGCGCGGTTGCGCCGGCGATTCTGTTCTTCGACGAAATCGATGCGCTCGCGCCGATCAGAGGGAACTCGACGAATTCGGTAACGGATTCGGTAGTTGCAGCATTCTTGACTGAGCTGGACGGTGTCTCCGGTCGCGGCGATGTCTTCGCGATCGGTGCAACCAATCGACGTGATCTGGTTGATCCAGCGCTGCTTCGCCCCGGGCGGTTGGAGGCTCATCTGTATCTCGGCCTTCCGGCGTCGGAATCGCGACGGGCCTTTTTCAACATCTCGGATGTGCCGCTGGCCGATGACATAGACGTTGCCACCGTTGTAGACACCACAGAAGGCCTCTCGTTTGCTGAGCTCTCGGGTCTGCTCCGGGAAGCCGCTTTGCAGGCACTCCGCCGCGACTCGTCTGCGCTTGCAGTCACCAAGCCCGACCTCGATGCAGCTCTCGAACACTACAAGGAGCGCAGTAGCTCGTGAGCCTTGCCGGTGCCTGCGCTGCCCCGTACGTCATCTCGTACGACAAGCCGCAAGAACGAGGAGCCGAACCAGTCAACCGCCGGCGGCGGCCTGCTGTGCCTCTGCGAAACTGAAACGTCCGTCATACAGCGCACGACCTACGATTGCCGCTTCTACCTCCTGCGCTGCTACCGCGGCAATGTCCTCGAGCGATCCCACGCCGCCGGACGCGATCAGAGCCAATCCGGGAGCGAGACCCTGCACCTCGCGCAGCAATCGCACATCGGGGCCGGTCAGCATTCCGTCGCCTGCGATCCCGGTTACGAGGGCGCGGACCGCTCCCGCCTTTGCGAGATCGCGAATCACGATAGCCAGATCTCGCCCATCGTCACGCCAACCGGCGCCGGTGGCTCGCCCCTCGCGGACGTCGATCGCAGCGACCACCGCCTCGGCACCAACAGCGCCGATGATCTCGCCGAGTTCACCCGCATCCCATACCGCAGTCGTTCCCAGTACAGCCCGCTTAGCTCCGGCGGACAGCAAGGCTTCGACATGCTGCCGGGTCCGAATTCCCCCGCCGAGCTGGAACGGGAGGCCGGTATCCCCCAGACGTCGCCACAGTTCATGGTTGCCGACACCATCGCGCGCCCCCGCCAGGTCGACGACGTGCACCATCCCGGCCCCTCGAGAAACCCACGACGCCACCATTGCCAGCGGATCGTCGTTGTAAACCGTCACGTCGTCGTAGCGCCCCTGGCGGAGTCGCACCACCTTTCCGTCGAGCACATCTACTGCCGGAATCACATCCACGGTTCGTACCTCGCTGTTGTATTTTTGTGCTAGCGTGTTAAAACACTAGTCGGCATCGAGCCGCTGTAAAGCATCGGGCGATGCAGTGCATCGGGATTATCGAAAGGAGCCGGGCCGATGGTCATGGCAAGCGAGGACTGGCGCAACGACGCCACCGCCGCC
>JARFRN010000202.1 GCA_029287195.1 Acidimicrobiia bacterium | reverse complement strand
CGAAACGAAGCGGCGTCTCCCCGGAGCTCACACCGACGAATCCAAAGAAGCTGAAGGAGATCAGCGAACCGGGATCATAGTCCTCGGGATCCATTCCATCGGGATCCCCCGATGGAGGGCGCGGGGTTTCGTGGTGCTCGGAATCGAGAGCAATCACCGCCGGGTCGAAATCGGCGAGGCGCCACGGCTCCTCCGGGTACACGGCATTGCCGGTCAGGTCGACCTCAAGCACCTCGCCCGGCTCTACGGCAGCGACCCAGCCGTGGTCCCGTTCGTTGATGCTCAGCGGTGCGTTGCTGAAGTCGTTGCCGAGACAGCCGACACCTACTGCGGCAGCCAATCCGAAAGTGAGCAGGAGCCGCAGGAACCGGCGATTTCGCAGACTCATAGTGGCCCTTTCGGTACCTCATGCTCAATGCTATCCGCCCATGTCGATGGCGGCGCCCCTGATCCTCTCGAAGCGTGCAATCCGAAGCCCCGATTCATCGGGCAACAGCGGAACTCGATGCGGCTTTCGAAGCCGACGATCTCGACCGAGTTGTCGCTTGCTTCTCTGCCGATTGAGCAATCGATCTCCTCGGAGTTCGCCTCCGAGGACACGAGGTGTGCGCCGCCGGCAGTATTTCAATCCGATCGACTTCGCTCCGGCCCCAGGTCTGATTGGCCGGGCCTTCCGACCGGCAGTCTCCACGCCGACCCGACGTCTCACTCCCTTCGGGGAGATGCATCGTGCCGTGTAGTCCCATAGGTCTGAGTTCAAACCGCGGCACAGCCCGGGCGGCTGCATGCCGTTCGAAGTGTCTAGTGCGCGGGTCACATCCAAGTTTGGTTCTGCTCACAACCCACGCTTGTGCCGATAAACGCGGCAATGGACGGAGTCAGCAGATGACAACGGATTCGGTCACTCCGACTGCCTCAGTGCTCGTGGTGGAGGACTCGACCGCGATTCGACGCCTCTTCGAGGTCGTACTCAGAGACGTTGCCGACCCGCTCTTCATCGTGGCGAATCAAGACGAAGCTAATCAGCTCCTGGCCACTGAGTCGATCGATGTCGTGGTAATGGAACCCCAGGGCCCCAATGAAGTTCGCTGGGGGTTGCTAAACGACCTGAAGGCTGCTGCCATCCCGGCAATCATCGTTACCTCCCGAGTTGACGAGCAAGTTCAGGCAGAGGCGACCCGGCGAGGCGCCTTTGCGTTCCTCTCCAAACCCTTCATGCCGGCGGAGCTGCAGGCGGTCATTTGCAGTATCACCGGCGCAAGCGACCGCTGACATCCCCAGATTGCACTGGCACATCCAGCGCCGGGCGTGCACAGTGTCCTTGTGAGATGCCGAGGGCGGCGTGCAGCGTGCGAGATGGGCGCGGGTAAGGGGCCGGTCGGAACCTGCATCGACGTAATGACCACCGAAGCAGGACCTTGGAGGTAACGGTCACCGGCGAAGGCGCCCGCTATCCAGCGGGGGATTCCCACTTTGGCGTCCCAAACCGGAATATGTTCCGTTTTGCGACGCAAGAAGCGGCTAGGCCTCCGGGCGCAGCGTCGGGAACAAGATGACCTCGCGGATGTGATGCTGATCGGTCAGCAGCATCACCAGCCGATCCACCCCAATACCGAGCCCGCCCGTCGGCGGCAGCCCGTATTCGAGGGCCAGGAGAAAGTCCTCGTCGATGGGGTGCGCCTCTTCGTCGCCCCCGGCTCGAGCCCGCGCTTGCTGCTCAAACCGGGCTCGCTGGTCGAGTGGATCGTTCAACTCGGAAAACGCGTTGGCGTACTCGGCCCCGGCGATGAACAGCTCGTAGCGCTCCGTCAAGTTCGGGTCGTCCCGATGCTCCCTGGCCAGCGGCGAAGTCTCCTTGGGATGGTCGAGCACAAAGGTCGGCTCCCAGATGTCGTCTGCCACCAATTCCTCGAATAGCTGGTCGATGATCTTGCCGTGACCCCAGGTCGAACCTGGCTCCAGGCCGTGCCGGTCCGCCAGGTCCCGCATCTCGCTGAGCGGTCGATCGAATCCGACCGGCTCCCCCACGGCCTCAGCCACCAGGTCGACCATGCGGACCCGGCGATACGGCGGGCTCAAGTCGAGCTTCTTGCCCTGGTAGGTGATCTCGGTCCAGCCGACTGCCGCCAGCGCCACTGCTGCGATCATCTCCTCGACCATGTCCATGATGTCGTTGTAGTCGGCGAACGCCTGATAGGACTCGAGCATCGTGAACTCGGGATTGTGCGTAGCGTCGATCCCCTCGTTGCGGAAGATGCGCCCGATCTCGAAAACCCGCTCCATCCCGCCGACTACGAGCCGCTTTAGAAACAGCTCGGTGGCGATCCGCAGGTACATGTCTTGCTCGAGGGCGTTGTGATGGGTCTGAAACGGCCGGGCCAGAGCCCCGGTCGCCTGGCTCAGCAGCACCGGCGTCTCCACCTCGACGTAACCGCGAGCCTCGAACTGGCGGCGCAGCTCGCCGACGATACGAGCTCGGGTCAAAGCAACCGTGCGGGCGTGTTCGTTGACCATCAAGTCGAGGTAACGCCGCCGGCTCCGCATTTCCACGTCCTGTAAGCCGTGCCACTTCGCCGGCAGGGGCCGGAGCGCCTTGGCGAGCAACTCGAAATCGTCGATGCGGACGCTGACCTCGCCCTTCTTGGTCGTGATCATCACGCCGGATGCCCCGACCCAGTCGCCGATGTCCAACTCGTCGAACTCGGCGAAACCTTCGTCGCCCAGGGTGCGCCTGTCGACAAACAGCTGAATGCGGCCCGTGGCGTCCTGCAGCACGGCAAAGACGAGCTTGCCCATCTTGCGAACGGCCATCAACCGGCCGGCCACTGTGACGCGGTCGTCGGTCTCCTCGCCCGGCGACAAAGAGCCGTAACGGGCGTGCAGTTCGACGGCGTAGTCGGACCGCTCGAAACGATAGGGATAGCCGGCGCCGACGAGAATCTCCTGGTGCCGGGCCAGCCGGGCCGCAGTGAGCGGATGCTCGCCGAGCCCGCCGTCGGGACCTGGCTCCGGAATCTCTGGGGTATCGCTCATGTCGTGTTCAGCTCGTAGATACTGCGGAGACCCTCGAGCGTCAAGAACTCGTCGATAGTAGACACGCTCGAGCAGTGCGGGACGATGGTAGAGGCCAATCCGCCGGTGGCCACCCTGGTGACCTCGCCGTCGAATTCGGCAGCAACTCTCTCCATGATCCCGTCGACCAGGCCGGCATGCCCGTAGAGCGCCCCGCTCTGGATGGCCTCGACGGTACCCCTCCCGATCGGCGATCGCGGCGGCTTGTACTCCACCCGCCGCAATGCGGCGGTTCCCGAGATGAGTGCGTTGGTGGCGATATGGAGCCCGGGAGCGATTACCCCGCCGAGGTACTCCCCGTCGGAGCTCACCACATCGAAGTTTGTCGATGTGCCGAAGTCGACCACGATCACCGGTGTCCCGTGACGTTCCCGGGCGGCCACCGCGTTGGCGATGCGGTCGGCACCCACCTCTCGCGGGTTGTCGATGAGAATCGGCATCCCCGTCTTCACTCCCGGCCCCACCACCACAATCGGGCCGGCTGTGAACGATCGGCTCACCGTGCGGAAGGCAGCCGTCAGGGCCGGAACGACGCTGGAGAGAGCCACCCCACTCACGTCCGATAGCTGGTAGCCCTCGAGGTTGAGCAGCCCGGTGAGGTAAATCCGCAGCTCGTCTTCGGTGCGCTCGGCAATCGTGGTCAACCGCCAGTGTGCCACCACGTCCCGTCCGTCGAGAAGACCCACCGCGGTCTGGGTGTTCCCAATGTCGATTCCCAGCAACATCAGCCTTCTCCCCTGTACAACACGCTCTCTGTTCGAAGACGGGTCCCGCGATCTGCGAAAAAACCGTCATCGCTCCGGTCCAAATGGACGTTATCGATGAGCCGGGTTTCGCCCGACCACGCCGCCAGCGCCAGAAACGCCGGGCGGTCCAGCTCGTCGATCGGCTGGACTAGATCCTGGCTGGCAAGCGTCACGTATTCAACAGACAGATCGGACACGGCGCCAATCTCGGCGTAGACAGAATTGATCAGGCTGGACGCAGCCCTCTCGCCACGCTCAGCCGCATCCGCCGCCGCCGTCAATCCGCGGTTCAGAGCCAGAGCATCCTGCCGCTCCTGCGGGGAAAGGAAGATGTTGCGACTGGAGAGAGCCAAGCCGTCGCGTTCCCGGACGATCGGCACCCCAACAATCGATCCGGGAAAAGACAGTTCGGCGGCCATGCGCTTCACTATGGCCAGTTGCTGGGCATCCTTGCGGCCGAAGTAGGACCGATCGGGCCGGACACCGGCAAGAAGCTTGGCAACCGCGGTGGCCACACCTTCGAAGTGGCCCGGTCGATTGGGACCTTCCATTTCGTCGCTGAGCCGATTGACGATGACCCTGGTGAGTTGCTCCCCCGGGTACATCTCTTCGAGTTCTGGGGCAAAAACGATGTCGGCTCCCGCAGCTGCCGCCAGACCAACATCGCGCTCCAGATCCCGCGGGTAGCGGGCCAGATCTTCCTCCCGATCGAACTGCAGAGGGTTGACGAACAGCGACATGACCACGGTGTCGTTGGTATCGCGAGCAGCCTCGATCAGTGACAAGTGGCCCTCATGGAGAAAACCCATCGTGGGCACGAGTCCAATCTGGCCGGTTGCGACCATCCGGGTCTCGGAGAACGTCTTCGTTATCCTCATCAACCATCTTCCTCGGCATCGAGTACGCCCTCGAACTCTTCTGTCCGACCCGTCAGGCGGGTCAATAGCTCGACAAACCGGGCGAAACCCAACTGCCAAGCAGGATGCTGAACTCGGACCGCCTCCAGCTGGGCGGCCACAGTCGCAACGTCCCCCCTGGCGACGGGTCCGGTGAGCGCAGCGCGGGGCCCGAGATCGAATGCATTGGCGACCACTGCCTCCACCAGTGGCCGGGCCGCATCCCAGGGAACACCGGCCTCTGCAAACAGGTCTTCTGCCATGGCCAGCGCTGCCAACGGGAAATTGGCCGCCGCTGCCGCAGCCGCGTGATACAGCGCTTTGTCTTTGTCCTCGAGACGGAACGGCGTGGCACCGATATCGGCCGCCAATTGCTCCAGTTGCGTGCGCAGCGGCTCCTCGGCGGTAATTGCGATGTAGGCCCCTGCCAGCCGAGCCGCTCCTGCCTCCGGGTTGGGCAGCGTCTGTAGCGGATGGAAAGATCCAGTCCTCATTCCCTGCCTTCGCAGTGGATCGAGCACAGTCACCGGTGTCAGGCCCGAGACATGCACTGCGGAATCGATCTCGGGCCCCCCTGCGGCGAGAACCGACGCCACGGCTGCGATGGCTCCGTCGCGAGTAGCGATCACGAGAAGATCGCCTGAGGGAAGCGGATCAGCGGGCGTGAGCGGGGCGGCGCCGACCATTTCCGCTCCCACTTCTGCCGACTTCGCGGTTCGCCCGACGACACCAACGATCAGGTGCCCGGCAGCAGAAAATGCCATTGCCAACGACATGCCGGCCCGGCCGGGGCCAACGAGCAGGATCCTCATGCGGAGATTGTACGTTGCTGGCCCGTCCCGATCCCTACCGCAGCTTCGGACCCACTACCGATTGTCGTATCCTCTTCCCGCCACCTTTCGCAGCTGCCGAATCGAGTCCGTCGTGAGCACCCGCAGAACCACCAACCTGAGGGCGCTCGATCGGCGCGCCCTGGCCGCGGTCGCCGCTCAGTTCTTTGTCAATGGTGCCCTCCCGGCATCGTTCATCCCGCGACTACCCGAGATTCGCGACCAGGTCGATATCAGTGTGGCTGAGATAGGGCTGCTGGTCTCGCTGGCAGGTCTGGCAGGTCTCGTCGGGAGCGCGACGGTGGGGCGAGTCGTGGAAAGGTTCGGCACCCGGCAAGTCATGATCGGTGCCGGAATCGTCATCTCGACGTCACTGGCAGTCATCGGTTTTGCGACGACACCCGTGGTGCTGCTCGTCGGATTGGCGGGAATGATGGGATTCGACGTCCTCGTCGATGTTTCGATGAACATGCAGGCATCCTGGCTGAGCGCCCGGCGTCACGCCCCGGTGATGAACCGGCTGCACGGATTGTGGAGCCTGGGCACGGTGGTCGGCGGCTTGGGTGCGGCATGGGCGGCTGCCGCCGACGTTTCGATCCAAACCCACCTGGTCGGCGCCGCCATCGTTCTGTCGATGGTGCTGGTGTTCGTGGCCCGCGGAGTGCTGCGCAGTGATGAGACGCATGAGCTGGCCGATGGCCGCTCTCCGGCGGCTACGGCCCGAATGGGGTCGAATTCGATCTTGGTTCTGTTTCTGCTGGCAGGGGTCTTTGCGGTTGCACTGGAGTACACGGCGAGCGATTGGGCCGCGTTCCGACTGGTGGACGACTTCGCGGCCGGGGCAGGTTTCGCCGGCCTGGGGTATATCGCGGCCACGGGAGGCATGACGATCGGACGCATGTCCGGCGACTGGGCGGTGGTGCGGCTCGGTACGTACCGACTCTTGCTGGTTGCTATAGGGTTGAGCGGGCTTGGTCTGGCGACGGCGGCGCTGGCACCCAATCGCTATGTGACCCTCGGGGGCTTCCTGGTGGCCGGCATCGGCACTTCGACGATGCTCCCCCGGCTGTACGACGACGCTGCCAAGCTCCCCGGCAGACCCGGTGCCGGGTTGGGAGCGCTAACTGCGGGCGTCCGTATCGCCGTGCTCGCTTTTCCAGTCATCATCGGGACGCTGGCAGACACCAATCTCTCGGTGGGTAGCGCGATTGCCATCGCCACTCTGCCATGCGTTGCCGGGTTCCTGTTGATCGCACGGACCTTGCACCGAGCCGGTGTCGCCCTGTCGGACTAGCCGGCCGATACTCAACCGGCAGCCTTCGGCGCCTAGTCGTAGTCAGGCAGGCGCCTGAACCGAGTGTGCTCGAAGATGATCGACGTCTCGATGTGTGCCACCTCCGGCTGTGCAGTGAACGCGCCCATCGCAATGTCGCGGAGATGATCAGAGTCACGCACCACCACATGCACCAGAAAGTCGTTGCTCCCGGCCATGTGATAGAACGCCACCACCTCGGGGAGCTGCTCGGCATATTGCCGGAACCGCGCAACCTGAGTGGTCTCGTGGCGGTGCAGCCGCACTGCAATCATCGCCTGCAGCCCGACCCCGACCACAGCCGGGTCGATATCGGCGTGGTAGCCCCGAAAGACCCCGGCCTGTTCGAGTCGTCGTATTCGCTCCGAGCAGGTCGACTGGGCAATCCCTACTCTGCCGGCAATTTCCTTGTTAGACAGACGCGCATTCTCCTGGAGAAGAGCCAATATGGCGCGATCTGTTCGGTCGAGCGTCGGATTCCGAGCCATCTTCCGAATACCCTCCAGATTATGTTGATGTTCCCCGTAGAAAGCATAATATCAACGCCAGATAGTCGAAGAAAGCATCGGTTAGACGGTGCGGGGACGAAAGGCAGCCACATGACCCGTCGCAGCTGGGCAGAGCCGTACAAGATCAAGGTCGTCGAACCTATCCGCATAACGACTCGCGAGGAACGAGTCGCCGCTGCCAGACAAGCGGGATACAACACGTTCCTCATGCGCTCCGAAGACGTCTACATCGATCTCCTAACGGACTCCGGCACCTCGGCGATGTCGGACTACCAGTGGGCCGGGCTCATGATCGGCGATGAGGCCTACGCCGGTTCCAAGAGCTTCTACAACCTCGTCGCCGCCGTTCGGGATGTGTACGGATACGAGGAGCTCGTACCCACCCATCAGGGTCGGGGCGCCGAGCACATCCTCAGCCAGATCCTCATCGAGGATGGCGACTACGTGCCGGGCAACATGTACTTCACGACCACCCGGTTCCACCAAGAGCACGCCGGCGGTACCTTCGTCGACGTCATCATCGACGAGGCTCATGACCCGACCAGCCTTCACCCGTTCAAGGGCAATGTCGACCTCGACAAGCTACAGAGGCTGATCGACGACGTCGGGGCCGACAAGATCCCGTATATCTCGGTCGAGACCAATGTCAACATGGCCGGCGGCCAGCCGCTGTCGATGGCCAATCTCCGGGCAACCTACGAGATCTGCCGTCGGCACGGCATCCTCGTCATGCTCGACGCCACCAGGGCACTGGAGAACGCCTGGTTCATCCAGCAGCGGGAAACCGGCTATCACGACAAGAGCGTCGCCGAAATCATGCTCGAGATCTGCTCGTACTCCGATGGCGCAACCGTGTCATCCAAGAAGGACAATCTGGTGAACATCGGAGGATTCCTGGCGCTGCGCGACCCCGAACTCGCCAGACAGGCGCGCGCTCTTCTGGTTGCCTTTGAAGGTCTCCACACCTATGGCGGCATGTCCGGTCGAGACATGGAGGCCCTTGCCCGAGGAATCCGTGAGATGGTTGCGACCGATGACCACGTCCACGCCCGAGTCGGGCAGGTCGAGTATCTCGGGAATGCTCTCATCAAGGCCGGCGTTCCGATCATCCGCCCGGTAGGTGGTCACGGCGTCTTCCTCGATGCCAAGGCCATCCTGCCGCACATCCCCCACGATCAGTTCCCTGCCCAGGCGCTCACCGCAGCTCTCTACATAGAATCGGGGGTCCGCGGGATGGAGAGGGGCGTAGTCTCGGCGGGCCGGGACAAAGAGACCGGAGATCATCACTACCCCAAGCTGGAACTGGTTCGACTGGCGATTCCCCGCCGGGTCTACACCCAGGCACACATGGATGTCACAGCAGAGTCGGTCATCGAGCTGCTCGAGCACCCGGAGTCGGTGACGGGGCTGCGGTTCACCTACGAACCTGAGTCGCTTCGATTCTTCCAGGCCCGCTTCGAGCCGATCGCGTAGCCGGGTCGACATCGCGTCAGCTCGCGCAAAAAATCCACTGTTTCTGCGGGTTTTCGGTGTAGCTTGGGCGCTTGCAAAGCGGGGAAACACATCCCGAAGGTTCGCAAGATAGGGAGTTCCATAGTGAACAAGACGGAGATGGCGAAGAAGCTCGCCAAGAAGGCAGACCTGAGCCAGGCCAAAGCCGCCGAGGTCATCGAAATCATTTTCAGCTCGGATTCAGGCGAGGGCATCATTGCGGTTGAGCTCGATGCCGACCGCGAAGTCAGCATCAGCGGTTTTGGCAAGTTCTACACGAGCCGCAGCAAGGCTCGACAGGGTCGCAATCCTGCCACCGGCGAAACGATTCAGATCGAGGCCAAGAAGCACGCGAAGTTCAAGCCCGCCAAGGGTCTCAAGGATCGGGTGTCTGTCTAGTCTCAGCCTGAGCTTCATCTACAATTGGAAACCCCGCCTCGATGGCGGGGTTTCCGACGTATCGAGCATGTCACTGCGCTAGTCGCTGAGCACCTTGTCCGTGTCGGCGAGCCGTTGTGCAAGCACACCCATTACTTCTACGCCGATTTCCGGATGTGTCTTGAGCAATGCCTTGAAATCCCACCGGGCCAGGGCCAAAACGGTCATGTCGGTAGTGGCCGTCACCGTCGCAGTCCGTGGCGAGTCGTCGAGCAACAGAGCTATCTCACCAAAGTAGTCGCCGGGTCCGTAGTCCCCGAGGTGGTGCTCCCCCCGAGTCACCTTGGCTTCCCCGTCGAGGATTATGTAGAAGCCCATCGTCTTCTGGCTGCCTTCGGCGACGATCTCGTCCCCGGCAGTGAACTTGCGGGTCCGGGTCTGCTCTGCGATGGATTTGACGTTTTTCTCCGAACAGCTTTCGAAGAGCGGAATCTTGCTGAGAAACTCGACCTTTTCCATCTACCCTCTCCTCGTGGTATCCGCGTCGACCCTAGCCCCTGATGCGCCGAATTGGCGCCGGCATGTCACGGATCAGGCGCCGGCCGCTTCGTGTTCCCCCGCCACGTCATCGATCCAAGCCGATATCTTGGCAGCCCCCATCCGCTCGGCTCTGCCCCGGGCTTCATCCAACAGCACTTTGATGTCGTCGTAGATGCCGGCTGCACCGAGCACCCCAGCCCTTTCGAGACGCGCCAGCGTGCCATCGAGATACCGGCCGGCTTGCTCCGCCCGCACAATCGCCTGCTCGAAGCAGTCGGCAGCCTCCTGCCAATCACCATTTGCTGCAGCCAGATGTCCCCGGGCACGAGCCAACTGCACGTCGCCTAGTGCCCCTACCGGCCGGGTCGAACGGACAATGCGCCTGAGGACCCCCAACTCTCCGCAGGCCCCGAGAGCCCCAGTGACCATCGCAACGTGATAGGAACGCATCCCCGGGTTGTCGGCGGTAGTTGTGTCATATTCTCGACTCAAGTCGATCACGGCCGAGCAATCGCCCGAATCGGCCGCCAAGGTTGCAGCAAACGCAAGCACCGGGGCGATTACCTGCTGGTCGCCGATTTCACGCGCAGTCTTCAGTAGGGATTCATGCAGACGCCGGGATTCGGCCTCGCGGCCCTGGTAGAACAGGACGATCGATTTGAGGGCAGCAGCGCCCGTTCCGGCCTGGCTACCTCCGATCTCGGCATCACGTTCGATTACGGAGTCGGCAAGCTCGAGCACCTCGCCCCACCGTCCGGCAGGGACGAGGATTTCGCATCTGGTGAAACTCGCCCAGATGGTCCCCGCCACCGCACCTCTTTCCTCACAAAGGGCGATGCCCTTGTCGATGACGGCCAGCGCCTCTTCGGTGCTCCTCACGGTTGCAGCGACGGTGGCCAGATTGTTGAGCGCAGTGATGGCGGACTGGGTCATGTTGCGATCCAAAGCCATGTCGGCAGCCGCCTGCAGATCGTCGAGCCCGGACTGATCTCCCAACTCGACGAGCGAACCACCGCGCGTGTACAGAAACTGAACCTGGTCTGCCGCAGTCCCGGCAGCCGATACGGTGTCGGCGGCGGATTCGACGATCTCCAGAGCCTCCACAGCATCACCCCGCAGGTACAGGCCGCTTGCCCGAGTAACCAGTACCCGGGCCTTGGCGGGCGAGGTGGGCAGATCTTCCACCAATTCGAATGCCTCGCGGCTGTGGTCGTATGCCTCGGTCGTTTCGCCGCGCCACCACAGGAAGCCTGCAATCATGCTGAGCGCGAGGGCTTCACCCTCTGTTTCGCCGTCTGCCCGAAACAGGCCAAGCGCCTCGTCGAGCAGCGGTCTGACCTGATCGGGCTCGGCCAAACGGGTCGTGTCGCCACATTCGAGCAGTGCATATGCCCGATCGGCGCCGGCTGTTGCGTAGTCGGCTGCTCGCCGGTAGTAGTCGGATGCCCGCCGCGGATTCAACCCGCGGGCCCGCTCCCCGGCCTGTATGTGAGCCTGATAGGCGCGCAACCGCAATTCGCCATCGGGGGATCCGGAGAGGGTCATCGCCTCACCGAGGTGGTATGCCAGGAGCTCTGCGGCATCCGTGCCGGACGGTCCGGTAACGGCGTCAATCCAGTCGGCCACCGACTCATGCAGTCGAGCGCGCTCCTCCCGGGGGATCTGACCGTATGTGACATCCCGGATGACGCTGTGATTGAACACATACTCCTGCTGTCCGTGCATCGAAGAGTCGCGCACAGGCCTTATCAACTCGCGGCGAATCAATCCTCTCAGCACTTCGTCTGAGGTGAGCGTCGGCCGCAGCAACCTCAGCGCCCCGGTCCAAAAGACCTTGCCGACAACCGAAGCCGCTTGCAGGACCGATTTATCGTCCGCGCCGAGCCGATCCAACCGACCGGCCACCAGGGCGTGCACCGACGTTGGCAGCGGCATCTCGGCAATCATCGAGGCATCGCTGACAACACCCATGTCGTCGGCAAGCCGCACAAACTCGGTGACGTACAACGGGTTGCCACCCGCTCGCTCGAGAATTGCCCCCTGAATGTCGGCATCCAGGACGGTCTTGTCGAGAAGTGCGGTGAGCAAACCGGCAACGTCTGCATCGTCGAGCGGGGCGAGGCCGACGATATTGGAGTTGCGTCGTCCGCCACCCCACGAGCCGCGTTCTGCGAACAGCTCAGGGCGGGTTGTGGTGACGACCAGGATCGGCGACGTAACCGCCCAATCGGCCAGATGCTCGATGAAGTCGAGCATGGCATTGTCGGCCCAGTGCAGATCCTCGATTACCAGTATCAACGGGTTTCGGTCCGCCATCGCCTCGAAGAACCGCAACCAGGCGGTAAAGAGGTCCGTCTGGTCTGCCACGCCTTCGCCCACCGCGGTTCCGGCCAGCTGAGCGAGTCGAGATTCGATCCAGTCGGCATTCGCCGGTTCGATCGGGAGTGCTCGCAGTGCGGTGCTCAGCTTGGCTGCAGCCACCGCACCGGTGTCGGATTCGAGGATTCCCGCATGCGACTTGACGACCTCGCTCAGCGCCCAGAAGGCAATACCATCTCCGTACGCGCGACAGCGTCCCTGGCGCCACCAAACGAGATCGGGGCGCTCATCAACCTTGTCGAAGAACTCATACAGAAGGCGGCTCTTCCCGGCACCTGGTTCGCCGACGATCGTCACGAGCTGCACAGCGCCGTCGGCAACGACTCGCTCGAAAGCATCCACAAGCACACTGAGTTCGGCATCACGCCCAACGAACGGAGTCAGATGGCGTCGCTCCACTGCAACGCCGTAGCGGCTTCTGGCCTCCTCCGGTTGCCAGATCGCCAGCGGAGCTGCCTTGCCTTTGACCCGAACCGGGTCTAGATCCGTGAACACAACTGCATCCCGAGTCGCCAGATATGTGCGCTCGTCGACTACCACGCCGCCCGGAGGAGCGACCGCTTCGAGACGCGAGGCAGTATTGACTACATCACCGACGATGCCCTCCCGATCGGGATCGTCATCAGACAATTGCACGATCGCCTCACCGGTAGTGACCGCGATCCTGACATGCAGCCCAAGCGGAACGTCCCCTGCATTGAGCTGCTCGACTGATCGCTGGATGCGCAGAGCCGCTCGGACCGCCCGTTCTGGATCATCCTCATGCGCAACCGGGGCGCCGAAGACTGCGAACACGCCGTCCCCCATGAGCTTCTCGACCCGACCCCCAAACCGTTCGACGTCCTCCCGAATCCGCCGGTGATACAAGGTGAGCCGGGCCCTCACGTCTTCTGGATCGGCCTGCGATGCGTGCTCGGTGAACCCCGCCATGTCGGCAAACAACACCGATACGATCTTGCGCTCTTCGCGACCGGTATCCGGTAGGGCTTCGTGGAGAAGTTGATTCCCACAAGCAGGGCAGAAACGCGATCCCTCCGGCACTTCACTCCCGCAGTGGGGGCATTTGCCCGCAAGAAGCGCACCACAGTCCATGCAGAACCGGGCTCCCTCCGCACCGGGGCTGCCGCACGAGGAACAGGTAACGCTCACGGCGGCGAGTGTAGGTGGATGACTGTGCCGGAAGAGGCGCGGGCGCTACTTCGCGAACAACAGCGTGCCAACTGAATCGGGTTCCACGTCTACCCGAACAGGAGGTCGCCCAGCCACCAGATGGCAACGGCGGCAAGAGCGACAACCACAAACAGCCACGCCGACGTTCGTCTGTCGGGGACCACCGCTTCGACCTTGCGGACCTTCTGGCCCGAGACTGCAACACGAAACTCCTCCAGCGGGGTGCCGCTGGGCAATGTCGCATCCGGCCACACCTCGAGCAATGGCTCCAGCACAAATCGGCGCTCGGTCATCCTCGGGTGCGGCACGGTCAGCGCGGGTTCCTCGATCGTCTCGTTGCCGTAGAGCAAGATGTCGAGATCCAGAGTGCGCGGGCCCCAACGATCACGCCGTTCCCTCCCACTTTCCCGTTCGATCTCACGGCACCTATCCAGCAGAGTACGGGCCGACAATTCGGTATCCACGACAGCGGCTGCGTTGAGGTAAGCGCCTTGCCTGGGTCCGCCCATAGGTGCAGTTTCGTACAGGGAAGAGACGCGATGGAGAGATCCCAATTCGCTGAGAGCTGCCACCGCCGTAGCGATGTGCTGGGCACGATCACCTAGATTGGAACCAAGGCCGATTGCGGCCCGGACCATCTCAGCCGACCGATGGTATGAGCTGGCGACCCTCGGGCCCCAGTGGACGACCCGAGATCTCTTGGATGACGGAAGTGGCGACGATTGGATCTGTTATCAGGCCGCTGTGAACCAGATACCCGCCCATCAGCCCGACGAGAAGGTCACCTATCAGCTCGCGATGGACGAGCACCGAAGCTCCCGGTTTCGCCAGCGCATCGTCGAGCACTGCAAACACCTCGATGACTTCCGCGGGATCGAGGTCTTCTTCGATCGGGAAGTGGTAGTACCGCATGGTGGCACTCTCGTAGGCCGCTTGATTCTGGTTGCCGGACATGAGCGACAACACGGTGTCGATGCCTTGCTCGGCCAGCCAGATGATCTCTTCCTCGCGGCGCACCCGCCGATGTTGGAACCCATACCCGCCGATTCGCTCGGAAATAGCCAGCCGCCCGGCGATTACCCACTTGAAACCCCTCGGCTCCAAACCAGCCACTTGTTCTACCTCCGTCTACGAAGCCCGCACAATAGCGTCGGCGGTACGCGCTGCCTGGAAGGCATGGCCAACATTGTGTACCCGCACGGCAAACGCTCCGGCCGCCACGGCGAGAGCAACCGTAGCTGCGGTTGCCGCATCACGCTCGGCGGCCGACGTCTCGTGACCCGCGGCGCGCAAGATTGCGCCGAGGAATCCCTTACGCGACGGCCCTACGAGCACCGGGTATCCACAGGTGATCAGCCAGTCGATGTTGTGCAGCAACTCAAGGTTGTGGCCATACGTCTTCCCAAACCCGATACCAGGATCGAGGCAGATACGGTCTCGACCAACTCCCCCCGCCTGAATGTCCAGCGCACGCTGTTCGAGAAACCCGGCGACCTCGGCAACGACATTGTCGTATGTTGGATCGTCCTGCATGGTTGCCGGGTCGCCCTGCATATGCATCATGACGACGCCGGCGCCGGACTCCGCACAGAGTGCCACCATATCCGGATCCGCCAGCCCGGTGACGTCGTTAACGATCTGTGCTCCTGCTGTGACGGCAGCAGCAGCAACCGCCGGCTTCATCGTATCTATGCTCACGACGAGCCCGGCGTCGACGAGGCCCGCCACCACGGGGACCACCCGAGCAAGCTCGTCTGCAACAGACACCGGGGTTGCTCTCGGGCGGGTCGATTCACCACCGACATCGACGATGTCGGCACCGGCGCGTGCCAGCGCCACGCCGTGCGCAATTGCCTCACCGGGAGAGTCGAGGAGCCCTCCATCCGAGAAGGAATCCGGGGTGACATTGACCACGCCCATGATCAGGGTGTGGTCCGCGTTGGACAGGACACGATCGCGAATCGCCCAGGTCGTTGGAGAAAACGACATCAGCCGCCGGTGTCCCCAGCTAGCGGGATGGTTGCGGATCCTCCGTCGGGACCGACGACGCCACCCTTCCCTCGCTGATCAAATCGGATTCCGGGAGGCGAATGCGGAGCGCTCCGATCTCGGTGTGTTCCCATTTGGGGACGTCGTAGAAGATCTCTGCCAGATCCCCCTTGTCGACGGTCTCCTTTTCCAGGAGCATCTCAGCGATTCGATCGAGCGCTTCCCGGTGAGTCGTGATTATCGACCGTGCTTCCTCGTGAGCCTGGTTGATGAGCATGCGGATCTCATCGTCGATTGCCGATGCCACATCGTCCGACATTTCTTGCCCACGGGTGTAATCCCGGCCCAGGAATACCTGAGACTCGGGGCGTCCGTAGCGCAGCGGACCGAGCCGATCGCTCATGCCGTATTCCATGACCATCTTGCGAGCGAGATCGGTTGCCTTCTCGATATCGTTCGAGGCGCCCGTGCTGGGATCGCCAAAGACCTGCTCTTCGGCGGTGCGGCCGCCGAGTGCATACGCCAGCTGATCGACGAGCTCGCTTCGCTTGGCATAGCTCTTGTCCTCCATCGGCAACGCCAGCGTGTAGCCGCCGGCCCGGCCTCTGGGGATGATCGTGACCTTGTGAATCGGATCGAGATTGGGAAGGGCGAACCCGACCAGAGCGTGACCCCCTTCGTGGTATGCAGTGAGCTTCCGCTCGTCCTCTGACATGACCCTGCTCTTACGCTCCGGCCCGGCGATCACGCGATCGATGGCCTCCTCCAGCTCAGCCATCGAGATGAGTTTCTTGTCACGACGCGCCGACAGCAGCGCGGCTTCATTGATCAGGTTGGCCAGGTCTGCCCCGGTGAAACCGGGAGTCTGTCGTGCCAGTGCCTCGAGATCGATCTCATCTTCCAGCGGCTTGCCCTTGGCGTGCACCTGGAGAATTGCCTCCCGCCCCTTGAGATCCGGCCGATCAACTACGACCTGACGATCAAAGCGTCCCGGCCGCAGCAGCGCCGGATCCAGGATGTCGGGCCGGTTGGTCGCCGCAATGACGATCACGCCCGTGTTCACGTCGAATCCGTCGAGTTCCACGAGCAACTGGTTGAGGGTTTGCTCTCGCTCATCGTGACCACCGCCGAGGCCGGCGCCGCGGTGCCGGCCCACTGCATCGATCTCGTCGATGAAGACGATTGCCGGACCGCTCTGCTTCGCTTGGTCGAACAGGTCACGTACTCGGGAGGCACCGACGCCAACGAACATCTCCACGAAATCCGACCCGGATATGCTGAAGAACGGCACACCCGCTTCCCCGGCAACCGCTCGCGCCAACAGGGTCTTGCCCGTTCCGGGAGGGCCGAACAGCAACACGCCACGGGGAATCTTGGCCCCTATGGCACGGAACTTGCCGGGGCTTGCCAGGAAGTCCTTGATCTCTTCCAGCTCCTCCACGGCCTCATCGGCCCCGGCAACATCCTTGAAGGTGACCTTGGGGGCGTCTTTGTTGATCTGTTTCGTCTTCGCTTTACCGAACTGCATGACGCGATTTCCGCCACCCTGCATCTGCGAAAGGAAGAAGATGAAGACCCCGAAGATGAGTAGGTAGGGAAAGATGGTGCCGAAGAACCATTGGAGCGCCGACGGGTTCTCTGCGTTGACGGTGAACTCTTCGAGACCCGCCTCGTCGATGAGGATGGTGAGTTCGTCCTCGAACTCGGCGGGGTACACAGTCCGGAACTCGGTGTTGGCCCCATCCACGACCGCATCGGGGGTGAACTCACCGATGATCTCGTCGGAGCGTGTCTTCATCTCGATTCTGGCTATTTCGCCGGCAAGGAGCTTCGTCTGGAATTCGCTGAGCGTAAGGTCCTCGGGCTCGTTGGCACCTTGAAGGAACACGTTCACCGCCATCATCACGAGGATGGCGACGACCATGTAAACCAGGATCGTGCGTGCGGTTCGGTTCACTTCGCTCCTTGTTCGTACTGGGGATCCGGGCAGCCCGCGCCCGGGCCTCCCATGATATGCGACTGGCAGTGTTAGTTGTCCGGGCTATGTGCCCGCAGCCGACCCCGCCACCGGTCAATCGGCCAGTTTGAAACCCTCCTGAACATCTGTGGGCGAGCTGGTCGAGGTCTGATCCATCACTCCGATGTAGGGCAAATTGCGGTACTTCTCGTCGTAGTCCAGGCCGTAGCCGATGACAAATTCGTTCGGAATGTGGAACCCCTCGTATTGGATATCGAAATGAGGGCGTTCTACATCGTCCTTGATCAATAGGGCCGCCAGCGACAGAGTTGCCGGCTGGCGTACCGCCAGCGTCCGCAGCAGGTACTTCAGAGTGTGCCCGGTGTCGATGATGTCTTCGACGATGAGCACGTGGCGGCCTTCGATCTCCTCATCGAGATCCTTGAGAATCCGCACGACACCCGAGCTGTGAGTTCCACCCTGGTAGGACGACACCGCCATGAAGTCCGTCTCCACCGGGAGGCGCACGTAGCGGGCCAGATCAGCCAGCACCACGAAGGCACCCTTGAGAACTCCGATCATCAGCAAGTTCTTGCCTTCATAGTCTCGCGTGATGGCCTCGCCCATCTCAGCAAGCTTGGCTTGGATCTCGTCTGCGCTGATGAGGACTTTTGCTACCTTCACACTGATCGCCTTTCGAGTTCCACCCAGATGTCATTTGTGGTGTGTTCTCGCGCCCAAGTTGCCACCCGAACGCCCGGTACCCAGGCGATTTTGGCACGGCTCTCGACCACTGGCCAAGCCGACCGCATACGCCGCGGCACGGCGGCCTCGCCGAGTGCATCCGCCACCGCCTTGGTTCCTCCGGTGATTTCGATACGATCACCGGGCAGGGTCGCTCTCACCACTAGGTCGCCGGGAACTGCCAGCCTGGTGCGATCGTGTGAAAGGTGGTCGATCCGGCCGTTCCCAACCACCCTCCCGGAGATCGTGTGCCGGCCGAATCTGATCGACCCGGGGACAGGAAGCTGCAGTGACGCTGGTAGCGCACCGGGAGCGGGCTGATAAATAGCCACGAACGCGCCTTCTGCCTCGGCCACCCATCCGGAACTCAGATCGGCCCGCACCGCCGCCCCGCGTGCCACATCGAGTATTGCCGCTACCTCGCGACTGGTACCCGGGTATGGAGGATTGACCCTTCGCAGTACGGCCCGAACCATGCGTTTTGCCAGCACCGCTGGGGCCGTCACTACCGGAGCAATCGGTAACAGCAACCCGTCACCATCGTCCCGGACGACCAACGCGGGTGTGACTTCCTCGAGGTAACGATCTGCCGCTGCGACGTGCGCCGCAGCACGGCCCAAGTTCTCCACCACATCACTACCGAGCAGGTCCGTGAGATGCGGAAGGACCTCGCGACGGATGAGATTCCGGCGAAGCGACACATCATGGTTTGATGGGTCATCCGCAAAGGGCAATTCGAGGGCATCGGCCAGCTCGCGAAGTTCGGCGGCGCGGTACTGCAGGAGCGGCCTCACGAAGGGAACGCGTTCCCCCGGGATACCGGACAGCCCGGTAAGCCCGGCGCCGCGGAATAGATTGAGCAATATGGTCTCCGCAGAGTCATCGGCGTGATGCCCGGTGACTACCCGATCCGCGCCGGCAGCGGTGGCCAACGCTTCGAGCCGGGCGCGGCGGGCGGCACCTTCAGGAGACGGCCCGCCGGGAATGCTGATCGAGATCACCGTGAGCGACAGGTTCAGACGCTCGGCAATCGTCTGTGCCGCCTTGCGCAGTTGGGGAGACGCCTCCCACCTGTGATCGATATGGATCGCACGGACCGAGCCTGCCGGGCGTGCTTCACCGCAGGCCCAGGCGGCGATCGCAGAGTCCGGTCCGCCGCTGAGCGCCACCACGATCGGGCCGGGCTCGATCGAAGCAACTGCTGCGATCAGCGACTCAGCCAGCTGATTCAGCCCACCCGATAAAGCCATGAGACCGGATCCTCTATCTCCTCCAGCGTCGGGAGGTTAGAGGGCCGCAACCATACGGCGTCGAGCGCCGACCAGCCCGCCTGTCGCTCCACGCCCTCGATGAACTTCGCGCCGAGTTCGTACTGGCGCATCTTCATCTCGAGGCCGACGAGGCGCATGAACATGGCAGTGCGCGGATCATTGCGCCTGGCCGCAAGAGTGCGCGACATACGGGCCTGACTGACCAGCTCCCGCTCGCCAATCCGATCCATCACGACATGACCGTGACCTTCGAGCAGCGACATCAGGGCTTGTACCTTGCTGATTACTTCACGCTGATCGGGAGTGGCGAGCAGACCAAAAAGGCCTTGCTCGTTCACCAGCGGTCGGCCCTCTGCTGCCGCCTCCCGCATTTCCTCAGCGAGTCGTGCCATTCGCCCCGGCTCCGGCTTGGAAGTCTCGACCAGCTCTTGCACCAAGCCGAGGAAGTAGGAACGCAGCCAGGAAACACCCTGGAATTGGAGGCGATGCGTTGACTCGTGCAACGCCACCCAGAAGCGGAATTCGGCGGGCCGGAACTCGAACTTGCGTTCCATGGAAAGCAGATTGGCGCCTACGAACATGACCGTATCGCCGTCACTACCGTCGCTGGTGGGGAGCACGAGCTCGTATTGCCCGAGCACTCGCCGAGACAGGAATCCGAGCACTGCCCCGAGTTCTGTGGCCATGATGCGACCGGCCACTCCCCGCCCGATTGCTCTCTGCTCGCCGAGCCGGTCCTGCAAGGGTGCCATCAGTTGGGAAAAGGATGCGATGTTGTTCTCGACCCACTCAGTTCTACTGACCACAGCAACGTCGGGAGAACCCGGTGCTTCGAGGCCCGTCTCTGCGGAGACGAGGCCGGTCGCCCGCTCCACGAGCAATGGCACCTGACGTGCCAGGCGGGCTTCGTGGTAGGTGCCTTCGAGCGGGTACTTGCCGGCGAGGCGCCGGGCAACTGTGATCGCGGAATCCCACGAGTGGGTAACCATGGGAGGCAAGGTACTACCTCTGCGAAGTCATGGACGCCGGACGAGCGATTGCGTTCACTGCACCACGCGATAGCGCCCGCGGATCCGGACGACGTAGTAGGCCAGCGAAGCACCGACGGTTACCACCGCAATCACAACCACTGCGGGGGCGAGGAAACGCGAAGTCCACGGATCCTCTTCGTCGTCTTCGGCCGGCTCCGGTACCTCGACTGCAGGCTCGGCGGCAAGCACCATCGGGGGTTCCGCATAGGCCGGTGTCGCGTGGAATCCTGCCAGCGACGCCGGCACAAACAGCAACATCACCGCAAGCGCGCGGATGATGTCGACGACGTATCGTTTCATGAGCCGCGACGATAGTCAATCGCTGCTATGCCACGAAATAATCGCCAATAGCCTGCGGAGGAGTGTCTGAGGCAGCGGGCGTGTCGAAACCGACATGTTGCGGTTTCCGGCGGCGACGCCGCACCCGAGTTTGGTCAGCTCTCCGGGACGACCCGGCCCCGCAGGCGGGGGAACTTGGTTGGAGCGTGGGCGTAGCAGAACTCGCGCCGGTTGTACCGAGACAGCGTGGTGTCGCAGTCTGCTTTGGCGCACGTCCGCTGGTCGCTGTGAACCTTGGGCGGACGTGCGTTGCCCAAGATCTTCTTGCCTTTGAGTGTGTTTTCAGCCATTTGAGCGTTCCTTCGTAGCAACCGGCCAATTGGATTGAACGCGGCCGATCAGATGTCCTGACCGTCGGGTGCTTCTTGTTCAATCAACGCATGGATGCGGTCAAAAAGTTCCTTTGGCGGCTCGTCGCGGCCACATTCTCTGATTCGATCCTTCAACTTCTTCTCGAAATCGAAAGCATGTACGCACGGGCCACAACGGCGGAGGTGCCACCGAATCCGCACCCGTCGGGCCCAGGTCATTTCCTCGTCGATGTACTGGTAGAGATAGTCGACCGCGTGGTCGCATCCTGCGCTCATTGCGATGGTCCCGTGAGTCCGCGTTCTTCCGCCAATGTCCACAACTTCTTCTGAAGCGCTTTTCTTCCCCGATGCAGCCGCGACATCACAGTCCCAATCGGAACGTCGACGATTTCGGCTATCTCCTTGTACGAGAAGCCTTCGACGTCGGCCAGCAATACCGGCATCCGGAAGCGCTCGGGCAACGATTCCAGGGCAGCCTTTATGTCATCGTCGACGATTCCTGCCAGCACTGCTTCCTCGGTGCTCCGCTCCGCCCCGGAAGGCTCTCCGAGTCTCTTGAACAGATACAGGTCCTGCAGTTCTCCCAACTCGACCTCTGCAGGTCTCCGCTGCTGCTTGCGGTAGCGATTGATGTAGGTGTTGGTGAGGATCCGATACAGCCAGGCTTTGAGGTTGGTGCCTTCCTGGAAGGTGTCGTAGGCCCGGTAGGCCTTCAGGTAGGTCTCTTGCAGAATGTCCTCGGCATCGGCCGGGTTGCGGGTCATACGCAGCGCGGCCGAGTAGAGCTGCGACGCATATTCCATTGCGTCACGTTCAAATGTGGCTTGGTCAGCCATTACGGCTCCTCGACTGTGCTCGCAGGTGACTGGTTGCGATCTGGTACGGCCCGACCGTCGCCACGCGAGCGACCGAGAAACAGGCCTTGCGGAGCCGGAGACGGGAATCGAACCCGTGACCTACGCATTACGAGTGCGTCGCTCTACCGACTGAGCTACCCCGGCGAAGGGCCTGCAATGCTAGCGCAGCATCTCCAGATCGCATCTCTGACGCCCCTCTCTAGGCGGGCTTGCCCAGAGCGTGGCGAAGCGCACTTTCGACATCGGGATGTTCGAACGCAAATCCCGACTCGAGTAGCTTCGTCGGCTCGACCCGGGAAGTAGTGAACAAAAGAGCGGTCGCAAGGTCCTTCCCCAACAGAAGCTCGAGCGCAAACCTGGGAATGGGCAAGATCGCAGGCCGGTGGAGGACACGCCCCAGAGCTTTGGTGAAGTGCGCATTGGTGACCGCGTTGGGGGCGGTGAGGTTGACTGCTCCGTGCAAGGGAGCGGTCATGACATGCTTGATCGCACGAATCTCATCTTGCAACGAGATCCAACTCCACCAGGTATGTCCCCCACCCAGCTTGCCGCCGACACCGAGCCGGAACGGCAACAACAGCCTGCCGAGCGCTCCGCCCTGTTTGGCCAGAACGAGCCCCGTTCGAATGTGGACCGTTCTGATCCCCGCTTCCTCGGCTGTATGTGTGGCCGCCTCCCAGGCAACCGTCACCTCGGAGAGGAAATCCGGCGGGACTGCGGGGCCGGACTCTTCGTCAACGGGTTTCGATCTGCTCCCATAGAAGCCGATCGCGGATCCGGAGATGAAGACGTCAGGCTTGCCGGAAGCTCCGGCCAAACGCTCGGCGAGCAACCGCGTGGAAAGCACGCGGGAGTCGACGATCTGCTTGCGACGCGCCTCGGTCCAACGCCTGTCGCCGATACCGGCACCGGCAAGGTGGACGACCGCATCAAATCCCTCGACCGCATCGGGATCCAGCTCTCCGCCGGCAGGGTCCCAGAAGATCTCATCGGGCTTCCCAGGAGACCGTCTCACAAGGCGGTGAACCTCGGCCCCGTCCTCGCGAAGGGATTCGCACAAAGCCGTACCGATGAGACCCGTCGAACCGCTTACCAGTACCTTCATTGTGTCACCCCAGATTGCCAGTGACGCAGCTGCTCATCGAGCACTGCCTTCCAGTCGTCCATCATTCCGCCAAGTGGGTCCTCCATATCCGTATACGAAGCCGGATAGATCGGCGGATGCAGCGACAACCGAATAGAGGGGACTCGAATAGCCGGCGTGTGCACACTCATGGTCGCGTCCGTCCCGGTGATGGCGCAAGGGACAATCGGTGAATTGGTGGCGAGCGCCAGCCAGGCTGCGCCCCTCCGTATCGGACGTTCCCCCCAGTAGACGGCGCGAGCCGCTTCCGGGAACACCCCGAGCACCTCCCCCGCCTCCAAAACCTCGAGGCCCCGCTTGATCGCCCCCAGGGGAGGACGGTCTCTGGATATTGGAATTGCCCCGAAGTAATGCATGAGCTGATCTCGAATCTTCGATTCGCCGAACAATTCGTCCAGCGCAAGGAATTGAATGAGTTCTCCAACAGCAACCGTCACAAAGACCGGATCCACCAGAGACAGGTGATTTGCGGTGACGACGAACGGGCCGGTCGTAGGGACATTCTCCCTACCGGTGAACTCCGCGTCGAGCAGCATGCGGCTGAGCCAGCCCACAGGATGCTTCATCACGTTGACAAACGAGGCCGCGGTGGGATGCGGTCGCGGTGCCACCTCAGGATCCACCGATGTCGACAAACAGTGCGGCCAGTGCCAGCTGCGGACGCTGGTTGGCCTCGATGG
Organism: Acidimicrobiia bacterium; assembly: GCA_029287195.1. Taxonomy (GTDB): domain Bacteria; phylum Actinomycetota; class Acidimicrobiia; order Spongiisociales; family UBA5794; genus JAAETI01. Next base: position 5,501 of record JARFRN010000202.1, on the reverse strand, counting down.
CCTCGATCGCCTCCAAGACTCGATCAGCACTGTGCAGGGCACGTCGCGGGGAGACCCGGGTCAGCGCTGGGGCGGGAATGTCCGGGTTGCGGATCGTTGCCCCGAGCTGGGCTGCGGCAACATCGCGATAGAACCCGGCGAGGATCTCCAAGCCCGACACGTGGAGCGCGGTAGTGGCTCTCTTGAGCTCGCGCGCCTGGCGTTGCTCGACCGCTCTGCTCAGACCACCCTCCGCCTCCAGCGACGCCGCTTCCTCGACCTGCCTCTCCTTGAGAGCCGCCAGCAAGGGCTCGGCCGCAAGCATCACATCGTCAGCCAACTTGTAGCCATCACCCGGGTGTTCGGAGACTCGCAGCGGCACGCTCATCCATACATTGCGGAACTCGGCAACGTCGGCTCGGGTCGCCAGCGAAATTGCCAGCCCGGGTCTACCTCCTGAGATGCGGGCCGCCTGGTCGGCCCGTTCCTCGTCGACTCCGAGACCGTGCAAACCAACTGCTACCTCGATTTCGGGTACGCGACCGAAGACCACCGTCCGACACCGGCTGGCAACGGTCTCCGGCAGATCATCCTCCGACTCCGCGATCACTATGAAGATCGTGGAGGCAGTCGGCTCCTCCAAGGTCTTGAGCAGGGCGTTGGCTGCTTCGTCGTTCATCGCCCCGCCCTCTTCGAGGACGAAAATTTTGCGCTCCCCCTCGACCGGAGCCAGGTTGGCGAGAGCAACCGTGTTGCGGGCTTGTTCGACGGTTATGGCCGATCGACCGTCGGGCTCAACCAAGATCACGTCTGGATGGAGGCCACGCACCACTCGGCGGCGGCATTTTGGATCGTCGCCACAGGCGATACCTGCTGCAAAGAGACGCGCCACCGTCGCCTTGCCCACTCCGTGAGGGCCTACAAACAGGTACGCATGCGCCGGTGCCGCCACATCGCGCTGCAGCAAACCGATCACGCCGGCGTGCCCGACTACGCCGTCGAAGAGATCGTCCATCGCCTCTCCACTTGATCGCGCACCGTGGTCCAAACGGCTGCGATGTCCTCGCTGGCGTCGACAACAGCAAAGAGGTCGGGTTCAGCTGCAGCCAACTGATCGAACGTTTCCCCTACGGTTGTCTGGAAATCGATCCCCTCGGCTCCGATTCGATCCGGGTCGTTTTGACGGGAAAGCCCGGTAACCGCGTCGAGCCGGAGCAGCACGACCATCTCGGGCCACACGTCACCAAGGCCGGGCGTATTGACCCGCCGTACCTCGGCCACACCGAGGCCGCGACCGCCGCCCTGGTAGGCCAGCGAGGAGTACACCGAGCGATCGCTGACCACCCATTTGCCGGATCGCAGCGCCGGACCAACGAGCTCAGCGGCAAGCTGAGCCCTGGCTGAGGCAAACAGCAGCGCTTCGCTCCACGGCGCAACCGACCCTTCAGGATCGAGGAGCACCTGCCGAATTCGTTCCCCGGTTGCGGTACCTCCTGGTTCCCGAACCCGGATTACGTCGATGCCGCGCTGTTCGAGATACCCGGCGAGTCGGGCGGCGATTGTTGACTTGCCGGTACCCTCGATTCCTTCGAAGGCGATGTAGTGACCGGTCAAGACTCCTCTTTCTCGTTCCCGTCCTTGTGACGGGCGGGCGGTGGTCTACGCCGCGCCCGGTTGGCGGCAGCAATGATGCCCTGCGCTTCGTGACCCAGCGTCGGCGAGCGAATAGTCGAGCGCAGCGCCCACAGTACTCCCAGTCCCGCAACCAGTATGGTCAACCCACCGAGGAACAGCACCACTCGAGTTGGGTCGTTGAGCCGCCCGATATCGATTCCACGAAACACATCGACCAAGGGGACTGCGAGCGCCATCGCAATGAACAGCCCGATCCGCATCAGCGCGAAGAGCGTTGCCAGCACCCGGCCGCGCAGCTCATCGTCGACGTACTCGTGCAGGTGAGTCAGGCCCATCAGATAGGCGGCGCCCGCTCCGAAGCCCATTACGGTCATCCAGGCCGCTGCACCCGGCACCGTGGTGACCATTGCCGCCGCCGCCAATCCGACGCCTGCAGCGCTGGTGGCAAACCCGAATGCCAGATCGCGATGAACGATTCGGTCTTCGTTGAGTGATGCCAGAACGAGACCTGCGAGCGCGCCCACTCCCAACATCGTGACGATTGCATAAAACCCGGCGTCGTCGGCCAGCAGCACGTTCTGGGCGAACTCTGGGCCGAGCACGATGACTGTGCCGCCGCCGAACAGTGCCGTGGTCATACCGACAATCACCCGCCGGACAGAGCGATCGCCGGCGAAAAACCTGATCCCATCAGCGAAGTCCCGCCAGGTCGACTTGAGGTCAACGCTGTTGTTGGGCTGCTCGGCCACTAGAGGCGACTCGATCTTCGGAAGTGTGGCCACCATCAGACCGGACGTGAAGAAGGTGAGTGCGTCGACGGCAAATGCAACTGCAAGAGCCTCGTTACCGGGCGGGATCAGGCCACCCAGAGAGATACCGGGGAATCCGGAGAGAATCAGCAGCACCAGCGGTCCCATCGGCACGGTTCCGTAGGCCGCGCCGAGCATGAGACTGTTGGCTGTAACCAGGTTCTCCGGTCGAACCAATCGCGGTACCATCGCAGCCCGAGGTGTCTGCCCGAGCAGGCTGAACATCTCGAGGACAAGCGTCAAGCCGACGAGTAGCGGCAGGTTGTCGACGAGAGCAAGGAAGGGAACAATGATTCCCCTCCCAACGTCGGCAAAGACGACCAGCTTGCGGCGGTCCATGCGATCGGAAATCACCCCAACGATGCCGCCGAGCAGCAGGCCAGGAAAGATACGAGCCATCAATGCTACGAGGATCCCCTCCTGCGACCCGATGCGATTAGCCAGGGTGAGCAGAGCAAACACAGTGACCCAGTCGCCGGTCGAGCCGACGACGGCAGCCCAGAAGAACCGGGCGAAGGGCCCGGAAGTCATCATCGACCTGGTTGTGCGGGGGATCGATTCCTCAGCGGTCATCGCAGCCTCACACTAGAGCAAGCTTGCCCCGGAGTGACGCTGATGCATTGGCGGAGGCAAATCCCGTGCCCGCGGCTCCGCAAGAACGCGAGAACGGCTGCTTCCTCGTCGCCGCCTACTTCTTCGGCGACTTCTTCTTGGCCGGCTTCTTCTTGCTGCCTTTGGCACCGCCGCCTTGGGTGGCGATGCGCTCCCGGCGTAGCTGGAGCAGCTCTGCTGCTCGCTCGATGGTCATCGCTTCGATGGTGTCCGCAACTCGGAGCGATGCATTGGTGTCGCCATCGGTCACGTACGGTCCGAATCGACCATCCTTGACCACCACCGGCTTGCCCGAGTTGGGGTCCTCGCCGAGTTCTCTGAGTGGCGGCGCGGCGGCGCGGCGCCCTCGCTGCTTGGGCTCCTTGAGGAGACGCAGAGCCTCGTCGAGGTCGACGGTGAAGAGCTGCTCTTCGGTCTCGAGGCTACGCGTTTCCTTGCCCCATGAGATATACGGACCGTACCGGCCGTTTTGCGCGGTGATCTCCGCCCCATCCTCGGGATGCGTGCCGAGGATGCGAGGCAGGCTGAGGAGACGCAACGCGTCCTCAAGCGTGATCGTGTCCTCGTTCATTCCCTTGAAGAGCGATGCACGTTTCGGCTTGGTCTTGCTGCCCTCCTCTTGTTCCCCAAGCTGCACATATGACCCGAATCGGCCATTGCGCACCGTGACTTCGAGACCGGATTCCGGGTCGCTTCCCAGCAACCTGTCACCATTCGGGGCCTCGAGGAACTCGATGGCCTTGGCAACAGACAATTCATCGGGGGGAAGATCCGGCGGGATGCTGGCGGTCTGCTCACCCCGCTGCACGTACGGCCCGAACTTGCCGGAGCGAGCCACGACCCGACGACCCTCGTCGTCCTCCCCGATCGGGATGGCGTTGATCTCCCTGGCGTCGATCTCCTCGATGTTCTGCGAAACAAGGCTCTTGAGCCCGGAATGTCCATTTCCGAAGTAGAAACTCTTGAGCCAGGGAATCGCTTCACGGTCACCATTGGCAATCTGATCCAGATCGTCCTCCATCCGGGCGGTGAAGGCGTAGTCGACCAAGTCTGAGAAGTGCTGCTCCATGAGAGCGACCGCGGCGAAGGCGGTGAACGTCGGCACCAGAGCCGTCCCTTTCTTATAGGCGTAGCCGCGGTCCTGGATGGTGCTGATGATCGAGGCGTAGGTCGACGGACGGCCGATACCCAGTTCCTCGAGTCGCTTGATGAGGGATGCTTCGGTGTACCGGGCCGGCGCCTTCGTCTCATGACCCTTGGGTTCGACGGCGGCAGTGATGATGCCGTCCCCTTCGGCGACGGCCGGCAGAATCCGCTCTTGATCGTCCAGGGCGGCATCCGGGTCGTCACTTCCCTCGACATAGGCACGCAGGAAGCCGGGGAACAGGATCGTTGTCCCCGAAGCGGCAAACTTGGCTACGGTCCCTCCACTGGATGCTGCTGCGACCAGGATCCTGACGCTCTCTCCCTTGGCGTCCTTCATCTGTGACGCCACAGTGCGTTTCCAGATCAGGTCGTAGAGGCGGGTCTCATCCGCCGATGGACCGAATTGGGCCGCCACGGTCTTTGGTGACTTGAACTCGTCGCCGGCGGGACGGATCGCCTCGTGAGCCTCCTGGGCATTCTTCACCTTGCTCGTGTAGACGCGCGGCTTGCCCGGCAGGTATTCCGTCCCGTAGCGGTCTGCCACGAGATTGCGCGCGGCATCGACTGCGGCGCTCGAGAGGGTGAGCGAGTCTGTCCGCATGTAGGTGATGAAGCCGTCCTCGTAGAGACGCTGTGCGGCCGCCATCGTCCGGCGTGCACCGAACCGCAGCTTGCGGCCCGCCTCCTGTTGCATTGTTGATGTGCGGAAGGGAGCGTAGGGACGGCGAGTGTACGGTTTGGCCTCGACCGAGGCGACCTCTGCTGGAGCGTCTGCAAGCTCGGCGGCGAGCCGCTCCGCCAGCGCGTGGTCGACGATCAGCTTGGAGTTCGACTTCGGGCGCCCTTGCTCATCAAAATCACGGCCGGTGGCAATCTGCTGCCCGTCCACTGTGACAAGGGTGGCTTCGAACGAGCCATCCTCGGCCTCAAAGGTTGCGACTAGATCCCAGTAGGAGGCGGCGACGAATGCCATCCGTTCCCGTTCTCGGTCGACGATGATGCGGGTTGCCGGGGACTGCACCCGACCGGCTGAAAGCCCGCGCTTTATCTTGCGCCACAGGACGGGCGAGACCTCGTACCCGTAAAGCCGATCGAGAATGCGGCGTGCTTCCTGAGCATCGACAAGGCGCCGATCCAGTTCCCTCGGGTGAGCAGCCGCTTCTGCGATAGCTGTCGGCGTGATCTCGTGAAAGACCATCCTCCGCACTGGGACTCGCGGATTGAGAGTCTCTATGAGATGCCATGCGATGGCCTCCCCCTCACGGTCCTCATCGGTTGCGAGCAGCAGCTCCTCGGCATCCTTGAGCAACTGCTTCAGTT
>JARFRN010000186.1 GCA_029287195.1 Acidimicrobiia bacterium | reverse complement strand
TTGCCCGACCCCGACGGGCCAAGAATGCAAACGACTTCGCCGTGGCGGACCCGGAAGTCGATGCCCTTGAGCACTTCGAGTGATCCGAAGTATTTGTGGAGATCTTGGATTTCGACGGCGTATTCACTCATCGCGACCTCCCTGCAGTCTTCTCGAGCCGCGCCGCCAGGCGGGTGAGCGGAATCGTGAGAGCTAGATACACCAAGCCCGCCACGATCAGCGGGGTCGCGTTGGCGTTGTCGATGACCCCGTTGCGTCCCCAGCGGGTCAATTCGATGTTGAGGTCGGTGACGCCAAGCACCGAGATCAGTGAGCTGTCTTTGAGCAGCAACACCAATTCGTTGGTGAGCGGCGGAATGATGATGCGAAACGCCTGGGGGAGGACGATGGATTTCATCGCGGAGGCCTGCGACATCCCCAGCGATCGCGCCGCCTCCATCTGCCCCCGCGGTACCGCCTCGATCCCGGCCCGGATCGTCTCTGCCATATATGCCGCAGCCACCATCGCCAGCGCAAGGATCCCGGGGCCCCAATTCCGCGGCGGGATGTTCACACCGAGAGCGATCGGCAGCCCCAGGCCGATGATGATGATGGTCAGCAGAGCCGGCAGTCCGCGGAAGATTTCGATGTACGTGGCAGCAAACCAGCGAAACGGGGCGGCTTGCGAGCGACGCATCAGAGCGAGTACGAGGGCTCCCGCCAATCCCAGGAAGAACGAAAAGAAGGTGTAGATGATGGAGTTGCGGGCTGCCCGGGTGATGATCTCCGGGAATTGCTCCGTGATCAGCTCCCACTTGAACATCTTGTCGGCCAGCCGACCCCAATCGATGAACAGGACGATCAGCACGGCCAGTAGTGCTCCGGCCGCGTAAATGCTCCAACGGATCAGGTTGGCTCGCTGTCGCTTGGTGAGCCGCGGTTTGGTGGCTTCCTGCGTTGACATGGGAAGGAGAGAGGGGCCCCGGATCGGGGCCCCTCAACCTCTGAGTCCGCTCAGGCGCCCGGAGCGGCGCCGATCCACCGCTCGTAGATTTCGTCGTACTTGCCGCTGTCGCGCACCTTCTGCAGCTCGTCATTGATGGCTTCGATGAGAGCAGTGCTCTCCAACGAAGAGGCGAAGCCGTACTGCTCCTCTGCCTCAAAGGCCTCGGAGATGACGACCGAGCTGTCTTCGAGTGTGCGATCGAGATTGACCGGGAGATCCTGCAGGATGGCATCGATCTCTCCGGCATCGAGGGCCAGGAACATGGCCGCCGGCTCGTCGTACGACTTCAAGGTGGCATCGGCCGGCTTGTTGCTCTCGGCATAGATCTCACCGGTCGTTCCGGTCTGGACGCCGATCACCTTGCCGCCCATGTCCGCCAGTTTCAGGTCCTGGTTGGCCTGCTTCACCAGCAGCGACTGGCCGGAGTCGAAGTATGGATCAGAGAACAAGGCGTTCTCGGCCCGATCGGGCTTGATGGTCATCGCCGAGACGACCAGGTCGCAGTTGCCGGCAGCCGGCTGCAACCAGATGCCGTCGAACGGCGTAACAACCCACTCGAGATCGAGATCAAGACCTGCCGCGATTTCCTCCATGAGATCGACGTCGAACCCGTCGAAGTTGCCGGCATCATCCTGGAACTCAAACGGCCGGTAGGGGGAGTCGGTGCAGATGATGATCTTGGTGTCGTCGATGAGGCCAAACTCGCTGGTATCGGTCCCCCCGCCGCAGGCGGTAGCCAGCAGGGCGAGGACTGAGACGAGAGCGAGGACTTTGGTGAGTTTGGACATGAGTCCCTCCTCGAATCGTGTAGCCGTGGTTGTGGTTCGTTCAACCCTAGGCGTCCTGGCACCGAGCCCGCCACGGGTAGATTGGACGGACCGAGACAGGAGGGTATCGATGGGCGAACGGGAAGAGGCCTGGCGCAAGGTCGAAGAGCAATTCAAATCGTTGGGATCTCGTTTCCGCAGCCACTACGAGGAGGCGAAGGCCGAGATCGAAATCGCCGCGGCCGATTCCGGACCGGCGGCTGCGGCCGAATCCGAAGCCGCTTCTGAGGAAATCAAAGAAGCGTTGCAACGGATCGGGGAAGCGCTCAACAAAGTGTTCGGTCCGGTCGGCAGTGCATTGCGCGATCCGGAGGTGCAAGAGGAAGGCAAGCAAGCGGCCGGTTCGCTCGTGTCCGCCCTCAACGTCACGCTGACCGAAGCGGGCGAGGCGGTGCGCAGCGCGCTGCGGCGTGACGATGACATCGACGACATCGATGCACCGCCCGGGCAGGAGCCCGGGACGGAGGATTAACCCGCGGCGTTGGTGACGTCGGGTTCGTCTTCGGCCTCATCGTCGCCTTCGTTTGCGGGGGCGAAATCTGCGAGGTCGACCCGGGCCGGCTGGCGGCCGATGGGCAGGCGGGCGACCCGATCGACCCACTCGGCATAGTGCTCGGCGCAGGCTTCCGAACAGAACCGCTCTCCGGGCGGAGTTTCGTGGCCGTCCCATAAGCAACGCGGATGCGCGGCTTGGAGCCACTCCGGGTCGTAGACGGCCAGGAACATGCACCCATGTTCGCGCCGTCGCGGCCCGGCACGAAGGACCGGGGTCTCATCCCCGGCTACGGCCCGCCTGCTGCATGCCCGCCATCACGAACGCTTCCGGTAGCGGCCCATCAGCTGGGCCCGGGCCAGGATCGCTCCCTCCATCGCTCCCTCGACGTCCTTTTTGGTGGATGCCGGGGCGAGGTCGAGTTCGCGATCGAGGGCGTACAGCTTGAAGAAATAGCGATGTGTGCCGACCGGCGGACAGGGGCCGCCGTAATCACGACGCCCCCAGGAGTTCGTCCCAACGACCGCGCCCGGCGCCGCCCCTCCTTCGGCGATTGCCGAACTGCGCGCCGGCAGATTCCATACCACCCAGTGATCCCACACCACCCGCGGCGCCTTCGGATCCGGAGCGTCGGGATCATCGACCAGCAGAACCAACGAAACGGTCCCGGGCGGTGCCCCGGCGATCGACAGGGGCGGATTCACGTCGGCGCCGTCGCAGGTGTGCCGGGCCGGGATGATCCCGCCGTCGGTGAACGCCGGACTGGTCAACTGCAGGGTCATTGCTGCCGAGTCCTCCTCCATCACGATACTCGGGTGTCTTCCGG
>JARFRN010000172.1 GCA_029287195.1 Acidimicrobiia bacterium | reverse complement strand
AGACCAGCCGAGCCACACCCTGGTCGTCATCGACCACGGCCGAGGTAGCGTCCGCTACGAACACCACTACATCTGAACCACCCACCGCGGCTTCGGCTTGCTCACGGATGCTCATCGTGAGCTCTTCGTCAGGGTTCAGCTCCCAACCTCCGGTATCGATGAGCAGGAACTTGTTGCCCAGCCATTCCGCGGTGAACTCGCGGCGGTCACGGGTTACGCCCGGCTGTTCATCTACCACCGCCGCCTTGCGGCGCAAGATCCGGTTGACCAGCGTCGACTTGCCGACGTTGGGTCGGCCCAGCACTGTTACGACCGGCAGTCGGCTCATCGCATTGCCCCTGACAGCAGTCCTGCAACGGTTGGCTCGACAACGTCGATCGGCCTAGTGGTCTCCGAGGCAAGTGCAGCAACATCGACGTCGTCTAGGAATCGCCCGCCGGGAACCGCAGTGTTCGGGAGCAGGTAGCGGCTTGCCGGCGCTGTATCTGCTCTCAAGGCGGCAGCTACATCGCTGCCAACCAGCAATCCGGATACTGCAACGTTGCCACCAAAGAAGTCATTGCGCACGGCGAGAACGCGGAGATCCCTCTCTGCGAGGCGCTCCAGTCTCGGCAGGATTTCATCGAACATACGCGCACCGTATTCACCCGTGATGAGGACGACGGGGCCTTCGCTGGTTGCGACGGCTCCACGGCGTTCCGGTCGCGTCTCGCGGTACCCGACTGCAGGAGCCGCCGGAATGGTTCGCCACTCTCCGGTCACTCCGGGCAATGCCATTTTCCGACCCGCTTCGGTCTGCTTGAGCTCATCAAAGAAGGATCGGATCATGCCGATCCCGTTCTCGTGTTGGTGAAAGTCTTCGTACTCGGCAGAGGCTGGAAGCCGCCGACCCGCAACCAGATCGAGCTCATCGGAGGCAAAGAACATCCGCCGGCCCAGAGCTGCCAGTGCTCTCTTCTGCCAGAAGTGAATGATCTCCAGGTCGGCGTCGGCCGTGCTTGCCGTATGCGGTACCAGGCTTGTCTCCCGACCGTGTTTGGAGAGTCCCAGCGGCACGATTCCCACTGATGCCAGCTTCGGGTATCTGATGAGGATCTCGGCACAAGTCTGCTCCAGCACTCGACCCGAGTTGACGCCGGGGCAGAGCACGATCTGGCCGTGGACCTCGACGTTGTGCTCGAGCAGGCCGCGCAGCCAGCGGAGGCTCGTGCCACCACGAGGATTGCGGAGCATGGCAGCCCGTACCTCCGGATCGGTGGCGTGGATCGACACATAGAGCGGGCCGAGCCGCTCCTCGACCACCCGCGCCAGATCCAACTCTGTGAAACGAGTCAGCGTGGTGAAGTTGCCGTACAGGAAGGACAATCGATAGTCGTCGTCCTTCAGATAGAGCGTGGTGCGCATCCCGGTTGGGAGCTGGTAGATGAAACAGAACTCGCAGTGGTTGTCACACGTCTGCACTCGGTCGAAAATCGATGAGCTGAGGCGTAGCCCGAGCGGGGCGCCGGGAGGCTTGTCCACGACGACATCGGCGGTTGCCCCCTCGCGGCGCACACCCAGCAGAACCGTCGCATCGTCGACGAGTTGCTGGTACTCGATTACGTCTGCAGGCACGATGCCGTTGACGGTGAGCAACTCATCGCCGGGTCGCAGCCCTGCGTGCGCGGCTGGACTGGATGGAAGCACTTCGAGAATCGTCGGATTCGACATGAGAGACTGGAGGATAGATCCCGCCTGCCGCAACGGCGGCAGGTTGGAGCTCGCTCCGCGAGTTCCGGCACGCAGTTCTTCGGACCAGTAGTGTCACCGCTCCCTTGCGGGGCGACCTACCATTGCCGAATGGTCGATCAAGTATTGCTGGCCCAGCCGCGCGGCTTCTGTGCCGGCGTCGAGATGGCCATCAAGGCGCTCACCTGGATGGTCAACATCTTCGATGATCCGGTCTACTGCTATCACGAGATCGTCCACAACCAAGCCGTCGTCGAGGCGTTCGAGCGGGCTGGAGTTGTCTTTGTCGACGACATTTCGTCGGTTCCCGAGGGGAGCCCGATAATGCTGTCCGCACACGGCTCCGCTCCCGAGATCGTCGCTGCAGCCAACGAGCACTCAGCCGTAATGGTCGATGCCGTCTGCCCGCTCGTGACCAAGGTGCATCACGAAGTCAAGCTGATGGCAAAACGTAACTACGACATCATCTATGTCGGTCACGAGGGCCACGACGAGGCTGTCGGTGCCATCGCCGAGGCACCGGATTCCGTCACACTGGTCGATCCCGCGGACGGACTCGGTAATTTCGAGGCACGCGACGAGAAGAGGGTTGCTCTGCTGGCACAGACCACGCTTGGCATCTACGAGTGGGAGGACGTGCTTGAGGACGCACAGCGGCGCTATCCGGATCTAGCCACCGCCCGCCGCAGCGACCTGTGCTATGCGACCACCAATCGCCAGACCGCTATCAAGCAACTAGCCGGCCGCGCCGACACCATCCTCGTGGTCGGTTCACAGACATCGTCGAACACCCAGGCGTTGGTCAGAGTGGGGCGCAAGGAAGGTACTCCAACGTACCGGGTCGATGGGCCCGGAGACATCAACCAGACCTGGCTCGAATCCAGCCATGTCGTCGGCGTAACCGCCGGTGCCTCGGCTCCAGACCAGCGAGTTCGCGAGGTTATCGACGCGATCGCTCCCATCCATGGCGTTGCCCTGCTCTCGATCACAGACGAAGACGAGTATTTCCCGCTTCCGCCGTCGCTGCGCAAGCTCGTCAAGACGTTGCAGACGGTGGTTGAGGCGGCTTTTGCGGTACGACAACCCGGACAGCCGGGTCCCATCGAAGATGATCCCGTCTATTCGGCCGCCGGAGCGCTGGACTTGCTGGGTGTCTGAGCCCCTGTCACGAGATCGATGACGGCGGCCACGACTTCTTCGACCCCCATCGCACTTGTATCGATCTCTACCGCATCTCCGGCCTTGCGCAGCGGAGACACTTCTCGTGTCGAGTCGGCGTGATCGCGTCTCTCGAGATCTGCTGCGATTGCCTCGATGCTCATGGCGTCCGTTTCGGCGTCGCCGGCGCGACGCCGCGCCCGCACTTCGGGAACGGCGGTTAGGAATACCTTCACCGTTGCTTCCGGGAAGACGACGGTGCCTATGTCTCTGCCTTCCACTACTGCATTGCCGTTCCGTTTCGCTACCCAGGCGCGTTGTAGCGCAACGATGTGAGCCCGAACTGCGGGATCCCCCGACACCGGGGAAACGGCTCGAGTAACGGCTTCAGATCGCGACTCTTCGACGATCGGCTCGCCGTCGAGCAGGACCGTGCCATCGACGTAATCGATGACGCACTTCCGCACAGCCTGCAACATGGCGGCCCGATCGGTCAACGCCACACCACTTCGCAGCACTGCAACGGTCGCCGCCCGATAGGTGGATCCGGTGTCTAGATAGTCGATCCCCAGGATTGCGGCTACTCGGCGGGTAATGGTTGTTTTTCCGACACCACTCGGGCCGTCTATCGCGATGACCACAGCGCCTCCAGCGCCTCGTAGAAGCGCGGCCACGACACGGCAGCCGCCTCAGCCCCGACGATCGTAATCGGGTTGGTCGCCGCTGTGGCCGCCACCGCCGCTGCCATCGCGATACGGTGGTCGCCCGCGGAATCCACTCGCCCACCTTCCAACCAGCCAAGCCCGAGCACCTCAAATCCATCCTGATACTCCTGGGCTCCGCCTCCGAGGGCGTTGATCAGGGAAACAGTCGAATCGATCCTGTCGCTTTCCTTGGCCCGAAGTTCCCCGGCATCGACGACTCGGGTAACGCCCTCAGCGTATGAGGCGACCACGGCAACCAGAGGAAGCTCGTCGATGGTGGCTGCGCTGAGTGTGCCCGAGACGGTCGTTGCTCGCAGCCCGGCTCCCGTAACCGAAACCGTACCGATGGGATCGCCGAGTACCGCGCCGGTAACCTCTCCCTCAACGGTTGCACCCATTGCCTCGAGCACTTCGAGGAAGCCGAGGCGACCCGGGTTCAGCGACACGTTCGGTGTCACCACTCGTGCTCCGGCAACGATTGCCGCCGATGCCCAGAGGAAGGCGGCCGAAGACGGATCACCCGATATGACGTATCGATACGCCGGCACTGCACCCGGATAGATGCGGAAAGTCGTTGTGTCTTCTCGCTTGCCCAGACCCATCGCTTCGAGCCAGCGTTCTGTGTGGTCGCGGAAGCCAGGAGGGCTCGCTACGGTCGACTCACCTTCCGCGCGAAGTGCGCCCAACGAAAATGCGCTACGTACCTGAGCAGAGGGCATCGGGATATCGACATCCGCAGGGTGCGTCGGAGCCCGACCTGTGATCGTCACAGGTGCGGTGCCATCGGGCGACAGTTCCACCGACGCACCCAATGCGGTCAGCGGCTCGACGAGCCGGCGCATCGGGCGGCGCATCAGGAATTCATCCCCAACCAGTGTCGCCGGCACGAGTGAGCCGCTCAGTGCCCCTGCCAGCAGACGCATCGTGGTACCTGAGTTCGCACAGTCGAGAGGATCACCCGGAGACCTCCAGCCATCGATTCCGGGAGAGATAACTCGATCCTCGTCGATCTCGACCCCGAGTTGCCGGATGACATGCAACGTCGCCGCTACGTCTCGACCCGTGGCAAGCCGGTTCACCGAACTGGTTCCCGCGGCCATAGCGGACAGAATGAGGGCGCGATGCGACAGAGACTTGTCCCCGGGAACCTCGATACCGGCAGCGAAGGGTTCACCCGGTCCCTTGACAATCCGCACCCCGGCGGCGCCGCTCACATCACTCCTCTGGTTGGAAAACTGCAGGAGCATCATCCCATGCGGCGCCTGCCGCCGCATACAGCGCCGATACTTCGGCAACACTGATCCGGCGCCAATCTCCGGGTGAAAGGCGGGTATCCCGCAGCGGGCCGATGGCGATGCGCGCCAACCTGAGCACCGGATATCCAACCGACGCCAGCATCCGCCGTACCTCGTGCTTGCGACCCTCCGCCATAACCACCTCGACCAGAGCCTGGTCGCCGTAGCGCGCCAGCAGTTTCGCCGATCGGGCAATGGCGGGTCCGTCTTCCAGCTCGACGCCGGCTTGCAGCTGCTTCAGATCTGACCGGCGGGGAACACCTTCAACCCGTGCGACGTATGTCTTCGTGACCCCGTAGCGGGGATGCGTCAGCAGATCGGCAAGGGTGCCGTCGTTGGTGAGAATCAGCAGGCCTTCGGAGTCCGCATCGAGACGCCCCACGGGGTATACGCGACTGGGTGCCTCGACCAGGTCGATCACCGTACGACGGCCGTGAGTGTCCGCTGCGGTGCTGATCACATTGCGTGGCTTGTTGAGAAGCAGGTAGATGAGACCCGGACGTACCGGCAGCGGAACTCCATCGATGGCGACGCGTGCGCTGGCAGGATCCGCCCTGTCACCAAGAACGGCAGTGCGTCCGTCAATCATGACCCGGCCCGCTCGAATCAGATCCTCCGCCTTGCGCCGAGACATCAACCCGGTGTGCGCGATCAGCTTCTGGAGTCTGTCGATGATTCCTCCGACCGGAAAGGCCGCTCTAATGCGTCGACCACGTCCGCCGGCGGCACGTGGTCGGCCAACGGCGGCAACTCGCCGAGTGCTCGCAGCCCCATCTTCTCCAGGAACAGCGGTGTCGTTCCGTAGAGGTAAGCCTGGCCGGGCCCTGAGGCCGTACCGACTTCAGCAATCAGGCCCCGTCTCTCCAGCGTATGCAGTGCCCGCTCGGAATCGACGCCCCGAATCTCGGATACTTGGCCGCGAGATACGGGTTGCTTGTAAGCAACGACGGCAAGCGTCTCGAGGGCAGCCTTTGACAACCGTGTGTTTCGTTCGCTTGCGGCAAAGCGCTCTAGGTAGGCTCGCGCGTCCGGATGGGTGAAGAGTCGCCAGCCGCCGCCGAGTTCGCGCAGCACCAGGCCTCGTCCCTCTTGTTGCAGGCTCTGCGCGAAAGCACCCAGCTCAGCTTCAACGTCGTTCAATGGCAGCTCCAGAACCTCGGCAAGCTCACCGGCCGGAATGGGTTCCTCGGCTACGAACAACATCGCTTCGAGCAGCGCCCGAGTGTCCATCACTCGGCCCACTCACTGGTGAACTCTCCACGGTCCACAGAGGCCTTGCCCCGCACCACTTCGATCGGAGCATCGCGGTGAGCTTGGCTTATGCGGACAACACCCCACCGCGCCAACTCCAGCAGCGCCAGGAAGTAGGCCACGACGTCGACGGGTGAATCACAGTGGGCGACCAGCGTATCGAACTCGGTCTCGATGGCGGCGCTCACCCTGACACGGACGTCGGCGATGGCATCGGCGACGCTGGGTAGCTCGAGATCCAGATGGTCGAGATCCGGCTCGTCGGGTGTGGCCGTGAACACCCTTTCCGCAATGCCCACGAATTCAGCGATACCTACACCCAGCTCAACCTCCGGTTGCAAAGGAATGATCTGCGGATCGAGCCCGGCCAAGCGGGGCACATATCTGGCGTTCCCGTCGAGTCGATGTGCGAGCACTGCGGCAACATCCTTGAAAGTGAGGCACGCCAGCAGGCGAGCCAGTAATCGATCGCGCTCTTCGGCGAGCGCCAGCTCTTCATCGATGTCGATCGCGCGATCGTCCGGCAACAGATGTCGCGCCTTTAGCTGGATGAGAGTGGCAGCGATCAGTAGAAACTCGCTGGTGACATCGATATCCATCTCTTCCATCAGGTCGAGATGGTGCAAATATTCCCCGACGAGGTCGACCAGGCTGAGTTCGATGATCTCCACCTGATGCGAAGTGATGAGCTGCAGGAGCAGGTCGAGCGGGCCTTCGAAGACGCGCGTCTTTACTTCGTAGCTCATGGATTCACCTCGGGAGGCATGCTAAACCGCCCGCGTCCGAGATCGAGGCTTTCGGGCCGCAAATCATGCATTGTCCGCTGAGATCAACGCCTCCCACACCTCGGTCTCGACCTCGTCAGCCGGGGGACGAAGCCCTGCCGCAAAGGCAACGGCAAGCGGATCGGCGCCTCGCTCTGCCAGCTCCTTGGCTCCGAGTTGTTCATGGTCCCGGTACCTGCGCCAGTCCGCCGTCAGCGGAAGCCGCAATGTGTCCGTGATTGTTGCCAAGGAACGGCCGATAACGCCCGCTCGACTGTGGCGCTTTCCTACATCATGTAGGAGCGCTGCGGTCAACGCCGAAATGTCCGGACCCAGAGCCTGCTCGGTGCGCCGTGCCACTTCGTAGGCGTGACGTTGATCTATTGCTGCCTGCTGCCAGAAGAGGCGTGCCAAATCGGCTCGCAATATCCGGTTGACCCAGGCCTGCTCCTCCGGGCCGAGTCGACGACTCAACAATGCCCCGAAGAACCGTCTGATCAGATGCCGCATAGTGGCAGCCTCAACCCAGCCGGGCGAGTCAAGTGGCGCTCAAGCAGAGCGACGCGACTTACAGTCAACGCAGTAGCGCGATGTTGGCCGGAACTCCATACGGGCGGCACCGATCTCTTTGCCACACGCCTTGCAGAGCCCGTAGGTGCCGTCGTCGACCTTGGCGAGCGCCTGATCGACGTCGGCAAGCAACTTGGTGAGGTTGTCGACGATCCCCAGAACCTCGCTGCGTTCCGCAGTGGCTGCGGCTGCATCGGCGAAACCGTCGCCGTAGTCGACATCACCGGTAAGTTCGCCCGTCTCGGTAGCTCCGAGCTCGTTCAGCTGTCTGACCAGCTTCGCCCGCTCTGTTTTCAACGCTGCAACGGCGCCATCGATGTTCACGACAACCACTCCGGTTCCTCTGCTGCGACCTTCATCGGCCGCGTGGATGCGAGGTTACATACACCTCGTACAAGTGCTGAGGGGACACCCTCGTATATACCTGCGTAGTTGAGATATTAGCGTGGCCGAGTAGTTCTTGAACGCTTCTCAGGTCTGCCCCGCCCTCCACCATGTGAGTGGCTGCTGAGTGTCGCAGCACATGAGGGCTGACATCTTGCGTATCCAACCCACTTGCGAGCGCAGTCTTCTTGATGATCTGCCACACGGCTTGCCGGGTGAGCCGCCTGCCGCGAACACTCACGAACACGGCGCCTGGATCAGTTCCCTCCCCAATGAGCTTGCGGCGAATCGGGTAATAGCGCCTCAGCGCGTTTACTGCGAAGGTGCCGAGCGGCACGAGTCTCTGCTTGGAACCCTTGCCGGTGACGAGAGCAGTTGCTTCATCCAGATCCACGTCGATTTGATCGAGGCGAATCGCCTCAGACACTCGTGTCCCCGATGCATACAGGAACTCCAAGAGTGCAACGTCGCGGATTCCCAATGGAGTACCGGTATCCGCCGTAGCTAGAAGACTGGCTACCTCGTCCACCGACAGGGCCTTCGGGAGCCCGCGACTCCGTTGCGGAGTCTCAATGAGAGCTGTCGGGTCGGTCGCAACGTACTCCTCGGCCACGAGGAACCGGTGGAGACCGCGCACGGCTGCAACCTTGCGACTTACTGTTGCCGGAGCTGCGCCGGCCATCCACAGCATTTCCACGTAACCCGAAACGTCCGCCGCAGCGACATCCTCGATCCCGTCGATTGCGCGGCCAGCGAGATATCTCCGGTACTGGCGCAGGTCACGACGGTAGGCCTGGATCGTGTTTGCGGCGAGACCCCGCTCGGCAACAAGCGAGGTGAAGAACTCCTCTATTGCATGATCGACGTCCATTCCGGTGCCCCGGCCACTCATCCGCGGCTTCTGGTCAGCAGCAAAGCCATGAGCCCGACCAGGGTCTTCCCGTCCTCGATCTCATCGAGATGTGCCGTCACCTCCGAGATTGGGATGCGCACGATCTCCGCGGCGACTTCCTCGGCACCCATGGGATTGACAGGCACCGGGGTGAGGTCGGTTGCTACGAAGATAGTCATCTGCTCGTCTAGGAACCCGGGGCTCGTGTGAAACTGCGCCACTTGCTCCATCCGTCCCGCCCGGAAACCGACCTCCTCTGCCAGTTCCCGTCGCGCGGCCGCTTCGACGTTTTCGCCGGGGACGTCCAACTTGCCTGCCGGCAACTCGAGGATTGCCTTGTCGAGTGGAGCGCGATACTGGCGAATCAGCACCACATCCTCGCCGTCGATCGGCACGACAGACACCGCGCCGCCGCTTCGTACCACGGTCCGCTTACCGATGTCGCCACTCGGTGTCTCCAGATCCAGTTCGAGTAGCTCGACGAAGGGGGTCTCACAGATCACGCGGGATGCCACGATGTTGAAACCATGCGAAGCGCTCATGTTGCGCCCCAGACCCCAACCGCAAGGGTCGACGTTGTTGGGCGCAGCACTACGAATCGATCTGCACGGCAGGACTGAGATTTTCTTGCCGCCGCAACCCGGCTCTGCGAGCCAGCGCGGCGCGGACCAAGCCGACAAACAGTGGGTTCGGATCATCGGGTCGTGAGGTGAATTCGGGATGGAACTGCGTTGCGATGAAATACGGATGCGCTGGAATCTCGACGATCTCGACCAGGCGTTCGTCGGGCGACACACCGCTGGCGATCAAGCCGGCGTCGGCGAGCGCTTTCCGGTAGCGGTTGTTGACCTCCCAACGATGGCGGTGACGCTCGTAGACGACGGGCTGCCCATAAAGCCGGTAGGCCAACGAGCCTTCCTCGAGCCGGGCCGGATAGACCCCGAGCCGCATCGTGCCGCCCATGTCCTCCACATCGTGTTGATCGAGCATCAGGTCTATGACCGGCGTCTGTGTCGTTGGATCGAACTCGGTGCTGTGTGCATCTGCTGCGCCCAGTACGTTCCTGGCGTACTCGATCACAGCGCACTGCAGCCCGAGACAAAGACCGAGGAACGGGATGCCCTCTTCACGGGCATACCGGATGGCCCGGATCTTCCCTTCCACTCCCCGAATTCCGAAGCCGCCCGGGACGACAATCCCGTCGAGTCCCTCTAGATGTGATTCGGCGAGCAACCCGTCGACTTCCTCGGCCGGAATCCACCGGATAGTCACCGATGTGTCATTGGCCAGACCCCCATGCCGAAGCGATTCCACAACCGAGAGGTAGGCATCGGGCAGATCGACATACTTGCCGACCAGACCAATAGTGACCTCGTTGGTGGGATGAGCCAGACGATGGACCATTTCCTTCCAATCGTCCAGGCGGGCCCCGGGAGCCTCGATATCGAGAACTCGGCAAACCACCCTGTCCAATCCGCCCCCGTACATATTCAATACGACTGCGTAGATGTCGTCGACATTCATGGCGTTGATCACAGCGTCACTGTCTACGTCGCAGAACAAGCTGATCTTGCGCTGAACAGATTCGTCGATTTCCCGATCGGAGCGGGCCACGATGACGTCTGGGTGAATTCCGGTACTGCGGAGAGTTGCCACAGAGTGCTGAGTGGGCTTGGTCTTCAACTCGTCACTTGTCTCGAGGAAAGGGACCAACGTGACGTGGATATAGCACGAGTTGCTGCGTCCAACGTCCTTGCGCATCTGTCGGATCGCTTCGAGGTAGGGAAGACTCTCGATGTCGCCGACGGTGCCGCCGATCTCGCTGATGACAACGTCGACGTCGTCCCCTCCCAGCTTGCGGATGCGAGTCTTGATCTCGTTGGTGATGTGGGGAATAACCTGAACCGTGGCTCCGAGGTAGTCGCCACGGCGTTCCTTGCGAATCACCGACTGATAGACGGCGCCCGTGGTCACATTCGAATCTCGGCGCAGATCCTCTCCGAGGAACCGCTCGTAGTGGCCTAAGTCGAGGTCGGTTTCCCCGCCGTCTTCCGTCACAAACACTTCGCCGTGCTCGAAGGGATTCATCGTTCCCGGGTCGACGTTTATGTAGGGATCCAGCTTCTGCAGCACCACCGACAACCCGCGCGATTTCAAGATGCGTGCAAGCG
>JARFRN010000153.1 GCA_029287195.1 Acidimicrobiia bacterium | reverse complement strand
CGTTGACCATCTCGTGGACTTCCATCATGTTCTTCGGGTAGGCCCGCGCCTCACCGTTGATCTCAACGGCAAAGACGATCCCGTCGTCGGGATACCAATCCCCTCCTCCGGCGTCGATGACCGGAGGGTCATCGAGTGCGGGGATACAACCACGGGGACAGCGTCCGAGATCGCCCAGTTGCCGATTGTCGATGAAGACACCACCCCAGCTGATCAAACGCCAGTCCGCCAAACCGATGTCATCCTCGAAGAAAGGTTCCCAACCCGGCTCCACCAGCGTGAACAGCCTTCGCTTGTATTCGGCATAGCCGGGAGGGGCAGGAAGATCCCAGGCGATCATGTAGTCGTTCATCCGTCGCCACGGGACATCCGCAAACAAGGGACCGAGCTCGGTACCCGCCAGTTCGTTGAAAGCTTCGACAATCGCTCGCCATACCTCGGTTCCCTGGAAGAACCGCATCAGATCGGCCAACAACCACCCAAGGCGAGCATCGCCGGTCGCACCGATGGCGCGGATGTCCTCGGGTGCCACATACTCGTCGAGCGAGCCCCACACCCTCTCGACGGCCGTCACGGCGTCGTCACTCAGCGGCGCAGTCGATACGGCAGGTGCAGGAGGGATCACCTCACTCCGGGCATCAAACAGACCATCCGGTGGTTCGGGAACGGCCGCGGTGGTTGTGGGAGTGGTGGTCGAAACAGGTGGCTCCGTGGTCAAGGCAGGGTCGGCCGCACAGGCAGACACCACCAGCGAGAGTGCGACGAAGTAGCGGCGAATCACCCGGGTCAAGCTAGCCAGCGTTCCACGGCTGTGGTGACGGTTCCCGCTTACCAATCAGTGAACTCCAGGATATGGTGAAGCTATGAGGCGACACGCCGTCACTGTGGTGGCTGTGGCACTACTTCTCGCCGGAGCGTGCGGCGACGCCTCAGAGGCTGCCGAAGACGAGACCTGGGCCGAAGAAGCCGAGGCCGTTGTCGCGCTACTGGCCGAGGCCTACGACACCACCGACCCATATCAGACCGCGCGTTTCTTCACGGCCGGCGGGACTCTCGATCTGACCGCCTGGGATCTCGGCGTAGCGACGACGCCGGATGAGGTTGTGGAAGCGGTTCGCAAGATCTGGTTCGTAGGAGACGGCAATCCGGACGTCAGAGCAGATCACCTGTTCGTATCTCCCGACAGCGCCCTAGTTTGGTGGTCTGCCTACGACGAGGAAGGGACAGGTGGAAGCACGTGGGCACAGACCTACTCCTTCGGTAGGGGCGGCCAGACGGCGGCCATGACATTCCGGAATGTCGAGGGAACCGAGGAGCGTGACACGCCGGAAGAATTGGCGGCAGAGGAGTTGGCAGAACGCTATTTCGAGGCTTGGGGGAACAAGGACCGCGTGGTGCTCTCCGCTTTGTACTCGCCGGCCGTTGTCGTGCGGGACGAGATCAGCGGACGAGAATGGCGTAGCGCGGCCGAACTGCTTGGCGATCTCCCGGCTGCTCCGCCACTGCAAGCGGGCCCGGCACCGGCGATATTCACGCGTCAGGACGGCAGAGTTGTCCAGTTGATCGTGCTCGTTCAGTTGGGTGGAGAGTGTCCCCGGCTCGAGGCGCGCCGTTTGGTGCTGAGCGGGCAAACCATCGACAGGGAGACCCGCTACACCCATGTCCCCTCGGCGCAACGGTGCCTTACAAGCCTCCCCGACGGCTGGTGGTCCACTTTCGAGTTGCCTCCAGATCTCCAAGACAATGTCACAGAGGCCCTCGACGTCGGTGGTTCCCTCGTCGAGCTGGTCAACGCCGAGCCCATCCAAGAGGAGTTCACCCGCTGGCTGTTCGACCGCTACTTCGAATCGGGCATCGGCGTGCCCGAGGTGGCGGCTGTGTGGTACCCACCCGCCCCGGAGTGTGACAACCTGGGAGGCCTGGCGATCGAAACCGACGAACGTTATGCGGGCCGCCACACTGTGGTGATCTGCTTCGAGGAGGACCGACTCGAGTGGGAGGACTCCGCCTCCGGCTGGAATCCGACCGCCGCCGCCTACGGCCTCCACGAACTCGCTCACATCTGGATGGTCGACCATCTGACGGACGATGTCCGTGATGCCTTCAACGAGCTCGTCGGGTTGAGCACGTGGCGCAGCGCAGACACCGAGTGGGCGGCGCGCGGAGTTGAGCAAGCGGGGTTCACCATCCCATGGGCAATCAGCGGAACAGAGGATGCGCTGTGGCCGATCGCCTTCGCTACAGCCACCTGCGCGCAACTCACCGAACGTTACCGGTTGCTGACGAACCACGACCCGGTGACTCGATGCGGAGAGGGCGGCTGGTCATGAGGAGAACGACCAAAGCTGCGGCGACCATAGCAATAGGAGGGCTGTTGGTCCTCACAGGATGTGGCGACGGCGCGCTCGACTCCACCGTGATCTTCGACCACGAACCGATCATGGCCCAGCCGTGGACCGCCAGCGGCGACCTGGTCGACGCCGGGCTGCTGTGCCGTAGCGGAGACAGACAGAACACCGGCCTCACACACCCCGATGGCACTCCCATGACGATCGATGAGT
Organism: Acidimicrobiia bacterium; assembly: GCA_029287195.1. Lineage (GTDB taxonomy): Bacteria > Actinomycetota > Acidimicrobiia > Spongiisociales > UBA5794 > JAAETI01. The sequence continues at coordinate 32,931 of JARFRN010000153.1, read as the reverse complement.
CCATGGAGCTAATCGAAGCCGCCTACGCTGCCGGAGGCAGCCACTGGGACGTCCCCCGCATCGGGTGGGAGGAATACGTTTGTGACGACGGCTCGGGAACTTTCACCCTGCTCGAGGAAGTCACCGAAGGCTCCCGGCAATTCGACGGCGAAATCGCCGGCGGCACCGGCGCCTACGTGAACTTGACCGGGGACTGCGTCATTGAGTTGACCGAAAACGAGGACCGTACCGAATTCTCCGAAATGATCGGTACCTGCGAATTCGAGCTGAAAATCGCCGAGTAATCACAGCCCCTCGAAAATGGCCCGCACCGTCTCGATGGTGTCCGCCTCGGCTGCGGTCTTGTCGTTCCGGTACCCCTTGACCCGGGCAAAGCGCAGCGCCATCCCACCCGGATAGCGAGACGAAGACTGAATACCGTCGAATGCAATCTCGACGACCTGTTCGGGCCGCACATAAACCACATGTCCCTTGCGATGACTCTCCAGCTCGAGGAAACGCTTCGTCTGCCACTCCAGCATCGAGTCGGTCATTCCCTTGAACGTCTTTCCCAGCATCACAAAGCTTCCGTCGGCAGCCCGGGCGCCGAGGTGGATGTTGCTCAGCCATCCTTGCCTGCGCCCCGAGCCCCACTCGACGGCAAGCACGACCAGATCGAGGGTGTGCACGGGTTTGACCTTCAGCCAAGCAGCCCCGCGCCGCCCGGCCGCATATGGAGCATCGAGCGCCTTCAAAACGACACCCTCGTGTCCGGCGGCGAGCGTTTCATCGAAGAATCGCCGGGCCGTCTCGGCGTTCTCAGTGACCACGCGTGGAACGCGAAGATCCTCAGGGACCAAGCGATCGAGCAGCTCGATACGCTGCAATGTTGGTAGATCGAGTACATCATCGCCGTTCATATGCAGCACATCGAAGAAGAACGGCGAGAGCACTATCGGCCGATCCTCGCCTTCGGTGCCGAACCGGCCCATCGTCACCTGAAACGGCAACGGCTTGGCATCGGCGCGCAGCCCGATTGCCTCGCCATCGAGCACCAGCGAGTCGGCATCCAGTGTGCGAATCGCTGCGACCACCTCAGGCACCCGATCGGTGACGTCGTTGAGGTTACGGGTATAGACCCGGACCTCACCATCGCGGAGGTGTGCCTGGATCCTGGCTCCGTCCAGCTTCCGCTCCACGGCGGCAGAACCGAGCCGAGCCAGGCCCTCCTCGACTGATGCGGCCGCCTTGGCCAGCATCGGGAGGACGGGGCGGAACAGCCGCAAGCCAATTGCCGCAATCGCAGGACGCCCTCCTGTCGCCGCCGCACCGGCAACCTCGGCAACGTCCCCGGTGAACATCGTCGCCCGCCGCACCAGCGTCGCCGGGATATCGAACGCCTTGGCGACCGCATCCATCATGAGCCGCTCGCTGGCTCCCTGACGGAGACTTCCCAGCAAGAGGTCGGCTAGAAATCCCTGCTCGTCGGGGGTGGCCTGCGAGAAGAGGCCATCGATGATCTCACGCCTCGTTGCCGTCGAACCCGAGCCCACGATGACAGAAGCAGCCTCGAGCTCAGCGTCGACTCCGAGCAACTCGAGGGTCGACTCGACGGCAGGCTGAGGTAGGTCGCGCATTGATGCGTAGCCGACCCCGAATGCGCCCTGCGGGACGACGCCGGAGAGATAGGCCACGCCGACCGGCAGCTCGAGCCCTCGTAGCCTCGCCACCGCCTCTGCCAGAAGTGCGATCTTCTCGTTACGGGCGCTGGTGGCGGCCACCTTCCTCGATGTGTCGACGATGTCCTGTAGCAGCATGACCAAGTGAAGGCTATCCGCTGCCGGCTCCCAAGGCGATACCTTCCTCGCTGCTAGGTTGCTCCTTCGAGTTCGAGCGCCCAGCACAATGGGCCGCCGGAGAAGGGCGAGGCGTCCGTGGTAGAGAGTCGAGGCCTGAAAAGGCGGCTGCCTGCCGGGATAATCGATGCATCTTTTGCCTCGTTGGCGACGTTCGCGGTCGGCCTGGCGGCCGTGAACTTGCTCGCCGACACCGAACGGGGCGTATACGAGCTCTTCTTCACTGCCTTCCTGCTCGGCGGAGTTCTCCCTCGCAACCTGATCTTCACCCCTGCCGAGGTCGATGCAGTTGGCTTCCCCCTGGGAATGCGCATCGGCCTGATCAACCGCACCCTACGCCTCGGCGCGCTCCCGGCACTTGTCGGCTTATTGAGCGCCCTGCTTGCCGCGCTGGTAGCGGCACCGCTCACGACGGCCGACGTGATCATTCCTTTCACCCTCACTGCGGGAATCGCCGGGTTTCTATCCCCGGTGCAAGATCACGTACGCAAGATGCTCCACATAGCAACTCGATCCTGGTTGGCGGCGACGGTATCGATCGCCCAGTTCGTCGTTGCCGTGGTCGCCATCTTCGGGATGATGAGCCTGGACATCGAAATAGCATGGATACCATTCGGCGCACTCAGCCTGGCAAACCTGACTTCTCTATCACTCGGCTGGCTTCTCACCCGCAGATTCCAGCATCACTCTCCGGAGGAACGCAGCCTCCGTTTCGCTTCACTGGCCCGGCGGGGGCGCTGGCTCGTCCTGCAGGCTGCCGCCCCATCACTATCTGCGTTCCTGGCGGCCACCATCATCACTCGCCTCGCCAGTCCTGAAGCCCTGGGCTTTGCCGGAGCGGCACGCGTCGTTGCCCAGCCGGTTCTCGTATTCGCCACGGGGCTCACCGCCGTGCTCGGCCCGAGGACGATCGAAGCCGCTATGAAAAGGGACCGCGCCATCGCCCGCCACACCGGCAGAGTGTTCCTCATCGCCATCGGCCTCGCCGGAGTTGCCTATCTCGGCGTGGCCGGATGGTCGTGGGCTCTGAACCCGATGACCCGACTCGTGCCTGCCGCCTACGAGATCAGTGGACTGGTAGCGCTGACCATCGTCGCCAACATCGCCAACGCTGCAATCTTCCTTCAGATGCACGAGCTGCTGGGGGCAAAGCGGGAGTTGACTCTCGCCAAGCTGTCCTGGTCGATCTCGCCGATCTTGATACTGGGCGCCGCCACCGCCGGGACCACCGACGCTTTCGCCCGTGCCATCGGTCGCCTCGGCGAGTCCACTACCCGCTTCTTCCTCCAGATCCGAATCATCCGACCGCAGTACGCGGACACCGAGCTAATCGAATCCGAGCATGCTGGTTTCGAGCCGACGTAGACGGGAAACCGATCATCAGCTCTGCTGCGGATCCCTCCGGTTCCGGAGACTCACACCCAGTGCCTCGATGCCGGCATCGGACCAGACCAGCCAATCGGGTAAATGCCTGTTGGAGCGACATCGAGACTTCTCGAATGCAGAGATCCCGTGCGTGCCCGGCCCCTGAACTTCAAATCAGCCACGGAGGGACCGCAGCTAGACGTTGATGGTACCTTCGACAGCAATTGCCGGGCCCGGCAGGCTACCGCCGATCTGCGGCCGGGCAGCGCCACAACCCGGATCAAATCATGCTCACCAGACAACTCAAAGGCACAGGACACTCTGTAACCAGGATTGGCCTCGGATTGGCGGCTTTAGGCCGTCCCGGCTACATCAATCTAGGCCACAACAGGGACCTGGCCGGACGCAGCGGCAGGATCGACCTGGAACAGCACAGCCATTCAGTGCTGTCCGCCGCCTACGCCGCCGGCATCCGCTATTTCGATACCGCGCGTTCATATGGGGACGGCGAGGCATTCCTTGGTCGCTGGCTGGCTGCCGGCCATGCCACCGAGCCCGTTACCGTGTCATCCAAGTGGGGATATCGCTACGTTGCCGCCTGGCGGGTCGACGCTGATGTGCACGAGATCAAGGACCACAGTCTCGCCAATCTCCAACAGCAACTCGAAGAGAGCAGGGCGAACCTGGGCTCGCATCTTGCGGTATACCAGATCCATTCCGCCACCCTCGAGTCCGGTGTCCTCGACGATGATTCGGTCCTGAACCGGCTGGCCGAGCTGCGCAACGGAGGTATGACCATCGGCCTCAGCACCAGCGGTCCCAAACAGGCTGACGTGATTCGGAAGGCGATGGCCATTGAGCGCGATGGGATTGGGTTGTTCGGAACCATCCAAAGCACCTGGAATCTCCTCGAGCAATCAGCCGGAAATGCGTTGGCGGAGGCCCATGGAGCCGGCAAGGGGATCCTGATCAAGGAGTCGATGGCAAACGGACGGCTCACAGTGCGCGAACCGGCAACCAGCTCAGCCCTGGTGAAGGCGGTCCCAGGATTCCCGGCAGATGCGATCGCGATTGCCGCAGCGCTGGCCCAGCCCTGGGTGGACGCAGTTATCAGCGGAGCGTCGACCGTAGAGCAGCTTCGGTCCAATCTACGGGCGCTGGATATCGATGCTGCAGATGTCCCGGACCTCTCTGCTCTTGTTGAGACCCCAGAGGTGTACTGGGCGAAGCGAAGCAGCTTGGCCTGGACCTGAACCCGCCTACTCGACGTTGCGGGTCAGCCGACGGCGAGTGCGTCCCGTAGCACCGCAATTCGCTCTGCCTCGACCCGGAACCAGGCCCATTTGCCGCGCTGTTCCCGTGTGAGTAGTCCGGCTTCCGCCAGCAACGACAGGTGGTGGCTCACCGTGGGCTGACTACGCCCGATAGCGGCCGGCAGGTCACAAGCGCACAGCTCGCCGCTGGGTGCGTTTGCGACCAAGCTGAGAATGCGGAGCCGGATCGGGTCGGCGAGCAGCTTGAAGCCCCTGGAAAGCTCCTCGGCCTCGGCCGGATCGATCGGCTCCAGCAACACAGGCTCACAACAAGGCTGGATTTCCTTCATGGACATAGCATAACTTCGTATTGACGCATGTCGATATAGGCACTAACATATCGACAGGCATGAATATGAATGAGGTGAGCGATGACCGACACAACCGAGGTGCGTAACCAGGTGAGGGAACGATACGCTGCGGCCGCACAGAGTGTGGATGCATCGTGTTGCGCGACTGACTGCTGCTCACCCACCTCCGCCGCCTTTGATACCGCCGATTCGGGCGACTTCGGTACTTGGCTATACGAGTCCGACCAACTGTCCGCGATTCCCGATGGGGCCGCCCTGGCCTCGCTCGGCTGCGGCAACCCCACGGTCGTGGCGGACTTGCTGTCCGGCGAAACCGTGCTCGACCTCGGCTCCGGTGCCGGAATCGACGTCCTGCTTTCGGCGAAGCGCGTCGGGCCGGAGGGCTTTGCGTACGGAATCGATATGACGGACGAAATGCTCGATCTGGCTCGCAGACATCAGCAGGAGGCCGGAGCAACAAACGTAGAGTTCCGCAAGGGATCGATCGAGGAAATCCCGCTCCACGACGACGCGGTCGACGTCATCATTTCCAATTGCGTGATCAACCTCTCTACCGACAAGCCGGCCGTGTTTGCCGAGATGTTCCGTGTACTCCGGGGTGGCGGCCGGATCGGCATTGCCGACGTTGTCGCCGACGATCAATTATCCGCAGCCGACCGCCTCGAGCGGGGCTCATGGGTGGGCTGTATCGCCGGGGCATTGAGCTTCGCCGAATACCGGAACGGTCTCCAGGCCGCCGGATTCACCAACGTGTCGATCGAACCCACTCATGATGTGGCCGATGGAATGCACTCCGCCATCGTGCGAGCCCGAAAGCCCTGACCCCCGCCTTGCTCGGAGAAGCCGATGTGTAACCGGGGTGCGCCGGTTCGAAACGACCGGTATGAGCCCCCGGCACGCAAGAATAGAGCTGGTCCCCCCGGGAGAACCGGGGGGACCAATCGCGGGCGGGAAGGGAGGGTAAGCCCGCTACTCCATGACACGAAGCGTGCCGGGGAGATCCATGCGTCGCATACGGCGTGCCGTAAACAGCGGAGCCAGCGCCACCGCAGCGACGCCGAGCACGATGACGGTGACCAACGTTGCCGGTGAGAGCTCGACCAGCAAGCCGATCTCGGGCATGGTCTCCGCTGCGGTGATATTGACTACCCACCACAGCATCCATAGGCCACCGCCAAAACCGATCACGGTCGCAACGATGCCGATTGTCAGGTTCTCGATGACGGCCATGCGAAGCGCCTTCCGCACCCGCACCCCGTAGGCGAACATCGTGGCATGCTCGCGCTGCCGCTCCTCGAAGGAAATCGAGGCCGAGTTGAAGGCCATCAGAACAGCAAGCAGCAGGACGAAAAAGGCGACCGCCTGCAAGATCCCAACGAACTGCGCCATCAAGTCATCGAGATCGTCGGCGGTGGCCGTTGCCTTCTGCACCGAGCCAACTGCCTCGAGACTGAACAACTCGCGCTGCACGTCCCCGGAGGTGAAACCCGGTCCCGGATTGGCATAGACAACATTCGCCAGGCCATCCGCACCGAGCAGCGAGAGGGCCGCGTCATCCATGTACGCGTTGAACCGAATCGGGCTCTTATGCAGCCCGGCGACGATCAGATCGGCCTCGACGAATCTGAAGCTGCTATCACCTGAGCGCACCGGAACCGTGACGCTCAGAGAATCTCCGACCTCGACCCCGAGATCATCCGCCGCAACCTCGGCAAGTATCAGCCCGTCGACACCGGATTCCAGGGATCCCGCAGTCAAGGCGGGCTGCCACATATCGTTGCTCAGATCCAGCACCTCGACGAGGAGATCCAGCTCCTCCACTCCATCGGCACGGGCACCAATCTGGAGTACCGGAACCGCGAATTCGACACTCTCTGCCTCTTCGATAGCAGCTACCGCAGGATGGTCGCTCGGGAGCACGGTCTCGAGGCTCACCACCATTCGGTTCGGGCTGCTGCCTTCGACCATCGCAGTGCCTCGGTCCAGAGCCCCCAGGAACGAGTCGATGGCACCGAGAAACCCAACCAGGACGGCCATGATCGCTGCGATGCCGAGAGCGGTCAGCACTGCACGGCGCGGTGCCCGCAGCAGGTTGCGGAACGGGAGCTGGGCAAACGTGTCACCCGGCAGCCTGAGTCGCTTGATGACCGGGGCCAACCCGCCGCCGCGAGCTGCTAGATGCCCCGTGCGAATGGCCTCGATCGGCTTGACCCGCACCGCCCTCCAGACGGGATAGGCCGCAGCTGCAAAAGGAACGACGAATCCGACGACCGCTACCCAGAAGAACAAGCTCCATTGGAAGTCGGTGAGCCACACCGGCAATATCAGGAACGTGTCCAATACCGAGCGCATCAAGTTGCCGATGAGCAGGCCGACCCCAACACCGAATACCACGCCGAGCAGTGCGATCTGGGCGCCCACCAGCAGTGGCCGCAGGGCGATCTTGCGCGGCGCGACTCCGAGCGCCATCGCAATACCGATTTCGCGCCGCTGAGCTTCCGAGAGACGGGTGATGAGGTTGAACGCCCCCATCACTGCCCCCACGAAGATGAGCAGGGCAAAGATGTTGAAGAACTCCTGATCGTTCTCGACATCCTCGAAGAGGAGCCGGTACGAGGGGTCATCCTCTCGCAAGATGGTGTTGACCCCGACTCCGAGGTCGCTGATTGCGTTCTTCACCTCGGTGGCAACAACATCCCGGTCCGCCTCGGCACCAACGGTGAGGATGAGGTCGTTGACCCCACCATCGAACCCCGTCAAGCGCTGCGCGGTTTCCAGCGAAGTGAACACGCCCGCATAGGTGCCTTGGGCAAAGCTGGTCGTGTTCTCAGGAACCACAATGAAGGATTCGGGAGTCATCGCAGTGTTCTTGTATTCGAGCTCGACCCCGCCACTGACCGTGATCATCCCCGACTTCGCAAGGTCGTTGTGAAAGGCAAAGCCTTCCTCGAGCAAGACGACCGGCTGTCCGGCGTCGGCGACGGTGAGACCGTCTCCGGTTGCGGTGTGCCAGCCGTTGATGGCAGGCCCACCGTTGGTGACATCTACACCAACGATTTCGCCGGGAACCAAGACGGTCTCGGTCCCGGTCGACGCATCGACCTGAGTCGGCCGGATGAGGCGCTCGACCGTGCCTTCGATCCAACCCGCGTGCTCGATACCGGATGCAGCAGCAGCCAGCTCCCCCACAGGCACCGAACTGTCCGTCGCCAGCTCGAAGCGAACGTCGTACATGTTCAGCAACTCCATGCTGGCTACGTTGGAATCGCGTCGCCAGTTGGCGGTGCTGGTCAGGCCGGCGTAGGCGCCGGTGCCGATCCCGATCACCAGGGCGATCGCAATCACTTTCACCCAGTACTTGCGCAGATCTCGCCAGGACCAGCGCAGAATGAGAAACCAGTCTTTCATGATGTCACCAGTGCAGTTCTGAGAGCGACGCTTTGCCCCCCACAGGAGGGCCGTCACTCACGATCCGTCCGCTGCTCAGCTCGACGACACGGTCGGCTACGCGCGAAATCTCTCGGTTGTGAGTCACCACGAGCACTGCTCGGCCATCGGCGGCCTGCTTCTGGAGCAACTCCAATATCTGAACACCGGTGACGAAGTCGAGTTCACCGGTCGGCTCGTCGGCGAGCATCACCGGATTGCCGGTGGCAAGCGCTCGAGCGATGGCAACTCGCTGCTGCTCACCGCCGGAGAGTTCGTGGGGAAACTGATCAACACGATCACCGAGCCCCACTGCCGCCAGGATCTCTGCAGGATTTACCTCATCACCGCGCCCCGCAGCATCAGCGCCGAACTGAACGTTCTCGGCGGCGGTGAGACCGGGGAAGATGTTGAAGCTCTGGAAGATGAAGCTGACGGTGTTGCGGCGGAAGTCGAACAGTTGCCTGCGAGTCGCGTTCGAGATGTCGACGCCGTCGACGATGATGGTGCCTTCACTCGGGTTGTCGAGCGCCCCCACCATGTTGAGGAGGGTTGTCTTGCCACTGCCCGAAGGGCCGAGCACCACGACAAATTCACCGGCTTCGACCTTCAAGTCGACATCGGCCAGAGCAACAATCGGGACCCCGTCCCCGAACCTCTTCGAGACATTGAGAAGTTCGATCATGGCTTGGCCTTTCTCCCTCTGGGATGCTGCTTGACAGCACCATCCGATTCACTAGTATCAACGATATCAGTAATTACTGAAATTACTGATAGAGGCGAAAGTCCCTATCCAGGAGGGACCACGTGGAAGAACCTGTCAAGAACGATGTCCCGTTGATGTCGCCCGGCTTAGCGGAGACGGTCGAGTCGTTCAGCCTTATGTTCGAACAGTTCGGCTTTCCTCGGATGGGCGGCCGGATCTTTGCGTTTTTGATACTCACCGAGCGACCCTATGTGACCCAGGCCGAGTTGACCGATTTGCTTCAGGCCTCCACCGGTTCCGTCAGCACGATGATTCGGCTGCTCGAGACTCTCGGTTTTGTCGAGAGAGTCTCGTTACCGGGACATAGACGAGACCGCTTTCGGGTTCACCCGGATCCACTGGTCGAGATGAGCAAACGCCGCGTCGAGGGTGCCATCCACATGATCGACATCATCGAGAAGGCTCGGCACAACAAGGAAATCGGGCCACTCGCCACCGAACGACTGGAACGAGCCGAGTCGTACTACCGACACTTCCACGTGGAGATGGAGCTTGCGCTTGTTCGATGGCTGGAGGCGAACCCCCTCCCCGAGCACGAAGTCGCCGACGAATAGAGCCGGAGAAACTTCTTCGCATAAGCCCCGGCAGGATGCATACTGAGATCGGTAGGAGGGCGTCGCCGTTTGCCAACGGAGGTGCGCATGCTCGCCGGTGACTTGAATCACTGTGTTGATTTCCCCTGCACGGATGTACAGCACGGGGCCAATGTACGACCCAACCTGCCCGCCCGACGCGATCAGATTCGGGTCATCATGATCTCCGCCGACCCACCCGCCGATGCATCGGATGCCACCGACTACGACGACCCGATAGTGCGTGCCGAAACTATCGCCGCCTTCCGCGCGGCCGGCTACAACGTCTACAGCATCGAGGACATCCGTCGCCTCGGTGTCTACATGACGACCGCCGTCAAGTGTCCCAAAGCCGGATACGGACTGCGTCCCGACACCGTTGCCAATTGCTCGTACTATCTCGAAGCGGAGCTGGATCAGTTCCCGAACGTCCGCTCGATCCTTCTGATGGGCAACACCGCCATCAAGGCGATCAATGAAGTCGCCATCCGTCGCACCGGCGAGCCAGCAATCCCAACCGGTTCCGCGTACGTGGTGAAAGGACACGAGTACCGCTTGGGCAACGTCAGCTTGTTCCCCTCCTACCCGGCGTCGCGCAAGAATCTAGAAATCGAGGGCGATCGCCAAGACGTGATTGCAGTGGACATCCGCAATGCCATCGAGGTTGCGCACAGCATGTCTACTCGACCACATCGAACCGGACCCGAGCGAGAACGTCGCCATTCACCTGAACCTCGACCGAGTGAGGTCCTGCGATAATCCGTCGGGTGGTGCGCTGGGCAAGGCTGATCTTGCGGCTCAGCGCGAAACTCTCACCTCCAGCGAGGTCGACGACCACACCTTTGTAGACCTTGCGCGAGCCGGTACCCGAGGCATTCTGGAAAACCACTGCGTAATCCACCATCAGCCTCTGGACGGCATCGGTGGTGGATCGGATTTCGAGGCTCAGCACTGTGCCGTCCCCCACTCGAACCACCACAGGGTCGACTACGGCCGCAATCAGGTCGACCCGGGCGTCTCGCCGGAATCCCAGCAGCTCGAGGGCTCCCGGGTGACCCTGCTTGAGCAGCGTGCGTAAGGCATGCTTGATCAGTGCGTCCATCTCGGAAGAGTCGTCGGCCCACTCCGTTAGCAAGTCGACCACGAGCTGTGGGTGGTCCTTGCTTATGTCGTTGAGGTTGTTGGCAACGCTGCGCCGCACATCATCGCAAGGGTCCCTTTTCAGTTCCTCGAGGACAGGGATGATCGGGGCCGGATCCTTTTTGAGCTCGGGAAGACCCATACCCCAAGGGAGCCGGGGCCGAAAACCCTCGCTGGCCAGTCGGCGTACCTGTGGGCTGGGATCTCTCGCCCATGCCAGCATCTGCGTCGCCATGCGCTCCGGGTACTCGACGATGAAGGGGCGCACGGCAAACTCGCTGGAGGCAAGCTCGGTGAACTGCTCCAGAGCCGGCAGCGACAGATCGGGATCGTCGACGCCGTACTCCTCGACGAAGTCGTTGAATGCCCACAACGACATCCCGCCGCCGTCGACGCCCGGCGCGGCTTGACGCATGATCTGCAATGCCGCCGCATAGTCGTCGGGAAGATGGGGGCGGATGGACACTGCGATATGACGGATGCGCTGCTTGAGCGCCCTCCGCTCCCACTCGTGGTCGAAGATGTGTTCGAGGATGATGTCCTCGTCGAAGCCGCCGGCTGCTGTTGCGACTGCGGAGACAACGGCGGCTACCGACCTGCGATCGATGAAGTCTTTGAGCACCGGAGCGTCGCTCATGAGCCAACGCTAGCGACGAATCAGCGTCCGGCGTACATGGGACCCCGATAGGGGCCCTGGCTACGCCGGAGCGTCGAAGTTGCTCCGATCCATCGCTACGCTCGCAGCTAGGTCGGAGGGAGTTGAACATGAGCATGAGCCGTCGTGCCTTTGTGATGGATCTCGGGAAAGGGACGCTGGCCGTAGCGGTGTTCGGGCTGGCCGCGGTTGCCTGCGCCGGCGAGGACGATTCTGGAGCAGCTACCACCTCGATTGCCGCAGCCGGAAGCACTGAGCCGCCGGGGACGACTTCGCCCGCGACGACTTCGCCACAAACGAGCTCACCACAGACCACCGCCGCCACAACGACGAGCCCACCGGGAGACGATACGCTCACATGGGAGCGTGTCGATCTGGGATTCGTCTCGGCGTACATCCTGGCGCGCCACGGCGAAGCCACCATCGTCGATACCGGGGTCGAGGGCAGCGAAGGTGCCATTGTGGGCAGCCTTGCCACCCTGGGGCTCGGCTGGGAAGACGTTTCCCACGTCATCGTCACCCACCTGCACAACGATCACCAAGGAAGTCTCCCCGCGGTGCTGGATCTCGCGCCCGACGCAATTCCCTATGCCGGCGCCGCCGACATCGCAGGGATCGACTCCCCACGCGCGATCACCCCTGTCGGTGACGGCGACACGGTCTTCGGTCTCGAGATAATCGAGACCCCGGGCCACACCCCCGGTCACATCTCGGTATTCGATCGAGCCGGAGGACTGCTCGTGGCCGGAGATGCTATGAACGGAGCCGACGGAGGCATCGCCGGTGCCAACCCTCAGTTCACCGGTGACATGGCCCTCGCCAACGAATCGATCGGGAAGATGGCAGCCCTCACGTTCGAAACGGCGTTGTTCGGACACGGCGAGCCGGTCGTCGGTGGTGCCTCCTCTTTGGTGAGAGAGCTAGCCGCCGGGCTATGACTCACCGGCGTTCGGATCGATGTCTTCGGACCTGCCGACCGCAACCGGACCTGCGAAGTAGGTGCGGACCGTTGGATAGGCGAGGTCGATGTCGTCTTCTTCGGCAAAGCGGGTCAGCAGAGCCGACCAAACGCGTTCGTCGAGCAGACGGCGCTCGCGGGCCGGAGTCAGGAGCCGTCCGGTGAGAAGCACCCCCGAGTCCTCGACCTTCAAGTAAACGATCGGGGTCAGAGTCCCGATCTTGATCTGGTACTCGCGAGCTGCCTCGCGCAGTAGTCGCAGCGCATCGGCGTCGAAACTGGAAGCGGCGTCAATCTCCTCGCGGATGATCCGACGCGCCTTCTGCCAGTTCGACTCGAATGTGATCAGAACCGGGATCTCATGCCAGATATGCTCGAAACCTTCGGTGTAATTCGCGATCGCGGTCGTGAAAACGACACCGTTGGGAACGTGCACCAAGCGACCGGTCGACTGATCGGCATGCACCCATTTGCCGATCTCCATCAGCGAGAAGCGAAACAGTCGGATGTCGACCACGTCACCGGCGGTTCCATTGACCTCGATTCGATCGCCGATTCGCAGGGGGCGGCGAACGAGGATGAACAACCACCCGGCCATGTTCTTCAGCAGGTCCGAGAGAGCGATAGCGACACCAGCCGACACGAGGCCGAGGTAGGTAGGGAGCGCATCAAAGGCATCCACCCAGATCCAGGCAAGCGTGATGATGGCCACGATCGTGGTCGTGTATGTCGCAATTTGCTTGGCGCGGAACCAGGTCTCGGGTTCGTCGATGTTACGATGAACGTAGTGGAGTATCAGCCAGCGCAGCAGAAACAGCCCGACTACTAACGACACCGACCCGACTATCTCGCTGGTTGTTTCCGACCATTCCATTTGTCCTCCGGCAGATGACGCTACACGACCCGGCACTGCGATCACGACTTCTGCGAGATCGATCCAGCCGAGCCCAGGCAACGAATAGGACTTGATGAAGATCGCAGTTACCGGCGCCACCGGCTACATCGGAGGACGACTGGTCCCGCGGCTACTCGCTGAGGGGCACGAAGTCGTTTGTCTGGCGCGCAATCCCGGGAAGCTCGATGACCGACCATGGCGAGCTCGAGTCGACGTACGTGAGTGCGACGTGCTCGATTCAGCTCAGGCGAAAAGCGCCTTGCGCGGTTGTGAAGTCGCCTATTACCTGATTCACTCGATGGGCTCGACGGAGCAGTTTGCCGACGCCGACCGGGTGGCTGCTCTCAACTTCGCAGCAGCCGCAGAGTCGAATGAGCTGCAGCGCATCGTTTACCTGGGCGGGTTGGGCACAGGTGACCAGCTCTCTTCACACCTTTCGAGTCGCCATGAGGTCGGTGAGGCCCTGACGGCGGGAGACACTCCGGTCACTGAATTGCGGGCGGCTGTCGTGATCGGATCCGGATCGGTTTCGTTCGAGATGCTTCGCTATCTCACCGAGGTGCTGCCCGTGATGACGACGCCCCGCTGGGTGGAGACGAGGTGCCAGCCGATAGCTATACGCGACGTACTCTCCTTCCTCATCGCGGCGCTCGAAGATACTGCCGGGAGTCACGTCTACGAGATTGGTGGCCCGGACGTTGTGACGTATCGAGAGATGATGCAAACCTATGCCGAGATCGCCGGGCTCAGGAAGCGATTCATCATCCCGGTCCCGGTGTTGTCGCCGCGCCTTTCTTCGCTGTGGATCGGGCTCGTTACCCCACTACCTGTGGGAGTTGCCCGCCCCCTGGTGGATTCTCTTCGCAACGAAGTGACAGTCCAGAGCACGGAGGCAAGCCGGTTCGGCGTCGCAACCATGTCGCTGCGCTCCGCCATCGAGCGAGCGCTGGATCATTCTGAAGCTGATGTTCCCAGCCGCTGGTCCGATGCCAGCTCCAGCCCTGCGCAGGCCTTCTCCTGGGATCCCGCCTGGTCGGGCGGCACTCTTCTCGTCGATCGCAAGGAGGTGCCGGCCGCGGCATCTGCGGAAGATCTCTTCTGGGCTTTCAGCCGGATCGGTGGCGCCACCGGCTACTACGCATTCAACTGGGTCTGGCAGCTCCGCGGCTTGTTCGACATTCTGGTCGGTGGAGTCGGGCTGCGTCGCGGACGCCGCCATCCGGACGATGTGCGCCTGCACGACACCATCGACTTCTGGCGGGTCAGTTCCGTCGCCAGCGACGAGCATCTGCAGCTCTCGGCTGAGATGAAGCTGCCCGGTGACGCCTGGCTCGATTGGCGCATCGAAGAAACTGGCGGAGAGGAACGCATCCTGGTTCAGACTGCCTACTTCCGACCCCGAGGTCTGGCGGGCCGCCTCTACTGGTTTGTGCTGCTTCCAGCCCACAACATCATCTTCGAGCGGATGGCACGCAAAATCGTCGAAGCAGCAGCCCACCGCTCCGTCCGGCAGTAGACCCGCACCGCTCTAGACCGGCACCTACTCTTTGGAGCCGGTCGGCCCTTTACAGCGCACGCCGCCACATACATGCTGGGATCCAAATCCGTCGGGGGCGACCTTGGAACAACGACCTACCGCCGGCTACCTCCGCGGCATCGCAACGGAAGTGAGCTGGCTGATCGTGATCCTGTTCATTGCGATCGGCTTCTACTCGATCGCGGCGCCACCTCCCAATGAAGCTGCCGCACCGGACACATTCTCGGCCGGAGCGGCGATGCAGCACGTCCTGGTCATCGCCCAAGAGCCACACCCGATGGGAACCCCCGAGATTGCTGAGGTTCGGGAATACATCGTCGCGGAGTTGGGGCGGCTCGGAATCGAGCCCGAGCTACAGCAAACGCAGGCCCCCGATCCCTTCTTCGATCCAGGAGGCATCGTCGATATCACCAATATCGTGGCCCGCATCCCGGGCCAGGGCGGTGAGGCTGCCGTTGCTCTCATGGCGCACTACGACACAATGCCCACGACCCCCGGGGCAAACGACAACAGTGCGGCAGTTGCGGTGCTCCTCGAGACCGCGAAGGTAATGCTTTCCGGCGACCCGGTCGGCAACGACGTGATTCTGCTCTTCACAGACGGCGAGGAGCCGTGGCCACGCTTCGGATCTCCCGCATTCATCCAGGAGCATCCTGACGCCGGAGACATCGGGTTCGTGGTCAACTTCGAGGCCGCCGGGGGTTCAGGCCCGTCGATGGTTGCAGAAATCAGCGGGGCAGAGTCGTGGATCATTGACCAGTACTCCGAAGCCGTCGACCGACCGGTTGCATTCTCGTTCGCGACCGAGATCGTCCGTACGATGGGTGAGATCGGAACCGATTTCGATCCGTTCCGCAACGCAGGGGTCCCCGGCCTGCACTTGGCCTACATGCGGGGCTCGCCGATCTACCACACACCGGCCGACAACATCGATGCAGTCAGCCTGCGGTCACTCCAACACCACGGAGACAACGCCGTCGGCGTTGTCCGCCATTTTGGAAACCTGGATCTTGCGAGACCCCGTACGGACAGCTCGAATGTGTACTTCACGCTGCGGCCCATGTTCATGAAGTATCCGGCGTGGTTCGGGTGGCCGATCCTGACGGTCGGCGCGGGCCTCGTTATGCTGGCAGCTCGCCGCAGGGCGTTATCCCCCACCCGGATGCTTGCCGCAACCGGAACGACACTGCTTGCTGCGATCGCTGCCTCCATAGTCGGAACACTGTTGTGGATTGCCATCACGATCGTCCGGGAAACACCAACGGTGCTGGAGGCCTACGGCTACCTCGCCATCGTCGGCGGAATCGTCATCTGGCTGACGAACCGCGCCACTAGACGATTCGAACCCCAAGGGACGGGAGCGGCCGCGGCGCTCGTGTGGCTCTTACTCGGCTTGCTGACGGTTGCCGCCCTGCCCGGAACCAGCTACCTGTTCGTCTGGCCGGTGTTGGGACTCGGGATTGCACTCAATCTGCAGTCGAACTCGCGGACCAGACTCGTGGCCTTCGTGCTGACGACGGCAATCACGGGTCCGCTGCTGGTACCGGCGATCGAGTTCTTCTGGCAGTTCGGCCAGCCGCGGCCCGGCAATCCTGATTCGAGTCTCCCGGCGGTTGCCGCAGTTGCGTTTCTGCTGGTAGCTCTCGCAGGGGCAGCGTTGCGCAGCGTGTGGTGGCGCCCGGTGAACCTCGACTAGACCCTCTCGAGGACGACCACAGGAATGATGCGATCCGTCTTGGTCTCATAGGCGCCAAATCGCGAATCCCGTTCTTTGACCTCGGCCCATAGCTGGTCACGTTGCTCGGCGGCGTCGCGGGCCTTGACTGCAATCGACTCGCCGTTGATGTTGACGACGGTCTCCGGGTTGGCCATGAGGTTGTGATACCAGCCGGGATGGCGAGAATCTCCCCCGGCTGAGGCCACGATCAGGTAACCGTCATCGTGCGGCAAGTACATCAGCGGCGTATCCCGCAGTTTTCCGGTCCTGGCACCTTTGTGAGTGAGAACGAGGACTCTGCCGCCCTGCCCCCCACCGAAGAAGCGACCACCGGTGAATTTGTACAGCTTGGCGTGAAGACCGGTCGAAATCCGGAAGAAGAACTTGCCCACAAGCGATCCCTTTCTACTGTGGCTGGGAAGCATCCTGATCGATCGTCGATCCTCCCGTGACGTCACCGGGGCAGATCGCTGCTGCCCATGAGAAACTCGTCAACGGCTCGGGCGCACTGCCTGCCCTCTCGGATGGCCCAGACGACCAGCGATTGACCGCGCCGCACGTCCCCGGCGGCAAAGACCCCGAGAACACTCGTGGCGTAGTCACCGGTGCCGGCAGCGACGTTGCCCCGATCGTCAACCGCGACAGATAGGCTCTCGAGCAAGCCCTCATGTACCGGGCTGACAAAACCCATCGCCAAGAGGACAAGGTCGGCTCGTAGCTCGAAATCGGTGCCGGGAACCTCGCTCATCTCCCAACGTCCATTGTCCTGCCGCCAGTCGACCTTGACGGCATGCAGCCGCTCTACGGCACCTTTCCCCGAGAACGAGGTGGTCGATACCGACCAGAGCCGTTCGCAGCCTTCGTCGTGCGAAGTCGAGGTGCGCAGCTTGTTCGGCCATTGTGGCCATGTCAGCAGCTTGTCGGGATGCTCCGGTGGTTGCGGCAGGAGCTCGAGTTGCGTTACCGATGCAGCCCCTTGCCGGTTGGCGGTGCCTACGCAGTCGGCCCCAGTATCCCCTCCTCCGATAACGATCACGTGTTTCCCCTCGGCGAGAATCGGTTCATCGCCGCCGAGCGACTCCCGGCCAATCCTGCGGTTTTGCTGCGTCAAGTAGGGCATGGCGTAGTGCACGCCTGATAGTTCACGGCCGGGAACGGGAAGGTCACGTGGCTTCTCGCACCCTGCCGCCAGCACCACTGCGTCGAAATCCGCCACGATCCGCTCCGCCGGCACATTGACACCGACGTGGCTGTTGACACGAAACTCCACTCCTTCGGCCTGCAATTGAGCGAGTCGACGATCGATTGCCTCCTTCGCCAGCTTGAAGTCCGGAATTCCGTATCGCAGCAGGCCGCCGATCTTGGCGCTCTTCTCAAAAACCTTCACGGAGTGCCCGGCGCGGGCCAGTTGCTGGGCTGCGGCCAGTCCTGCCGGACCCGAACCGACCACAGCGACCCGTTTTTCGGTGCGGCGCCCGGGGATTTGGGGTTCGATCCAGTGGTTGGCCCAAGCCTTCTCGATGATCGAGTACTCGATGGTCTTGATGGTCACCGGGGCGTCGTGGAGGTTGAGTGTGCACGCCTCCTCACACGGCGCCGGGCAAACCCTCCCCGTGAACTCGGGGAAGTTGTTGGTTGAATGTAGGACCTCGATCGCCTCCCGCCAGTTGTCGCGGTACACGAGGTCGTTCCAGTCGGGAATGATGTTGTCCACCGGGCATCCGAAATGACAGTACGGAATCCCGCAATCGATGCAGCGGGCCCCCTGCTTGGCAACGGACTCGTCGGTTAGGGGTATGGCAAACTCGCGGTAGTTCTTCCGTCGCTGCGATGCGGGCAGATAGCTGCGGTCCTTACGCTCGATCTCTTGGAAGCCCTGGGGAGAGCCCATCACGCGCCCCCTACGGCCACGAACTCGGCTTTGGCTTCCGTGAGGGCACGCCGGAACTCGTGTGGTACGACCTTGTAGAACCGCGGCAGATAGCCGTCGAAATCGGCGAGGATCTCCGCAGCGCGTGAGCTGTTGGTGAGTAGCGCATGCCGCTCAATCAGGGTCCTGAGCCGCCACATGTCAAAGCGCAGCGGCTCGGCCAGCAATTGCTCCGCAGTCGGATCGGAGCCGAGGCCCGGCGGCGCCGCATCGTCGGGGTCGATTCGTTCGATATCCACCATCTGGTGGTTGACCCGCTGCTCGAAGTCTCCGGCATCGTCGATCACATAGGCAACGCCACCGCTCATGCCGGCGCCGAAGTTCCTGCCGGGCTTGCCTATCACAACGACACATCCCCCGGTCATGTATTCGCACCCGTGATCGCCGACTCGCTCCACAACCGCAATCGCACCTGAATTGCGAACCGCAAAACGTTCCCCGGCACCGCCGTTCAAATAGCACTCACCCGATATCGCACCGTAGAGCACGGTGTTTCCAACGATGATGTTCTCTTTCGGAACTATGGGGCCCACCGGCTCCGCCTCGATGACGATACGCCCGCCCGACAGGCCCTTCCCGACATAATCGTTGGCATCGCCGACGAGGTGCAGCGTCACCCCGCCGGCCAACCAAGCGCCGAAGCTCTGTCCCGCGGTGCCCGTGAGCTTGATGTGGATGGTGTCCTCGGGCAGGCCGGCGTGCCCGTAGCGCCGCGCAACCTCGCCCGACAGCATGGCACCGACGGCTAGGTTGGTGTTGCTCACCGGGGTCTCGATCGAGACCGGCACTCCGTCTTCGAGTGCAGGGTGCGCCTTCTCGATCAGTCTGTTGTCCAGCGCCACATGCAGGTTGTGCTGCTGCTCCTCGGTATTGCTGATGGCAACTCCAGGAGAGGGTTCCGGCTTGAAGAGCACTCTGGAGAGGTCGAGGCCGCGTGCCTTCCAGTGGTCGATTGCCGGCTTCATCCGGATCCGATCGCTCTGCCCGATCATCTCCGCATATGTGCGGAAGCCAAGAGCGGCCATGATCTCTCTGGTTTCCTCGGCAATGAACATGAAGAAGTTGACGACGTGTTCGGGCCGGCCCGGAAAGAGCTTGCGCAGCTCAGGGTCTTGCGTTGCCACGCCGACCGGGCAAGTGTTGAGGTGACATTTGCGCATCATGATGCAACCCTGGGCAATCAGCGCCCCTGTGCCGAAACCGACCTCGTCGGCGCCGAGCAGGGCGGCGATGACTACGTCGCGTCCGGTACGGATCCCACCATCGGTCTGCACCGCGATCCGGCCCCGAAGCTCGGCGGCCACCAGGGTCTGGTGAGTCTCCGCCAGACCGATCTCCCAGTGAGAGCCGGCCTGCATCACCGAAGTCAACGGACTGGCTCCGGTTCCCCCTTCATTGCCGGAGATCAGCACATGATCGGCGTATGCCTTGGCCACACCTGCCGCGATCGTGCCGACACCTACTTCTGAAACGAGCTTGACGCTGATCCGGGCATATGGATTCACGTTCTTCAGATCGAGGATGAGCTGCTTGAGATCCTCGATGGAATAGATGTCGTGATGAGGCGGCGGCGAGATCAACCCTACGCCCGGAGTCGAATGCCGCACCTTGGCGATCCACTCGTTCACCTTGTGACCCGGGAGCTGTCCGCCCTCGCCCGGCTTGGCCCCCTGGGCCATCTTGATCTGGATGTCATCGGCGTTGACCAGATACTCGGTGGTCACCCCGAATCGACCGGAGGCCACCTGTTTGACCGCCGAGCGCATCGAGTCGCCGTTCTCAAGCGGGACAAAGCGGCTGGGCTCCTCCCCACCCTCGCCGGTGTTGCTCTTGGCTCCCAGCCGGTTCATGGCGATGGCGAGGTTGGTATGGGCCTCCCAGGATATCGAACCAAACGACATAGCCCCGGTGGCAAATCGCTTGACGATCTCAGCCGCCGGCTCGACCTCGTCCAACGGAATCGGTCCGGACAACAGATTGAGTTCGAACAAACCGCGCAGATTCTTGAGTTTGCGATTCTGGTCGTCGACCGCACCGGTGTAATTCTTGAACAGCTCGTAGTCGCCGGAACGCACTGCGTGTTGCAGCGTGGAGATGGTCTCCGGAGTCCACACGTGCTCCTCGCCGCGCAAGCGAAACGCAAAGTCTCCGCCCACATCCAGTTCGGGGGTGCGATAGGTCTTGGTTCCAAATGCGGCTTCGTGGCGGCGTACCGTTTCTGCTGCGATCTCGTCGAGCCCGATGCCCTCGATCACCGAAGGCGTCCCGGTGAAGTAGGTGTCGATGAAGTCGCTGTTGAGCCCGATGGCGTCGAAGATCTGGGCGCCGCAATAGGACTGGAACGTCGATATCCCCATTTTCGACATGACCTTGAGCATGCCCTTCTTGACGGCCTTGATGTACCGGCTCTCCGCTTCCTCCCTGGTCGGCTCCCCGGGTAGTTCCGCGACTAGGGCACGGATGCTGTCAAAGGCCAGATAGGGGTTGACTGCTTCCGCCCCGTAACCACCGAGGAGGCAGAAGTCGTGCACCTGACGAGCCTCACCGGTCTCCACCACCAGGCCCACCTCGGTACGGAGCCCGGCGCGAATCAAGTGGTGGTGCACGGCCGCCGTAGCCAACAGCGCCGGTATTGCTATCCGATCCACCGCAAGACAACGATCCGAGAGAATGATGATGTTGTGTCCCTGTTGGACCGTCTCGATGGCCCGGTCACACAACTGCTGCAGTGCTCCTCGCATACCCGAGGCGCCCTCCGCAGCCGGATAGCACATGCGCAGCTTCTTGGTGAGGAACGCATGGTCGACATGGTTGTGGATCCGGCGAATCCGTTCCAAGCCCACATTGGTCAGGATGGGGTGCGACACCTCGAGCCGCTTGTGGCTCCCGGCGGTGTTGAGATCAAGCAAGTTAGGCCGCGGACCGATGAGCGACACAAGGGACATGACCGTCTCCTCGCGGATCGGGTCGATCGGCGGGTTGGTGACCTGGGCGAATCGTTCCTTGAAGTAGTCGTACAGCATCTTCGGCCGGTCCGACAGGACCGCAGGAGGCGTGTCCCGACCCATTGAACCTACCGGGTCGTTGCCTTCGCCGGCCATCGGCTTCAGAAAGAACTCGACGTCTTCTCGGGTATAACCAAACGCCTTCTGAGCACTGCGCAACGTGTCGGCATCAGGGCCCATCGCGGCAACTTCAGGAGGAAGCTGTGCGATATGGATTTGGGTTTCATCGAGCCACTGCTGATAAGGCTTCGCTCCGGCAAGGCTGCTCTTGAGCTCCGGATCGTCGATGATGCGGCCTTGCTCGAGATCGATCAACAGCATCTTGCCGGGCTGGAGACGCCACTTCTTGACGATCTTCTCCTCGGGAATGTCGAGTACCCCCATCTCGGAGGCCATGACGACCAGATCGTCGTCGGTAACGAAATAGCGGGCCGGCCGTAGACCGTTCCGATCGAGCGTCGCCCCGATCTGCCGTCCGTCTGTGAAAGCAACGGCGGCAGGACCATCCCACGGTTCCATCACGGCTGCGTGATACTCGTAGAACGCCCTCCGCTCGGCGTCCATCAGCGGGTTGTCCGCCCAAGCCTCAGGGATCATGAGCATCATGGCGTGCCCGAGCGAGTAGCCGCCGGCAAGGAGGAGCTCGAGCGCATTGTCAAATGTTGCGGAGTCCGACGAACCGTCGCCGATGAGCGGCCA
Source organism: Acidimicrobiia bacterium (assembly GCA_029287195.1). Taxonomy (GTDB): domain Bacteria; phylum Actinomycetota; class Acidimicrobiia; order Spongiisociales; family UBA5794; genus JAAETI01. Next base: position 10,807 of record JARFRN010000153.1, on the reverse strand, counting down.
CAGCTTGTCGAGATCGTCGCCGATTATCTCCGAGGACATGTTGCGGCGGCGAGCCATCATCCAGTTGACATTGCCTTGCACCGTGTTGATCTCCCCGTTGTGACACAGGTAGCGGAACGGTTGAGCCAAGCGCCACGACGGAGACGTGTTGGTAGAGAAACGTTGATGGATCAATGCCAGTGCCGACTCGACTCGCGGGTCCTCGAGATCCCGGTAATAGACGGCGAGGTTTTCGGCCAGCATCATGCCCTTGTAGGTGATGGTGCGGGCCGACATGGTCGTTACGTAGAACTCGCCCCGCTCTATCAGATGAGGCGCCCGCCGCCCGAGTTGGATATGGGCCTGCTTGCGGATCACGTAGAGCTTCCGCTCGAAGGCATCAGCATCGGGCGTTGTATTGCCGCGCCCAACGAAGAGTTGCCGGATCACGGGCTCAATCGGTTTGACGCTCTCGCCGAGACACGATGAGTCCACCGGAACGTCGCGCCAGCCGAGCACCGTCTGCCCCTCACGGATGACCAACTCAACGAGGAGGTTCTCGCAGACCACACGATCGACGGGATCCTGCGGCAGGAAGATCATGCCGACGCCGTACTCCCCCGGCGGAGGGAGGTCGACACCTTGTTCTGCCAACTCAGCGCGGAAGAATCCGTCGGGAATTTGCAGCAGCATGCCGGCGCCATCGCCGGCGAGGGGGTCTGCGCCCACCGCACCGCGATGCGTGAGATTGGCCAGGACGGTCAGACCCTGGGAGATGATCTGATGGCTCTTGCGGCCCTTGACATCTGCCACAAAACCGATGCCACACGCATCGCGATCAAGCCCCGGATCGTACAATCCGGGCGATCGATCTGGTCGGCGGTGCATCTTCTCCATCGTCTCCCAACCCACTGTGCTCACCGCGCAGCTTGAGGCGTATTCCAGGCTGCCGGCTCTTGTGAAGGCAGGACCATAGACGCTTTTGTGACGGACGATATCGTGTCATCCGTAGTGTCGCCTGGTCGGCTCTGATGCCGGAGCGTACAATCGAGTTAGGAGGCCGCTGAGAGATGTCATCACTTGGCAGTCCCCTCGGCCCGATACGGATAAGTCAGGAGACGACTGCGATGAGCCCTGTCAACCCGGTCGAGCGGTTTATCCATGGCCACGCGTACGGTCCCAAGGGACGCGACGGGATGCCACGGGTTCGTCCGTTTGTCACCATCTCCCGCCAAGCGGGAGCCGGCGGCCACAGTCTGGCCAGTGTGCTGATCGAACGGTTCCACCAGGAACCGGACAAAGAGGTGTTCGGTGATTGGGACATGTTCGATCAGAAGTTGGTGGCAATGGTCGCCGATGATCCCGACCTGAGGGTTTCCGTCGAGGCATTGTTGACCGAGGAATACCGCAGAGCCACCGACGACTTCTTCCGCCAGTTGTTCACTGCCACCACCCACCAGGACATCGTCATGGACCGTGTCTTCCGCTTGGTGCGGGTCCTTGCCGAGGTGGGCAAGGCCGTCATCGTCGGACGCGCCGGATCTGAGGTCACCCGTGGGCTCGGACCCTCGGTTTCCGTCCGATTGATTGCTTCAAAAGAAGTGCGGCTGAAGCGGATGATGGAGCTTCATGGCGTCGATGAGCGCAAGGCAACGGAATTGATAGACAGGAGCGACAGCGGTCGGGCGCGGCTCCTGAAGCGTCATTTCCGAGTCGACATCGACGATCCTTTGCTCTACGACGCAGTGTGGAACACGGGAGTCGTATCGTTCGACGCAATCGCAGAGTCCATGGTTGCGCTTCTCAGGGAGAGAGCCGCGAGGCATTCCGGATGAAGTCCCGATACCAGTAGTAGCTGGTCTTCGGGATCCGTCGACCCGTGGCGTGATCGACCCAGATGAGGCCAAACCGCTGCTTGTAGCCGGAAGTCCATTCGAGGTTATCCAGCAAGCTCCAGACGAAATAGCCGCGCACCGAGATACCGGCGGCGAGTGCGGCGGCCGTGGCCCGGATGTGCTGATCCAAATACGCAATCCTGCGATGGTCTGCAACAACGCCCGACTCGTCGGGCCCATCTGAGTAGCTCGCCCCGTTCTCAGTGATCACAATCGATCTGGGCCGGTACACCTCATCGAGATGTTGCAGATAGTCCGTGAGCACCTGCGGCGTGATCTCCCAGCCCATCTCCGTGTATCCATCCGGCTGATTCGGGCCCTCCGGGAGGACGACACCCATACCGTCCTCGTCGCCTTCGCTTATCTCAACGCCGGTGTAGTAGTTGAGTCCAAGGAAGTCGAGAGGGGCGGCAATCTCCTCGAGGTCGCCGGGTCTCAGGAATGGGAGACCGGGTTGCTCGAACACGCTGCGCTCGTCGCACATTGCAGTGATGTCGGTCGGGTAACCCTTGCCGAGGACCGGATCGAAGAACCACCTGTTGCGGAAACCGTCGTGCGCCCGATTGGTAGCGACATCCGCCGGATCAGCGGAAGCAGGCTGTGAGGGGCGACAATCGAGGGCGATGCCGACCTCACAACCCTGCGAATTCTCCCTTAGCACGGGCACGGCGCGGCCGTGCGACAGCAGGATGTGGTGAGCTGCGGTCAACGCCGAGCCCAGATCGTCGATCCCCGGTGCGAAAACGCCCGTTCCGTAACCGAGGTGGGAAGCCACCCACGGTTCGTTGTGGGTGATCCAATTCTTGACCCGCCCGCCGAGTGCCGTGCTGACGACATCGGCATAGCGCACAAAGGCATCGACTGTGTCCCGATTGAGCCAGCCGCCGGCGGCCTGGAGGGCCTGCGGTAGATCCCAGTGATACAGAGTCAACCAGGGCGTGATGCCTTTGCGCAACAACTCGTCGACCAGTCGACTGTAGAAGTCGATGCCGGCCTGATTGGGCGAGCCCGCACCGTCGGGGATGATACGGGTCCAGGCCGTGGAGAATCGATAGGCGGTAACTCCCAACTCTGCCATGAGGTCGACATCCTCTTGCCAACGGTGATAGTGGTCGCAGGCAATATCTCCGCTTTCGGGCATCCGACCCGTGTCTGCAAACCGATCCCAGATCGACTCGCCTTTGCCGTCCTGATGGCGCCCACCTTCGATTTGATATGCCGAAGTGGCCACTCCCCAGCTGAAACCGTCGGGAAACGCGATGCTCATGGTGCGATCATAGAATCGACTCCGGCAACGCCGGCCGGGTTGTGATGGCGAGTCCGAGCCCAGCCCCCAAATCGTCCATGTACCCGTGAGGGAAGTGCACACCGGGACCGGCGATCGCACATATCAAGGCGAAAGACAAATCAGCCGATGCGGGATACTGTTGTCGAACTCCCCTGGAAGGTCACCGCGATGCGCAAAATTCTCATCGTCGTCACGATTGCGGCTTCGCTGACGGCAATGACCACACCGGTCGGAGCCGTCGAAGGCCCCAGGCCTTTTGCGGATCCGCAGAAGGAACCGGCGAAGAGCGATGTGGTTCCACCCACGGTCATCGATCCAGTTCCTGGAGTAGATGCAGCCGGTGACGAGTTCGATAGTGACCCGCTGCGGCTGGTGGTCTGGCCGAACGACGTGCGGCGCTACTCAACAGGTGTCGATCAGATCGGTGTGTACATCTGTACGTGGGACGGCGCAGTCGGGGGATTGAACATCAACTCAGTTACGGCGACCCTGAATTCCGCCGTTTCCCCGTTCTACGACGGCCTGTCCCAGGGTGGCTACGCCCCGGTCTTCATCAAGAGAACCGTGGTGACGCTGCGCGCACCGGGATATGAGGCTTGCGCCGATGCGGTCGCCGACGAGGCCTCGGCCCATCCATTGTGGAACGACGCAGGGGTAATCGCCGCCCTCGACAACGAATGGAACGGCGGCAAAGGCGGTCCCGGTCTCTACTGCGGCAACTGCGCTGTGCTGGCGGCCGACAACTTTCCCGACAATCAGAGGTGGGCCGTGGTCGATGGAGCTTCGGTGGCGAGTATCGGCGGCAGCCCTGTGCACGTCACGACGGCCGCTCATGAAGTAGGTCACATGATCAGCTTCCCCCACTCCTACTCGGGAGAGACGCCTGACGAATACGACAACCCGATCGACTACATGAGCGGCAACATGCCTGCTCACCTGCTGGGACGTGCCGACGATCCCTACGCCTCCCTTGCCTTCAACCGCTATCGCGCCGGCTGGGTGGCGCCTTCCGACGTCTACTTCTACAGAGGCGGGATGACCGAGATCACGCTGGCCCCGGTTGGCGTCGAAGGCACCCAAATGGTGGTCCTTCCGAGCGACTACGAATACTCGTTCGTTGCACTCGACGCCAGGCTCAACTCAGTAGTGGACCCGATACCGGAGAGCTTCGAAGGAATCAGCGCTCACTACATCGAACAATGGTGCCGCGACGAGGCAGGCCGGGTAGCGCCATGCGGCGGCCTTTCGTCTCGTCCCTACAGCTATCCCCCATCACCGAATTCGGTCGATCATGTCACTCCCGTCGGCGGCGAAACTCGATTTGATGTCGACCAAGGGGAGCAGTTGCTGGCCCAGGGGGCGAGACTGCGGGTTCTGGAGGAGACTACGGAAGGGTTCGTCATAGAGCTGATCGGTTTCGACGACACCTGGGGCTCCGTCTTCATCGATGACATCATCTGGCTGGCCGAGTCGGGTATCACCCGGGGATGCACCGAGACGAGTTACTGCCCCAAGGAGCACGTGACTCGTGGCCAGATGGCTGCTTTCCTCGTGCGGGCACTCGGCTACACGGAAGATGGCGGCGGCAATCTCTTCAACGACGACGATGACAGTACCTTCGAGGTGGACATCGACAAGCTGGCAACCGCCGGGGTGACCCGCGGCTGCAATCCACCGGTCAACGACAACTTCTGCCCGGATAAGAACGTCACCCGGGAACAGATGGCCGCCTTCCTGGTGCGCGCCCTCGGCCTTACCGATGACGGAGGTGGCAATACGTTCATCGACGACGACGAGAGCATCTTCCAGGACGAGATCGCAAAGCTAGCGGCCGCAGGTATCACCACCGGCTGCAATCCCCCGGACAACGACATGTTCTGCCCAACAAAGCCGGTAACCCGCGAGCAAATGGCCGCGTTCCTGCGCCGGGCTCTCAGTTGAGCTTGGGAGCTAGCTGCGCACGAAGGCCAGCTGCACCTCGATCGTGCCCACCTCTTCGATTGTGAGCACAGAGAACCCCGTCGGTGCCTCAATGGAGTAGTCGGTCAGCGTCACATCGGTGGAGCCAACCACGATCACGGTGCCCTCGACCAGGGATCCCTCTAGATCCATCGTGATGCCGTTGGTGACACCGTGCAGCGTCAGATCACCGACTGCTGTGGCCGCAAAGGTTGCTCCGTCCTCGGGGACAATCCCCAGATCGAGAGGCTCGGTCAATTCGAAGGTCGCCGTCGGGAATTCGGTCGTTTCCAGGCCCCGCGTTCGCAGGGCGTTGTCCCGCTGTGAGCGATCGCTTTCCAGCGATGTCATGTCAACGGTCACAGAGAGGTCCGTAACCCGGGCGCCGTCGAACTGGAGTGCGGCCTCGACGTTGCTGGTTCGGCCGACGGCGGTGACCGTGCCAATGTTCGCCAGTTCCTCACCCACCCGGTACCCGGCGAAGGAGGAGGATTGGTCTACCACCCACTCGCCATCGAGTCCGTCGGCAGCCACGGCACCGCTAGTCGTCGGCGGTGCCGTCGTCGTGGTTGTGTTGCCGGCGGCGGGGGCCCCAGCGTCATCAGCGTCACCAGCGGATACGGTGTCGTCGGTAACCGCAGCGACAGCGTCATCCAGAGCAACGGGCGGCGGAGCGTCGCTGCGGATGAAGAAGAACCACACCGCCACTGCCACGATTGCCAGACCCGCCAGTGAACCGATAAGAATGTTGCGTCTGCTCATAGTGAATCCTTCCGGATGGACTGCGGCAGCTGGGTTCACATACCGTGGCGCCGTTCCCACTCTCTCAGCAGGCGATCAACCTCCAGCAACGGGAGATCATTCCCTACCGGAACACTTGCGTTGTGCTCTGCGATTCTCGTGTTGATCGACTCTAGGCCGGATCGGATTCTGTGCGCGACGGTGTCCGCCAGCACCAGCGGCAATTCACGATCGACGGCCCGGGCAAGCTCGGCGCTCGCTTCCCGGTGACGCTCTCGAGCGATGAATCGTCGGGCCCACCACGCGGGGTCGTATGGTTGGTCGATGTCGGGGATCGGTTCGCCGGTGCCGGCCACGTCGTCGAACTCTCCGGCTTCCTGAGCTTCGCGAATGACGCGCTCGACCCATGGCTCGTGCATGACGCCAAATTACCCCAGACCTCGCCCTAGGCCATCGGACGCGGTCGCCGCCACAGGATGCGCCAAAGGAATCGAGGGTTGTTCTTGAGGTACCGCTTGGCCAGACGCCGCGGCTCCTTGATGAGCCGGTACAGCCACTCCATCCCGATCCGCTGCATCCAGCGGGGAGCCCGACTGGCGAGTTCAGCGTTGATGTCGAAGGCTGCGCCAACGCCGAGAACCACGTTCACATCCAGCCTGTCCGTCATCCGGTCCATCCACCGCTCTTGCTTGGGTGTGCTCAGCCCCACCCACACGACATCAGCGCCACTTGCATTGATCAGTTCGGCTACCTCGACCTCTTCCTGCTCGGTGAGGGGCCGGAACGGTGGGCAGTACGTTCCCACGATCTCAACGCCGGGGAACTTCTGTCGCAGCTTGTTCGCAAGCAGGTCGGCCACGCCCTCGGCACCACCGTAGAGAAAGTGCCTAAACCCCGTGGATACTCCGGCTGCGATGAACGACGGCATGAGATCGGGGCCGTAGACCCGCTGCATGGACTTGAAACCGGCATAGTGGCCGGCCCACACCGTGGGCATGCCGTCGGGCACAGTCAGTCCGGACCTGTTGTGGATGTCGATCAGAGCCGGATCGTCCTGCGATTCCATGATGCCGTGAACTCCGGTCACGCAAACGTAGTGACGCTCGTCCTCCTTGATCCACCTCGCCATCTCGGCAATGGCTGATTCGGGATCGACGGCACTGACGCCGATCCCAAGAATGTCAACCCGCGGTGGCGAGAATTCGCCTGGGATATTCAACGCTCAGCCTTTCACCATCTTCTCGATCCACCGGTAAGTGGGTACGAGACCATCCTCGAGCGGGGTCTTCGGTTCCCACTCGAGCACTTCGCGCAGCTTCGAGTTGTCTGAGTTACGCCCGCGAACACCTTGCGGTCCATCGACGTGCTTGATGGTGATGTCTTCCTTGCCCGAGATCTTGATGATCATGTTGGCAAGCTCATTGATCGTGACCATCCGGTCGCGACCGAGGTTCAGCGGATCCGCATGATCGGATTGCATCAGCAGATAGATGCCTTCCACACAGTCATCGATGTAGCAGAACGAGCGAGTCTGCTCTCCATCGCCCCATACCTCGATGACGCCTCCATCCTCGGTGTTCACGACCTTGCGGCATAGCGCTGCCGGCGCCTTTTCGCGCCCTCCATCGTAAGTACCGTAGGGCCCATAGATGTTGTGGAATCTAACCACGCGAGTCTCGAGTCCATAGTCCGAGGTGTAGTACCTAGCCAGGATCTCGGTGACGAGTTTCTCCCACCCATACGCATCCTGAGGAGCCGCCGGATATGCATCTTCCTCCTTGAGTGGAGTGACATCTGCCTCCTCCTGGAGATACTCCGGGTAGATACACGCCGACGAGGTGTACAGATACCGCTTCACCCCGTTGATGCGGGCAGCTTCCATCGTATGGATGTTGATCAAGGCATTGTTGCGAAGGATCTCTGCATGGTGAGCCGAAATGAACCCCATGCCGCCCATGTCCGCAGCCAGGGCGTATACATGATCAATGTCCCTGGTTGCCTGAAGACAGTTGTCCCAGCGTCGGAGGTCGAGGATCTCGAACTCGTCGGCGTCGACTTCGGAGAACTCCGGATACTTGAGATCAACTCCCCTGACCCAGTAGCCCTTCGCTTTCAGATACGTCACGAGGTGATGGCCGATGAACCCTCCGGCGCCGGTGACAAGCACCCTTTCCATGGAAGCCTCCTTTTGATACTGGCCTGTGGAGAGGCTTTCTCCCCCTGGTTTCCCTACCAGGTGCGCACCAATGGGGAACGCACCAAGACGTACGCATTATGCCTGAGCCTATCAACGATGGGGCGACGACCTAGCCCATTACTAGGTGCCTGTGCCCGCGCTGCTGCACCGCACTGGGAGCGAAGATGGTCCGGCACCGATTCTCGGGACGGAGCTGGTTCGTCGGCCGAAGCGTGCGGTTACGGCGGGTGCAATGTACCTACGCGAGGACGGCGATTTCGATGTACCCGCCTTTCCCGGGCAAGCAAGAATGCGGGAGAAGAAATTCGAACCTTCGCCCTCCTCGTCGAGGCAATGGGAATTCATACGGCTCGGAATGCCGCTCGATGCCGCAGCGATCGAACAGCGATACCAAGTGCCGCTCGGTGGCGCCGGCCACGGCTGAACTCCCCGCTTGATCGCTTCGGGCCCGGTGTTGTCCCCGGCCTGTTCGCCACAGCCGCTCCAAGTGCAGATGCAGCGGCTCTCCCGGCGGCCGGGCCCGCGAAACTAGTAGCGGCTTAGCTCTTCTTCTTGACCTTGACTACACCGACTGGATCGGCAATACCGACGTGACCGTCATCCCATTCGACCTCATAGGCATGGCCCTTCATGCCGATGATCTTCCCCTCCGGTGCGGGCTGGCCGACCTTCTTGGTCATTTTGCGAACCCTGGTGCCCGGGCGCAGCATCAACAACCTCCTTCATTCCTTCGGACCCAAGGATATTGCGAATCCAGCATCTCTGGGACGGGTCAAAGGTCCATATGAGTGCCGTCGATAGGCCGTGGCTGCTGCACCGCCCGTTCGGGCGTATCTCCGAACCGTGATTTCGGGGTGGCTTCAGATGGTGTGCGCAGGAATGATGAGAATCCCAGTTCACGCAAAAGCCCAGCTCGATTCCCACAAATGGCGTGCGGAAGGCCCCACCGTTGTCGGTGGGGCCTCTCCGCATCGGTGGAGGTGGGGGGAATCGAACCCCCGTCCTATGAGGTTTCAGCGCCGGCATCTCCGAGCGCAGCCGACAGCGAGCTTTCGGGCCCAGGGACTCTGTCGGCCAGTTTCCCAAAGCCCTAGTCAGTTAGATCTTGACCCACCGGTCCTGACTTCCCAGGTGGGAGCACCCTGCATTGCGTTGCCCGGTTCCGGTGAGGCAGGGACCCTCCGGGCGGACAGGCCGCTTATTTAGGCAGCCAGTGCCAGTTCGTTGTCGGCACGTGTTTGATTCCCGGCCATTTAACGAGGACTCCGGGGTTCCTCGGCTCGCTTCCGACACCTCAACCCTCACAGTCGAAACCGTGTCACCCCCATAACGTGGAGCACGGGTATGTGTCCGTACACATAAGTCTACTCCCACCGCCAATACGACAGCCAACGAGATAACGGGCGTGCGCCACGATCCATTTCCGACCGGCCTCCTCCCCGCCCGGTTCCTATGCGCAGTGGACCGCACGCGGACTCACGATATGACACGTTGTCCTCGGGCTCCTACCCGGCACGATCGTGAGTCCGCAAGGCTTGCCGGCCGATGGGGATACCATCTCCATGATTTCGCACATAGTCGCTCTCCCGTCATTGCCGGCTCGCCCTAATATTCGATCGCGGGCATACTTCACTCATGGAACAAGCACCCCCACAGCTCATCAACGACGATCCGGGCAAAGAAGGCGACCCCGTGCCTGTGGTACCCAAGCGCAGAATGGATACAGGCAAGGTCTTGATGAGCCTCATCTTGCTCCTATTGATAGGGGTGCTCGCGCTGCAGGTGATCCAGTTGCGACGGCTCGACGCGACGCAGGAAGACGTGGTCGCCCTCACAGAAGATGTCACCGACCTGAAGCCGCTCCGCCGCGACGTCGACATCCTCGGCGACCAGGTAGCCGCCCTCGACGGCCAGATCGAAGCGGCCGTCACCGCTGCCGGCGCATCCCCGGCAGCCGTCCCGACTCAAGCAGCCGACGGCAGCCTGCCTCCATTCGAAGACAGCGCCAACGACGCCGCGGTACTCGGCCAGATGACCCACGCCACCATCAACGGCACGGACTATTACACGAACACCGAATTGACCTGGAGTCCCGATGACGGCAAGGCTCGGGTCTGGCTCATTTGGGCTCACTGGTGTCCGTACTGCCAAGCAGAACTGCCCGACCTGGACGGCTGGTGGATCGAAAACAACTCCAGATTTCCCAATGTTGAGCTGGTCACAATCACCACTGCCATCGATGACACCGCCGCCAATCCGCTCATCCCATACCTGGACGCAGAACAGTTCCCCTTCCCGGTGGTCATCGATGAATCGGGATCCATGTCACAGATGTTCGGGACGACGGCATTCCCGTTCTGGGTCGTAACCGACAACACCGGAACCGTCGTGCTCCGAGTTGCCGGGGCATTGGGCATCGAGAGCGTGGACCAGATCTTTGCCCAGTTGGAGACGATGTCTGCCGAGACCTGAGCGCCTAGCGTCGCCGCTTGGCTCGGTCCATCTCCCGGCGCTCCATCCGTTCCCTTATCTTCTGCCGCTTGTCGTATGAGCGGCGACCCTTGGCCAACGCCAGCTCGACCTTGGCCTTCCCTTCCTTGAAGTAGACCTGCAGCGGCACCAGGGTCAGTCCCACTTCGTTGACTTTGCCTACCAATCTGTCGATCTCGCGCCGGTGGAGGAGCAGCTTGCGAGGGCGCTCCGGATCATGACCTCCGCCGGCGGCGAAGCCGTTGGGTGCGATGTGGG
>JARFRN010000074.1 GCA_029287195.1 Acidimicrobiia bacterium | reverse complement strand
GGAGATGATTCACGGTCATTTCGGTTCGCACGCGGCACCGGAGATTGTCGAGTCGATTGCGGAAGAGACTCAGGGCAATCCGTTCTTCGTCGAGGAGATCACCAGCCATCTCGAGGATGAGGGGGCGTTTGATGCCGGTGGCCGCTGGGTCTCAGATACGCCAATCGGCGACTACGGCATCCCGGAAGGAGTGCGCGAGGTCATTGGCCGCCGCATCGAGCACCTCGGTGAGGATGTCGTGGCCACGCTCGAGGCCGCGTCGGTCATCGGCCCGATCTTCTCGATTGACGTTGCCGGGGCGATCGCCGGACTCGATGAACGCGAGATCGACGCTGTGGCGGCGGCAGCGATGATCGCAAGAGTGATAGATGAAGGAGACGGTGCCGACGAATTCGCGTTCGCGCATGCCCTGCTTCGACAAACTCTGTACGACGACCTGCCGACCCGACGGCGTACTCGGCTCCACCGGGCCGTTGGCGAGGCCCTCGAACGGAGAAAGGCGTCCCCGGCGACGCTGCTCCACCACTGGTTGAATGCCGATCGCTCGGAAAAGGCGTTGGGGTCGGCACTCGCCGCAGCCGCTGCAGCCGAGCTGGCCTTTGCGGTGTCGGACATGACGGAATATCTGGAGCTCGCGCTCGATCTGTGGGCCGACGTCGAGAACCCCGAGGAGGTTGCCGGGACCTCGCACGCCGATCTGGTGATACGTCTGACACGCGGCTACTACAACTTCGGCGGTCGGAATGAGGACGCGATGGCGCTCATCACGGCCGAGTTGGAGGATCCGAATCTTGATGATCGAACGAGAGCCCTCCTCCACAGTGCGATGAGCAGTGTCTTTTGGCTGCAAGGTCGCGGAACGCGCGCTCTCGAGGCAGCCAACGAGGCGCTTCGCCTGGTCCCCAAGGATGAGCCCAATGCCGCTCATGCAGAGATGCTCTGGGGCGTGGCCAGTCAGTTGATGCTCAATTCGCAGTCAGCGAAGTCGATCGAAATGGCTAGAGAGGCACTCAAGCTCGCACGCGCCACCGGGATCGAACGTGTCGAACTTGGAGCGCTTGTCGTCCTGGCAACCTCGATGGGGAGTCTCGGTGAAGTGGCGGAATCAAGTCGCTATTTCGAACAACTCGACGAGCGGGCACAGGCATCGGGAATGCTGAGGCCACAGCTCGTCAGATACGTCAACCAGGGCGAGACGCTGGCCGAGAACGGCCTTGTTGAAGAGGCGCTTGCGTTGACCGAACGGGGAGTCGTCCGGACGCGCCAACTGGGCTTGGGTCGGTGGGAGGCGGCGCTGCGCTCCAATGCTGCAGGTTTCCTGTTCCGTCTCTCGCGCTGGGACGAGGCCGAGGAGCACCTGACTGCGCTGGCGCCTTCTCGCGAGGTTGACCTTCCTCAGATTCACGTCTCCTTGGCATCGCTGGGCCTCGCTTCAGAGCGAGGCGACCAAGCGACGACGGAGCGCGAACTCGACCGGTTGGGATCGCTGCGGGTCGACGAGATGCACGCCGAACTGCAGGGTCCATACTGGGCAAGCCGCGTCTCAGATCTCCGATGGCGGAACCAGCACGCGCAGGCGTACGGACTCGCGTCGGAGGCACTCGCAGCGATCGATGGGCCCGAAACGTGGATGTACATGGTCGACGTCGCCGCGTCTGCGATCGAAACTGTCGCAGATGCAGTAGAGGCCGGGCTCCATCAACCGCAGTGGATCGACCGCGCAGTCGATTGGTACGCCCGGTTCGAAGAATACTCCCGACCGTCCCAGCGCTATGTACGCCTTCGGGCAACCGCAACGGCCAACGTCGCCCGCGCCGGGGGGAACAACGACCCCGATCTTTGGCGCGCTTCCGTCGAAGCCTGGGCCGACACTTCATACTGGCGAGCGAAGTCCCAGTGGCGGCTTGCCGAATCGCTCGCTGCCCTCGATCCAGATGACCCCGAGGCCTCGTCGTTGCTGACGGAGGTCGAGAAGGTTGCTGCAGAGCTCGGGGCGAAGCCACTCCTCAACGCCGCGAGGGCCACGAGGGAAGCGACAGAACGTTAGAGCGAACAGCGGGTCACCGGGGTCGACCCGACCCTGGATGCTTCGGCCAGCCATGCTCGGCTTGGCGGCGCACCGTCGATCCATGGCGAGGAGTTGCAGCACATAACTCGCCACTTGCGCTCACGCGAATCGCCGTTTCGGCGCGGTTCTACGGTCATGGCACGGCGCTGGTGCCGAGAGGTTTAGGAAACCGGCGCTCTATCCCCTGAGCTACGGGGGCAAGGTGCGACAGGCTAACGGCGAAACTCGGTGGATCGGTTCTGTCCGGACGGCCAGAATGGCTTTCATGTGTGAGAAGGAGACTCTGCTGCGGTATTTGCGGCTTCAGCGTGATGCGCTCCTGGCTAAGCTCGATGGGGTCAGCGAGTACGACGTCCGTCGGCCGCACGTGCCAACCGGCACGAACCTGCTCGGTATCGCCAAGCACGTCGCCTACGTACAGCTCGTATACCTGGGTGATTGCTTCGACCGCCCTTCCGGCATCCCAACTCCCTGGGATGAAGGCAGCGATGATCCCGATGCCGATCTCTGGGTTCCGGCCCACGAGTCCCGCCAGGAGATCTTGGATCTGTATCGACGCTCTGCCGAGCACGCCGACGTCACGCTCGAGACGCTTGATCTGGATACCCGAGGTGAGGTTCCGTGGTGGCCTGAAGACAGACGGCACCCGACACTTCATCGGGTTGCCGTGCACCTCCTAGTCGATGTAGCCCGCCATGCCGGGCACGCCGACATCCTTCGGGAGCAGATCGATGGCTCAGTGGGCTTCGCTCCCGGAAACCCCAATCTGCCCGACCGGGACGCGGCGAGCTGGGAGGCCCACCGCAGCCGAGTGGAGGCGGCCGCCCGGGAAGCGGCCGGATTGGAGCGCGAGTAGGGACTCCGGTCTGCGGCTCCAAACTCGGTTCTTGCGTGGTCTCGTACCGGCGGGTTCATGTCGTACAGAGACCCGCAAGAAGCAGAGGAGACCGATCGCCTTGCCTTCCTGCGTGAGTCCGTCCGAGATCTCGTACCCAGGCCCGCAAGAACGGAGGCAAGACGAGCACGCTGCCTCCTCCGGACTCGTTGGGCAATTCCCGACATTACCCGGCCGTCGTCTTGGGATCGGCTCCGACGAAGTAGACCTCGTCGCAGATCAGCTCGGACAGCGTACGAAACCCGGGAAATCTCGTGTGCGCACACAGTGCGCTACGACGCAAGAAAGGCGTCCCGCACCGGCGCCCGGCTGCGCCCTCGTCTGTCTCGCCATGGACCAGGCAACGATCGTGTCATCGCCACCGATTCGGGAACAACGGAAGTGTGACAGTCACTTCTCGAGGAAGTCCTCGGTATCGAACCACTCCAGGGTATCGAGTTCCTCAGGCGGCGGCAGCTCCGGCTCAGCGGTAGGCTCCGGTTCCGGCGGAGTCGCCCGGGTCTCATCCGTTTCGAAGGGCTGCGGTCGCCAGGATCGGTAGCGCTCGATGAGGCTATCGTCGGAGTCGCTCGACCACACCTCGCCCACGCGTTGCCGCAAGTCGCTCCAGGTGGCGGTGACATTCGGCGGGTTCTCTCGCAGGTACGCCGGCACTTGGCGCGCCCAGCCAACGGCGCGCAACGTCGACATCATGGCGGTACCGGTGATCGCAACGATCCCGATTGCTGCCAGCAGCACCACAGGCCGCGGCAGGTTGAGCTCGAAGAAGTCCTGTGAAGTCCCCGAGATGAGCAATAGCACCAAGAAGCCGACCATCGATCCGATCAGAATCTTCTTCCACGGCAACAGCGGTCGGCTCACCATTGCCAGGGCGAAGATACCGATTGCCGCCAGCACCAGCGTTGCCGTAGTGCGAGCCTCCTGGCGAGTCACGTCCTCGGCGATGGCAATCTCGTACGCAGCAAAGGTCGCTAGACCAGCAGCCAGGCCGGTCGGCAGAGCAAAGCTCAGTACGCGCCTGACGAACCCAGGCCGAGCTCGCTCGGCGCTGGGTGCGAGCGCCAGGAAGAACGCGGGGACTCCGATCGTCACGCTGCCGACGAGGGTCAGGTGGCGCGGCAGAAAAGGGAACGGCCGGCCCACCAAACCGATAGCGAGCGCGATGAACACTGCATATACGGTCTTGGTGACAAACAGGTTGGCAACCCGTTCGATGTTGGAAATGACCTTGCGGCCCTCACCGACCACATCTGGCAAGGTGCTGAACTCGCCGTCGATGAGAACCAGTTGGGCAACTGCTCGCGACGCCGCACTCCCGGAGCCGATGGCCACGCCGATGTCGGCGTCCTTGAGAGCGAGGACGTCGTTGACGCCGTCACCGGTCATTGCCACAACGTGACCGCGTGACTGCAGCGCTTGCACCATCGCCCGCTTCTGATGCGGGGTGACCCGACCGAAGACGGTGGCCTCGTTGACCGCATCGGCGAATGCCTCGGCGTCCTGCGGCAACCGACGGGCGTCGACCGCGTTCGCCGAGCCGGGGACTCCAACCTCACGAGCGATGGCGGCGACTGTCTCCGGGTGGTCGCCCGAGATGACCTTGGCCTGCACCCCCTGGGCCGCGAAGTAACGCAACGTTGCCGCCGCATCCTCCCGGATGCGGTCGCCCAGGGTCACCAGCGCCACCGGTTGCAGTTGGCTGGGGAGTTTCTCTCCGCTCAGGCGGGCTTTGGTCCGGGCCAGCAGAACTACCCGGCTTCCCTCTTCGGCCAAACGCTCGGCTTGCGCTCCGACCCGGGCGTCGCCCGGCAGGACTATCTCCGGGGCGCCGAGAACCCACGTGCCCTCGCCGGCGAAAGATGCTGCACTCCACTTGCGAGCCGATGAGAACGGCACTGCACCCTCCGCATGCCATCCCGGGGGTGAGTCGAACCTCTGCCCGATGGCCTTGAGGGTTGCGTTTGGCTCGGGTTCGGCTGCGACCAGGGCGGCCAGGCCGGATGACGGGTCATGGCCGCCGAGGGCGATTACGTCGCGTACTGAAAGGGTGCCCTCGGTGAGGGTGCCGGTCTTGTCAAAACATACCGTATCGACTCGGGCCAGACCTTCGATGGCGGGTAGTTCTTGCACGAGTACATTGCGTCGTCCCAGGCGTACGACTCCGACGGCGAATGCCAACGAGGTCAGCAGCACCAAGCCCTGAGGGATCATGCCGACCGCACCGGCCACTCCCGAGCTGAGCGCCGACTTCCACTCGGCATCGAGCCGAAGCTGACTCCACAAGACGAGCAAGATCATCGGACCGACGATCCAGGACACCCCGCCGATGATCCAGTTGACGCCGTCCCTCAACTCGGATGCCACCAGGGTGAACTTCTTCGCTTCGCGCGCCAACGAGGCGGCGTACCCGTCGTCGCCAACCCGCTGCGCCCGGAACCAGCCGCTCCCCGCAACGACGAAAGACCCGGACAGGCAGGTATCGCCTTGATCCTTGACTACCGGATCGGATTCGCCCGTCAGCAGGGACTCATCAATCTCGAGGCCGCGAGCCCGGATAACCGGGCCATCGACCGGAACTTGATCTCCGGTCGAGATGGCGATGACATCGTCCCTGACTATCTGATCAACCGGAACTTGCGTCTGCCGGCCGTCCCGAATCACGCTGGCGAGTGGCGCAGTGATCAGGGCAAGTCGGTCCAGTGTGCGCTTGGCGCGCAACTCCTGGAAGATGCCGATCGCCGCATTCGAAACGAGCACGATTCCAAACAAGGCGTCGCGCGGCTGCTGCACCACGATCAGGATGATGAGCAGCAAGACACCGAGCAGGATGTTGAACCGGGTGACCACATTTGCCCGAACGATCTCGGCGGTGGTGCGCCCGGTAGTCTCGGTGACGACATTGACGAGCCCGGCGGCAGTCCGCTCGGCAACTTCGGCGGAGGTGAGGCCCTGGGGACTGGCTACGACATCCTGGGTCTCCGCGGTCATATCGAGAGGTTACAGCGGCGCCGTCGATTCAGGGGAGACAGCCGCACGCACTGCGGGAAGGAGGTGGATCATCCTGTTTGCGGTGGATCGCGGATGAACTACACTGCTGTAACTTCCCGAATTGGAACGATGTAAGTCACCGACCAGGAGTAAGGGGCAGTCATACCATGGCTATGGCGGTGCAAGCCAGCTTGATTGGAATAGAGCGTGTGGTGGATCAAGCGCTGGCGATCTACAGGGCGCACCTCGATCGTGCGGTCGAGGTGCCCCTGGGAGACATGGTCGATCGGGGAATCGGCGTTGATGCAGCGCGGCTGTCCGTAGTTGCTGCGATCGACAATCGAGTGGCCGAGATCGTGATCGATGAGACTGTGGTTTGTGGGCAGTTGATCCAGTCGGTGTGGTCCTTGGCCGAGCAAGGCTGGACGACAACGATTGTCGTCCCCGCCGCCAGAATCGGGGAGGCGCACTACGCGCTGCGCGGGCTGCCGTGCCGATTACAGGCATGGTGGGAGGAAGGTTCGACTATCTGTTTCGGGGCCTACGAGAACCCCTGAGCAGCGTGAATCTGCTTCTGGGCCCGGCATCGGCTCGCATCCCACTACGCTTCTGTAGCTAATGCCTGTACCGCTTCACACCCAAACCGTCATCGCATTCATCTGGGACTTCGACCGCACCCTGATACCCGACAACATGCAGGGGCCGATCTTTGCGGAGTACGGCGTCGAGGAAGCATCTTTTTGGCGCGAGGTGGACGGCCTCGTCGAGTATCACAGAGCCCAGGGTGAGGTCATGGGGAGAGGGCTGGCATATTTGCTTCACATCCTCACCTATGTCGAGGCGGGCATCTTCAAAGGCCTCAGCAACGCCAAGCTGCGCGAACTAGGCAAGCAGTTGATCCCTTGCCCCGGCATCCCGGAATTCTTCGAGGAATCGAGGGAGCACGTCAAAGAGGTTCCCGAGTTCGCCAAGGAGGACATCACCGTCGAGCACTACGTGGTCTCAACGGGGATCCGGCGGATGATCGAAGGTTCTCCCATCGCCGAGCACGTCGACGGAATCTGGGCCAACAGCTACGTAGAGACGGTCGCGCCACCGGGCTTCCTCGATCGACTTCCGGTGGCGGAAGACGATGGGCCGATCAAGTACCTGTCGGACTACATCGGGCACACCTCGAAAACACGGGCGCTCTTCGAGATCAACAAGGGTGTGAACGTAAATCCAGGTGTCGACGTCAATGCCCGGATGTCGGAATCGCAGCGCCGTGTGCCGCTGCGCAACATGATCTACATAGCAGACGGCCCCAGTGACGTGCCGATGTTCTCGATCCTCAACACCGCAGGTGGCAAGACTCTGGGCGTCTACAACCTCGAGCCGCGCAACAACCACAAGCAGGTCAAACAACTGCAGGAGCAGGGCAGGATCCAAGGGATGGCTGAGGCCGACTACCGGCCCGGCAAAGCCGCGCACCTCTGGTTGATGGACAGCCTCGACCAGATCGCATACGAAATCGTTGAGAACCGGCGGCAGGCGCTGGCCGCGATCAAGAACCCACCAGGTCACGTCTAGAAGGGCTCAACGGACCGATCGCCTCTATTCGGCCCCACCGGTCGCTGGTTACGCTGCGCGTAACGAGCGAAGGAGCTGTATGAGCATCGAGCGTGTCGGGATTGTCGGTGGAGGACAGATGGGTGCCGGCATCGCCGAGGTGTGCGCCAAGGCCGGGGTCGATGTCATCGTCCACGAGATCAACGATGAGCTGGCGGATGCAGCCGAGGCCCGGGTTCTCAAATCGCTGGCACGCGCTGTGGAGAAAGGCAAGCTGGACGGCGATGCCCACGGTGCTGCAATCTCCCGACTCCGCTTCGAGAGCGACTTGATGCTCATGGCAGACCGTCAACTCGTGATCGAGGCCGTTGTCGAGGACGAGCGGATCAAGACGGAGTTGTTCGATCACCTCGATCGGATCGTCAAGGCAGAGGATGCCATCCTGGCATCCAATACGTCGTCGATCCCGATAACGCGGATCGGCCGGGCTACCCAGCGACCGCAATCGGTGGTGGGCATGCATTTCTTCAACCCTGCAACCGTCATGCCGCTGGTCGAGATCGTGCACAGCGTCACTACGAGCGACGAGACGGCTGCGGGCGCCGCCGCGTTTGCCGGTGACGTGCTCGGAAAAGTCGTGGTCCACACCAAGGACCGGGCCGGCTTCATTGTCAACATGTTGCTGTGTCCTTACATCTTCGAAGCGATCCGCATGTACGAGTCCGGGTTTGCGACAAAGGAAGACATCGACGCAGCCATGGTGAACGGGGCGGGCTATCCGATGGGACCGCTGACGCTGGCCGACCTCATCGGCAACGATGTGATGCTGGCGGTGGCCGAGTCGCTCCACGCCGAATACGGTGAGCCGCAGTATTCGGCGCCGCCGTTGCTGAAGCGGATGGTCGAGGCCGGCATGCTGGGCAGAAAGACCGGCAAGGGCTTCTACGACTACACGTAGACAACCGTCCCGCGGGTTAGGTGTACACCAGAGTTCGATTGCCCCCTCTATAGGTGAGGTTCGAACCTCGAAGCTGATTGCATCAGCCGCGTACGGCCCCGTTCGATTCGAGTACGCCGCGCAGGGCATCCTTCTTCACGAGACCTGTGGTACGCCAGCGTGGCGTGATCTGGCCACTCTTGTTGCGGCTTGGTCCGCCTTGCTTGGCAGCGCGCTGCCGAGCCTTTTTGGACTGCTTGGCCGGAGCCCGCCCCAGTAGGACAAAGGTTGGTGTCGATCGCACCTTGAAGGCCTGTGCCGCACCGGGCACCTTGCCGACGTCGACCTTGACGATATGAGCGCTGTCGCCGTATTCGACAGCCAGCTCATTGACGATGCCGTCCATCACCTTGCAGGGACTGCATCCGACCTGCATGAAATCGAGCAGTACTGGTTTGCCGGAGCGGAGCATCGGATCGAGTTCTTCGAGCGATTGCAGCTTGGTGGCTTTTGGTTTGCGCGAGAAGACGGCCATCGGGTTTGCCTCGGTTCGATCAGTGCGTCAACACGCTTTGGATTGTGCCTATTCCCAGAGTTGGAAGCAAGGTCACCACGATCGTCCCCTTGCCATGGTCACCACGATCGGCGTCGAGTACCTCGCGGCGAACACGTCCGGTGTCCAGCCGTTGCGCTCCATGAAGGTCCGGTACTTGTCGACGTACTCGGGTACGTCTGAGGCAGCAGGGAGCTCGTCGGCAATCCGAGCCGTGCCCTCGATGGTCACGATGGCACCGCCCCGGCCGTTGCCATCGAGGTTGAGTGCCACATGCGGGTTGGAACGTATGTTGTCGACCCGTGCCGTGTCGGGCAGCGAGTAGATGAGCAGTTCGTTGCCGCGGCGCAGAAACCAGACGGGAGACGTCTGGGGTTGGCCGTTGCCGCGCACCGTGGTCAACCAGATGATCGGCTCACCGTCCAGCCGCTCGAGAGTTGCGGGCTTGTCACCAAAAACCATGACGCTCCTCGGGTGTGGATTCAGATGAAGATCAGGGCGACGATCGCAGCGATCACACAGTAGACCCCAAACGGTGATAAGCCGGTCCGCCCGATCAGTCGCAGCAGAAAGGCGATTGCGGCGTATCCGGATACCGCCGCTACTGCAACGCCGACAAAGATCTCAGAACCGACATTGGCTCCGGATTCGAAGAGCTCGCTGCCTTCGAACAATCCTGCACCCGCGATCGCCGGGATTCCCAGAAGGAACGAGTAGCGGGCTGCCTCGGAGTCGGTGAGACCGCGGAGGAGGCCGGTGGTGATGGTTGATCCGGATCGAGAGACTCCCGGAATCAGCGCCAGGGCCTGGCCAAGACCCATGATGACTGTGTCGGCGATCGATACATCGTCTGTGGTCTTCTTGCCGCGTGGCAGCCAGCGGGTGGCAAAAAGCACACACCCGGTCGCCAGGAGCGCAATGGCCACCGCCTGGGGGCGCTCATTGAGCCACTCGAACTGCGCTTCGAGCGTGAGTCCGAGCACCGCGGCGGGGATCGTGCCGAGCAGAACAAGGCCGAGCAGTCGTTTCCCCTTGTCGGTGAGCGTGGCGACCTCGACTACTTCCCGGCGGAAATAGACCAGGACGGCGAGCAGCGTGCCCAGATGGAGCATTGCCGAAGTGGCCAGGTCCGGAGGATCCTGGCCCAGGAGAGCGGGCACCAACACCAGATGGCCACTCGATGAGATCGGAAGGAATTCCGTGAGACCCTGTATGAGGCCCCAGAAGGCTGCTTCGAGCATGGACCGGCAGGTTAACCGTTGCCGTCGGCCATACCGTCTGAGTGGCCGATCATGACGACAAATGCGTCACCGGCCACGGTCTGGGCGGCACGTTGCGCGTCATCAGGGGAGAACGCAACCATCGCCACTGTGTCGAACCCATCGTCGGTACCGGCCGTTGCCAGGATGCCGTCGACTATCTCTCCCGTGAAGCTGTCGAGCAAGCGCAAAGGTGTCCCCGGTGTAGCCGCAACGGGAAGTGATACGGGTATCGACCACCAGCCGTTGGGGATCACTTCTTCGCCGCCGGCACCGGGAAGAAGCGGATGACCAGCCGGCACTTCTCGAGCCGCAGCGCCGGCAACCGGATCTTGCCATGCGGGTAGCAGCCCGGCCGGCACTGTGCGCCATTCAATGGCATCGGCAATGTCTGTGCCCGTCTCGATGGCCCTCGTTGCGAACGGATAACGTTCCGTGTCTTCTTCGGCCACTCCGTTGATCAGGCCGAGCCCCACCAGCGACGCCGCAATGATCCAGCGCAGATAGGGAGGGCGGCGCAGCCAGTACACGCCTCGAAGGTAGCGACAGCGTCGCTCCATTTGAAGACCCTCCCCGTGTCCCCCCCTCCGAAGAGGGAGGGAGCCTCACGCAAGCAGGGGGAATGGTGGGGGACTTACGTTCGGCGCACGGGGAGGGAACCTACAGACCTGGTCGTTACCACCACACCCCGGCATCCAGGAGCGCGTACCAACTGCAACTCACAGACACGAATTGACTCGATTCTGTGCCTCCTCAGCTGTGGCCCATGGCGCAGGGAAGGTTCCCGCGCGCAAGTCTACGCCGCGCACTCTGTGTAACCAATGATTTTCGCACTGCGGATTCGCGTCGCAGGCTGATCAACACCATCTCCTAGACTTGACTGTCCGTGGATACCACTATTGCCCTCTTTCTTGCGTATGCAATCGGAAGCGTTGACTTCGGTGTGATCGTGCCGCGCTTACTCGGCGTCGACATCTATGCCCACGGCAGCGGAAACCCGGGAGCCTCCAACGTCATGAGGACGATCGGCAAGAAGGCGGGGGCTGCCGTCATGATTGCCGATGCTGGCAAGGGTGCACTTGCGGCGTTCGTCGGTTCCTGGCTGGTGAGTGATGTCATCGGCTTCTGGTGTGCATTGGCCGCGGTTGTGGGTCATGTGTTCCCGATCTGGCACAAGCTGCGTGGCGGGAGGGGTGTTGCTACCGCGATTGGTGCAGTCCTGTGGCTCGAACCCTGGTTTGGTTTGGTGCTTGCGGTTGGCTGGGGCGCAACGGTCGCCCTTACCAGGACTGCGTCTATCGCTTCGCTCGGGGCGATGCTTCTTTACGTCCCCGGCTACGCCGTGTTCGGCTGGCGGGGTTGGCCGCTGGTGGCGGCGGGGCTGACCGCTGCGCTCGTCGTGGCCCGACACGCCCCCAACATCCGGCGGCTGGTCGGCGGTCGCGAACAAACCGTGGAGACGGCATGAAGCCGTTGCGAGAAGCCCAGCGAGAAGTACTTGCTGCGATTGAACCGCTCGAGACGGTAACGGTGGCATTGATCGCGGCTCGTGGTCTCGCCCTCGCAGAGCCGGTGGTCGCTCGCCACGATTTGCCCCCGTTCGCCAACTCGGCGATGGACGGGTACGCCGTGCGCTCTGACGACGTAGCCGCAGCGCCGGTCACACTGGTGGTTCTCGAAGATGTTCCGGCGGGCAAAGTGCCGGCCAAGAGCATCGGCCGGGGGCAGGCAATCAAGATCATGACCGGTGCCCCCATGCCCGACGGAGCTGATGCTGTTGTCCCGGTTGAGCAGACCGAACCCGGGGAGGGCGAGGTCGTCATCCGGGCCGGAGTTTCGGCAGGTGCCTCCGTGCGGCCTGCCGGTGAAGACGTCATCGCCGGGACGACGGTGCTCGAGGTTGGGGAACGGTTGACTCCGCCCCGGCTCGGTGTATGCGCATCCCTCGGCTACCACACGCCGCGCGTCGGACGCCGGCCTCGGGTGGCGATTCTGTCCACCGGGGATGAGATCGTCCCCCCCGAAACCGCGATGCTGCAGCCCGGCAAGATCCGCGACGCAAATCGGTTCACGCTCTCCGGGGCATTGGAGGAGGTCGGGGTTGAGGTACTCGATTTCGGTATCGTCGGAGACGAGGCGGCGACTCTGCGAGCCCGTCTCGCTGAGGCTGCGGCTGCGGCCGATGCGGTTGTCTCCAGCGGCGGCGTTTCGATGGGTGAGTACGACCTGGTGAAGCATCTGCTCGCCGAGCTGGGCTCGATCGAGTTCTGGAAGGTCGCCATGAAGCCGGCCAAGCCGTTCGCTTTTGGGCGTCTCGGTGGTACCCCGTTTTTTGGTCTGCCCGGCAACCCGGTATCGGTAGCCGTTGCCTTCGAGCAGTTCCTGCGCCCGGCACTGCTCCGCATGATGGGTGCGGGGCAATTGTTCCGACCGAGGCTCTGGGGTGTGCTGGACGAACCGGTGATGACAGACCCGGAGAAAACGGTGTTTCTTCGTGTGACCCTCACCCCGGGGTCTGACGGTCATCTTCACGCCGGCCTCAGCGGTGGCCAGGGATCGAACATACTCACGGCTCTTGCGGCGGCCGACGCGTTCGCGGTGGTACCCGTTGGTATCGCCGGCCTGGATGTAGGGGCGATGGTCGAGTTGGAGATGTTGCAAATGCCGGAGACCAGAACGGCAGTGGAGGTGCTCGGTGGATGACTCGTTCACCCACCTCGACGACCAGGGCAATGCGCGCATGGTCGATGTTGGTGGCAAAGGCGTCACGGTACGGAGAGCAGTTGCGGAGGCTGTGGTCACCCTCGCGCACCCGGTACGGGACCGTCTCTTCTCTGGTGACCTGCCCAAGGGCGACGCGCTTGGTGTCGCCCGGGTTGCCGCCATCATGGCGGCCAAACAAACCCCCAGCCTCGTTCCGCTCTGTCACCCCATTCCCATCGACGCCGTTGACGTCGTCATCGAAGAGAGCTCGACCGGTGCTCGCATCGAGGTGACTGCGCGCACGACGGCCAAGACCGGCATCGAGATGGAGGCTATGACGGCTGCGGCGATCGGGGCGATTGCAATCTATGACATGGTGAAGGGCCTGGATCGCGCAGCCGAGATCGGGCCGGTGCGTTTGCTCAACAAGAGCGGTGGCAGGAGCGGGGAATGGCAGCGGTGAAGGCCGTCGTCGTAACCGTGAGCGACCGCGTCAGCGCCGGGATCGCTGTTGACGAATCAGGGCCGGCGGCAGTCGCCAAGCTGGAGGAATACGGCTTTTCCGGAGTCGGTGTATTCATCGTGCCCGATGGCGTGGAATCCGTCAGCGGCAAGCTGCGCGACTTGGTCGATGAGCACCATCTGATCGTCACGACCGGCGGTACGGGTTTCGCCCGCCGCGACCTCACGCCGGAGGCGACCCGCCTCGTGATCGAGCGGGAAGCTCCCGGCCTGGCGGAGGCGATGCGAGCGGTCACGTTTGGCAAGGTACCCCACGGGATGTTGTCGCGCGGGGTGTGTGGCATCGCCGGTACGACACTGATTGTCAACCTGCCCGGTTCCGTCAGGGCCGTGAATGAGTCACTCGATGTGATCGGACCTGCTCTGAAGCATGCAATCGAATTGCTCATTGATACCGAAACGGACCACAATACGTGACGCCGGTGGGGCAAGGGGCCGAAATGCTTGGCTGCGCGCACCGCGCTGCCTACGCTCGGTTGCGGACGGAGTAAGGAACAGATGGAAATACTGGCCTTCTTGATCATTGGAGGCGTCTGGGCTGTGTTCTTGCTGCCGGCGTTCTTTGAGAGCAAGAGAAGCGCTTCGCTCAGTTCTACCCGTAGCTTCGCGCGCCGCAATGACCTGCTGGCATCCGTTGCACTGAACTCCGCTGAACAGGTGCGTGCCGCCAATCACGCTCGTCGCAGACGTCGTCGCACGGTGGCGGTCCTTGGCACCGGTGCTCTCGGGTCGCTCGCTGCTGCCGTGTTCACCGGAAGCATCATTTGGCTTGGGGTGACGATCGCCTTCGATATCCTGCTCGCTGCCTTTGTCACCGCACTCCTGCAGGCCAAGGCTGCCCGATTTGCTGCTGTGGCGCCTGTGGTTCCGCTCGAGGCCGAAACCAGCGAAGAACCCACCGCCTTCGAGGCCCAGTCCAGTATCCGCATAGTTGCAGGCTGAACCGGTGGCTGAACCGCTCGATCTCACTTCACTCGAGGCCGCGGTTCGTGCGGACCTCGATGAGAAGTTCGCCGCCCGCGAGCTGGCGATCAAGAACTGCAGGAAGATCATTCAGGGTTCCTCCAAGGCCATAAGAGCGCTCCATCGCGATGACATCGCTGCCGCCGACGATTTGATCGCCGACGTCCAGGCACTGATCGCCGAGGCCGAGGCACCGTTGGCAGACCATCGCGACATATATCACGCGGGCTTCTTTTACGACGCCGTCAAGGAGTATGCGGAGGCCGAGTTGACCCGGGCCCTGGTTCTTCATCAACCGCTGCCGCTACCTGCTGATCTGGGGTTGCATGCAGTGCCCTATCTGAAGGGGCTCGGTGAGGCAGTCGGCGAGATGAGGCGCCGCTTGCTCGATCAGCTACGACGCGGTCAACTCGAGGATGCCGAGGATACCTTTGCCGACATGGAGACGATCCATGATCTGCTGGCTGCACTCGACTATCCGGACGGGATGACCTCGGGGCTGCGCCGGACGACGGACGTTGCCCGATCGCTGATCGAGCGTAGCCGCGCAGATCTCAC
>JARFRN010000005.1 GCA_029287195.1 Acidimicrobiia bacterium | reverse complement strand
GAAGTAGCGTTCGGCAAACTCGGCGGGGACGTTGAAGTCGTTTGCCCCGTGCACCAGGACTGTCGGGACCTGGCTGGGCCGGGAAGTGCCGTCAATCAGGAATGGTGAGCAGTCTTTGTTCCAGGTCCGAGAGGAGACCTGGGCGTCATATTTGTATGCGCCACCAAGTCCAACCACAGATTGAGGCGCATGCGAGATTTCCGGCAAGCAGTCGAACCCATATGAGTCTTCGGAGGCCAGCCGAATCGCCATCGCCGGGTAGCCGCCGTACGAGAACCCGACGAGCGTCAGGTTGTTGGGATCGGCGCCGAACTCGGCTGCCCGGCTCCGGGAGTACCGAATCGAGCAGACAACGTCACGGAACGTCTTCTCGATGTCCTGCTGGCTACGGGGTTGACCGCTGTAATACATCGGTACGGCCACAACTGCGCCCCTATCTGCCAGGGTCTGCGCAAGCGGTGTCATTTCGCCGTTGCCCTTGTCGCCACCGCCGTGTAGGAGCACGATGAGCGGAGCCGAACCATCGGTCTGGTCGGGGAGATGGAAGTCGATGGTCTGTCCGTTGGGCACCGGTTGGTCGGCCACCAATGACCGGTTGCTTGCGGACCCAAGTGTGCGCTGGCCTAGACCAAACAAGACCAGTGTGATGGCGACGATGCTGCGTGTCCTGTAGCTCATGCCGTCACGGTCCGTGACGGGCCTTAGCAAGCCATTAGTCGGCCATTAGCGCAGTCGGGAGGGCGCTAAGTCATGGGTTGGGTGGCGGCAAGAAGAGCGCTCGAATAGTGAGTGAAACGACCGGGCGAAGAGGTCCTAGGTGATCCGCCGCTGCCGCACCGCCTCGTACAACAACACTGCTGCCGAGACTGAGGCATTGAGGCTGTCGGACGAGCCGGCCATCGGGATGCGGGCGGGCGTTGCGACGGCGTCCCATCCCGCACCGATACCGACGTCCTCTGCCCCTACCAGAAGAGCGGTCGGGCCGGTCATGTCGACATTCCAAATCTCGGTCGGAGCGTCCGGGTAGCCTCCAACGACTTGGATATCGCGGGCCTGCACCCAATCGATCGCCTCTGCGGTCGTCGCCACGGCCAGCGGGATTAGAAACAATGCTCCCTGCGATGCCCTGACTACGTTTGGATTGAACAGATCCGTGGCGGAATCCGCAATCACAACCGCCTCGACCCCAACTGCATCGGCGGTTCGCATCATTGCCCCGAGGTTGCCCGGTTTCTCGACGCGCTCGGCAATCAGTATCAGCGGTGTTTCTCCGAGATCGATCCGCTCCAGCCTCGTATCGAACTGCCGCGCCACAGCGATTACCCCGGACGGGTTCTGACGAATCGCCACCTTGCCCATGGGCTCTTCGGCCAACTCGATGACACCGACGGAATCCGGTAGCGACGGGAGCGGTGTGTCGAGTAGATCACGGCAAATGAGAACACTCTCGATCTCGATGCCGGCGTGCAGAGCCCTGTCGACCTCACGGCTTCCTTCGATGAGAAACAGCCCGGTATCGGCACGGACCCGCTTCTTCTTCAAGCTGGCGAACGCCTTCACCCTCGGGTTCGACGTCGATGAGATGCGATCCATTACCACCCGCTGCCGCCGCCTCCAGAGAAGCCGCCACCACCGCCGAAGCCGCCAAAGCTGCCGCTGCTCCAGGAACCACCCCACGATGATCCGCCGCCCCATGAGCCGGCGCCGCCGAAGCCGCCGCCACCGCCCCACCAGGAATTGGAGTCACGCGACCAGGAGTCGTCTCGATACACCGGCTCCCAGCCATACGCCCCGCGGTGGCCCTTCGTAATGACCCAGTGGTAGAACAGCAATGTGTAGGGATCGAAGTAGCCAAGGCCACGTGGGATCGGATCTCGGCTCCACGAGTCTCGCTGCCCACCGGTTCCATCGTGCGCCAACTCTGGGGCAAATCGATCGGCATCATCGATGGTGCTGCGGCTGAGTGCCTGCCGTTGGGCGGCATACGCCAGCGCAAACGAACGGGGTCCCCGCGGGTCTGATGCCCCAAATGCGGCGGCCACATCGGCGTAGGCGCCCACCAGCCCCAATCCCGCCAGCGCGTGTCTGGCCTCGCTCCAGCGGCGGACGGCCTGAGCGGGTTCAAGCGAGATTGCTAGTACCGCGGCAATCGTCCTCCTCGTATCGCCCTTGACACCAGCGCCGGCAAGCTGGTCGGCAAGCGCCCTGTATACCTCCGGCCCGTCCTGGCGACGTCGCATCAGTGCTGCCGTCAACGAGATTGGGATACCGAGGCGATCCGCCTCGCTACGGATGCGGCCGATCTCGCCGGGATGGGTAAGCCCAGCGAGGGCGTACTCAACCGCCGTTTCCGCGTCGATCCCGCGGCCTCGATTAGCCTCGTATGCGGTGACGAAATCGCCGACGTCCTCGGCGTCGTTGTTCATCAGCAGTAGTGCCGCAACTGCGGGGATCGAGAGACCGTCGCGGCTCAGCATCGCTCCCCGGGTCTCCAACGTTTGACGCAGCGCCTCGTAGCGCCGGTAGGAAGCGTCGACATCATCGGAAAGGTCGGCCAGCGCGGCCGCGACTGCGGGACGGGTAGTCGAGGACGGCAGTTGCCGGTAGAGGGCCTCCATTTTCGCCGCCTTCTCCCGGGCGGTGGCGTACACCACCTCGAGCTCCGCAAGCGACTCCTGGAGGGATTGGTTCAGGTCGAGCGCGGGTCCGGCTTCAACAACTCGCTCGCCGTCATCTGTGAGAATGGCGTAGCCGAGGGCGGTCTTGACCGTGCGGTCCACCATCATGCGGCCGAGACGCAATCGTGTATTGGCGATTCGATGGGGCCGCAAACTGGCGATGATACGAAGCAGCTCCTGGCGTTTGACCTCAAATGTTGCATCATCGTCTGGGTCGACTTCCAACGTGTCACGAATTGCTGCCTGGAGAGCCCCTTCCAGAATCGGTTGCTCGTCCGACACTCGTAGCTCGAGGGGGACATCGGTCTCAGCCACCAGCCGATCGCGGTCGATTACCGCTATCAATGACACGGCCCAGGTTGCCTCGACAGCGTCCGGGTCATGAGGTTCGACGCCGGCCTGGAGTCGTTCGAGCGACGCAAGTGCCCGGCGAGTGTCCACCGTCGGGGTTACTCCGCGATACTCGACCGAGTATTCCTCGAGCGTCGGGAGCTCGTGACCGGCGGGATCAAGAGCATCGACATCGCCATCCACCAGTTCGGCTCGCTTCCTCGAGATACGCTCCCGCCTGCGCTGCCGGGCCGCCACCAGACCGACTCCACCTCCGACCAAACCGGCCGCGGCCAGGGCTCCTAAGACGAGCCCGGTTGGCGTTGATGTTTCTTCGGTCGGAGTCGAGCCGGCACCGGGAGTACTCGGCGTCGCGCCGCCGGTGCCCGCTTCGAGCCCTGCCAATTCCTGTTCGAGACTGCCGACGATGGCAATGATGCCGGAATCGAAGTCGCTGCGGCCAAAGAACGAGTTGCCTGCCCCCGTAACCCTGGTGTAGTCCAGCTCAGGTACACCCGGTCCGGCGGTCATCTCGGTCCGTCGGTTGCCGATGTCGACCAAAACAACGATTCCGTCTTGTCGCTCGGGATCACCAACCCCCCAGGCATTACCGAGATCCTGAGCAAACTCCAGAGGGGAGCCGCTGGGGCTTTCGTCGACGGTAACGACGGCGATCTGATTGCCGTACCGGGTCACGAGGGCACCGACCGCCTCCTCGATGGCGGCGTCATCGTTGACTACTCCAGCGTTATCGGAGAACCAGCCGTAACATTCCACTCCCTGGTAGGAGCCACAATCGGTGGGCTGGTCCGTGACGTCCTGGGCGACTACCGCCGGTGCTGCGAGCAAGGGGGCGGGAACGAGCAGCAGAACGAGGGCGATTCGGCT
Organism: Acidimicrobiia bacterium; assembly: GCA_029287195.1. Classification (GTDB taxonomy): domain Bacteria; phylum Actinomycetota; class Acidimicrobiia; order Spongiisociales; family UBA5794; genus JAAETI01. Next base: position 2,895 of record JARFRN010000005.1, on the reverse strand, counting down.
CAACATGATCCTCAACGCTAGCCGCTGGGCGACGACGAGCTACTCGGCAGAAAGAGAATCGAATGCATGTCTGGCCAGAAGCGCCTCGTCGATCTCGACTCCGATGCCGGGTGTTGTTGGTTGCTCGAGTAGACCGTTGTTCATTTGCCACGGCGGGTCTACCAGATCGTCAATGAAATACAGGTCACTAGCCCCGATGTCGCCTACCACGGAAAACTCACGACGGCCTGCCAGAGCAACGCTGTGGGCGCGTCCGATGCCGCTTTCCAGTAGGCCGCCGAGTCGTGCCCGCAGTCCGTGGGCGATGGCCTCTTCGGCGAGGCGAAGGGTGGTAGCGGTGCCGAATCGCCCCGCTTTGAGAGTGACGATGTCGGCCGCACCGGTCGCTGATAGAGAGTGGATTCCTTCCGCCGACGCGGCGGATTCATCGAGGGCCAGGGGGGTGTCGATTTCTGCACGCAGTGTGCGGTGCCAGTCGAGGTCGGTGGCGCGCCCGGGTTGCTCGAGAAACGCCAAGCCGAGCCGATCGATGGCCCTCAACTGTCGTCGGTCACAGTCCGCTAACGATTCGTTGGCGTCGGCGCCAAAGGAGATACCGGGGTAGTCGATGAGTGTCCGGCGCAGCTCTGCGAGGTCGGTGGCGGCATCTATCTTCAACTTCATGTGTCTGTAGCCTCCGGCTACGGCCACAGCTATGGCCTCGCCGTCGGGCTGATGATTGGCGTCGATCCCGATCGCCGCGCTCGCATGAACGGGCTGGGAAGCCCCCAGATACTCCCACAGTGGCCGACCTTCCCGCCTGGCCGCGAGGTCGGTCAGTGCTTGTTCGCATGCGGCCCGGGCTAGTCCCGGCTGGATGGAGGTAACTCCGGCAATCGGATCGTTGATCGCTCTCGACAGTTCCGCCCAGGTGACTGCAAAGTCCTCAGTGTGCCCGGGGACCGGTGCTGCCTCACCCCAGCCGGCCAAGCCGGCGGCTTCGATCCTCACGATGCCCAGCCGTCGCGACGCGACGGCAACAGTTGCAGACGTAAACGGCCGGCGCAGGGGAAGGTCGATTGCCCAAATTGTGATCCGATCGATGCGTGGCACTCCGGTCCCCATCTCAGGAGTCAGGCTACCAACCGGAGTCTGCTCGCTAACGGTTGGCGTTGCGCAGCGATATCGTGCTTTTCACGATCTCAGTCTGGCTGTCATTGACCTCGAAGACCACACAGTTGACGACGCGATCATCGACTTCGTTCCAACCTTCGACTGTCGGGGTGAATGCATCCATGAACAGGACCGACTCCTCGTACGGAACACCCACGTAACGCTCGAATTCCTCCCAGCATTCGGTGATGGCGGCGTCGTAAACCGTGTCGTCACCGGGGTAGCTCGCCGCTAGCGAGAAGTCCGGGCCGACTGTGCTCAGATCCACCAAGGCAAATACCTCGAGATCGTGCTCCTCAGTGCAGTCGATCGGGTCGATCTCAAAGAAGATGTCATCTTCGGGCGTGTTCAGACAATCACCGACCGCGATCTCGTCGACGGTCTTAGATCCGTCGAGGAAGGTGAACAGAGCAAAGCCACCGATCGCCAGCACGACCACGATCCACAGCTTGCTCGAAATGCCGCCGCCGCTGCGCCTCACCTCGGTTGGGGCCGGACCGGGAATGGTGGCTTGCCGCTCAGCATCGTCCCCGTCAACGGGGGGAGGTGCCCACTCCGAAGAATCCGGGAGAGGAGGGGCCTGGAACACATCAGGTTCGGGCTCGAGTTGCGGAGGAGTGTCTGGTCGAGGCTCGTCGGACGCGTCGGGGACATCGAATGATGGTGCTGCCGTATCGAATTCCGAATCCGGTTCAGCTACGGGAGGAGGATAGGACTCGATCCCGAAGTCGGTCGGCTGCTCCTCCGGTGGCGCCGGCTCGCCAAGACCCTCTCGAGCTCTTCGCAGCAACTCTTCGCTGGAGAGAGGTTGGTCCTCTCGATTCTCGTCCACGGTCTACCCCTTGGCGTTGCCGGCAATGTCACGGGAGTTATCGGTGTCACCCAACATCAACTGCAGCGAAACTAGCAGTAGAGCGATGTTTCGTTGGCGATCCATCGATGCTCCCGTTTCGAGTAGCGTTGCCGCATGGTGAATCGGTCGTGGCCGCTCGCTGCGCCCCTAGATCTGCCTGTGACGCTGCGGTTCTCGCTGCCAGGATCAGCTACATCGACCCGGCATAGTGCAGGACAAGTCGCTTACGCCCAAGACACCCACGACGGGCCGGCAACTGTGATGTTGACGGTATCCGGCGGGTCTCTCGAAGCGGCGGGTGTTGGGCCCGGAGCCGAGTCGGCACTCGATGCGGTTCCTCGCACGGTAGGCCTCGATGACGACCCGTCGATGTTCACGGTCAAGACCGGGCCGTTGCGTGACCTTCATCTGCGCAATCTCGGGTTGCGGCTGGGGAGCACCGGTCGGGTCTTCGATGCCTTACTTCCTACCATCCTGGGACAGCGCGTCACTACGGAAGAAGCCAGACGCAGCTATCGGGGTTTGGTCAACTCGTTCGGGAAACCGGCTCCCGGCAACCTCGGGCTCAAGATCCCCCCGGCCCCTTCTTCGCTTGCTTCGCTGGCGTATGAGGACCTCCATAGGTTCGGGATCGAGCAAAGTCGCGCCCGGCTGGTGATTGAAGCTGCTCGTCGGGCCGGGCGGCTCGAGGAGATCCTGACTATGGCCAAGGCTTCTGCAGCCGGGCGCCTGCAGACGATCCGCGGGATCGGGCCGTGGACTACTGCGATGGTCATGGGAGCTGCTTGGGGAGATCGGGACGCGCTGCCGCGCGGAGACTTCCATATTCCAAATAGCGTCTCCTGGCTGCTTGCGGGAGAGCCGCGCGGCTCCGACGACCGGATGGAGGA
>JARFRN010000066.1 GCA_029287195.1 Acidimicrobiia bacterium | reverse complement strand
GCGCGACGCCGAGACGGTCGAGGCCGCGCTATATGCGGCCGAAACGGGCCATCTGGTTCTGTCCGCGATGTACACGAACGACGCAACAGAGACGATGACCCGCCTCGTCGAGGTATTCGAGCCACACCGCCACCACCAGATTCGTTTGCGAATCGGACGCAACGTCAAGGCCGTAATAAGCCAGCGTCTCGTGGCTACGGCGGATGGAAGCGGGCGGGTTCCTGCCACCGAGGTACTCACGGAGACCGACAGGACGTTCGACTACGTCATGAACCCGGAACTCACACCCAAGCTCGAGGATGTCATGACGGAGGGTGCCTACTACGGGATGAGAACGTTCGACCAATGCCTGCTCCAGATGTTCCGCGACGGCACGATCACGTTCGAGGAAGCGCTCAGCAACGCCTCACATCCGACAGATTTCAGGATGGCTGCGCAGCAGACCGGGCTGCGCACCGCTTGAAAGGCTGCCCGGGTCTAGGACTCAGCAGGAAGTCGCGGCAGGGTCGTCCCGAGTCCTAGGTCCGGCGCATCCGACGCAGCGGATTACGCTGCAGCTATGTCTGAATTCAGCTGCCGTGACTGTGGCGCCTCATTCACCCTGCCGCAGCGGGTCTTGGAGCAATATCCGGGCTGGGTGCCCCGGCAATGCAACAAATGCCGGACGGCCGCAAAAACCATGCCAAAGCAGACACCCATTGCTAGAAACGCGACCGACAATGACGGCAATGGACCGGCAACCGGCGTGTTCACCGACGGAAGCTCTGTTCCGAACCCTGGACCCGGCGGTTGGGGCGTCGTCTATGTCGTCAACGGCGAGATAGTCGCCGAGAAGCACGGCCACGATCCAGACACGACCAACAATCGGATGGAACTCACGGCGCTGCTGGAAGCACTCGACCTCGTGCCCGAAGGAACTGCCGTTACGGTGTACTCCGACTCCCATCTCGCCGTGAGGACAATCACCGAATGGGCAGAAGGCTGGAAGAAGCGCGGCTGGAAGCGCAGATCAGGGCCGGTTGAGAACCTGGACCTCGTCCAGAGGGTGTACGAGGGATATCGGAAACGGCCGGAACTGCAACTGGAGTGGATCAAGGCGCACGTCGGGTATCGCTGGAACGAATATGCCGACGAGTTGGCTTCACGGTGGCGCCGGGCATGATTCCACAGCGATTGGTCCCGGTGCTCGCAGATGGGACGCCGACACGTCGGCTCGCAGCGCTCTTTGCCGCGGCCGGAAGAAGGCTTTATCTCGTGGGCGGAAGCGTCCGCGACGCGTTTCTCGACGTTCCCACAAAAGACCTCGACTTTGCAACCGATGCCGTTCCTCAGGAGACGGCCGAGATCGTCGCAGGGTGGGCTTCCAGCGTCTTTCGGGTGGGAGAGCAATTCGGCACCATAGGAGCAGTTCACGACGGGAAGACCTATGAGATCACCACCTTCCGCAGTGATGTCTACCGCGAGGACAGCCGCAAACCCAGGGTGGAATTCTCGGACAACATCGAAACGGACCTGTCGCGCCGTGACTTCACCGTGAACGCAATGGCGATTCGGATTCCGACCCGGTCGGCTGCCGAGCCGGAGATGGTCGATCCCTACAACGGACTTGCAGACCTTGCCACGAAAGTGATCAGAACCCCGGTGGATCCCGAGGTCTCGTTCGGGGACGACCCGCTGCGCATGTTGCGCCTCTTTCGCTTCGTCGCAACTCTCGGCTTTGCTCCCGACGGTGGGGCCGCGGGGGCGGTGGCCGCAATGCGAGAGCGGCTTGCGGTGGTGTCGGCCGAGAGGATTCGCGATGAGTTGCTGAAGCTGATCGTGGGCCCCTACGTTGCTGATGGTCTGTGGGGTCTGATACAGAGCGGCCTGGCAGAGGAGTTCTTGCCGGAGCTGGCAGCACTCGAGCTGGAGCAAGATCCTCAACATCACCACAAGGACGTGCTCGCCCATACCATCGCCGTTGTCGCCAAGACCTCGCCGGACCCAACGCTGCGACTCGCCGCTCTCTTCCACGACATCGGCAAACCGGCGACGCGGGAGTTCGGTTCCCAAGGGGTGTCATTTCACCATCACGAGGTCGTTGGAGCACGATTGACTCGTGAGCGCATGCGGGCTCTTCGGTTTCCCAAGGACATGATGCGGGATGTTTCTCAGTTGGTCTTCCTTCATATGCGGCCACACACCTACAAGATGGGTTGGACCGACTCAGCCGTGCGGCGCTATGTCCGGGACGCCGGAGATCTGCTGCCGAGGCTCAACGAACTCGTGCGGTGCGATGTCACGACCCGCAATCAGAAGCGGGCGCGGGCAATTGAGCGCCGTATCGACGATCTCGAACAGAGGATCGAGCAGCTGCGCAAGCAGGAGGAGCTGGACTCGCTCCGTCCCCCTATCGACGGCAATGAAGTCATGGCCCATCTGGGGTTGGAGCCCGGTCCCGAGGTGGGTGAGGCAATGCGCATGCTCCTCGAGCACAGGATCGAATACGGACCCTACGAGCCGAATGAGGCACGCCGGCTACTAGACGACTGGTGGGAATCGCGACGGGCCTCGAGCTAGGTCTCGGGAGCAAGCTAGGCCCGGTGTGTCCGGAACTGTCGGCAGTCCCAATCAGCCTCCAGCGGGAAGCCTCGATCTACCATGCCCGGCTCTGCACCCTGCCGACTGGAGCGAATGTGTCGGGCCAACGGAATACCGAGGTCATCGGTCTCGAGGGGGTGTCTGTCGTTCGCAAGGGCCGCTACCTGCTCCGCGACGTCGACTGGGTGGTCCACGATCACGAGCGCTGGGTCGTGCTGGGTCCCAACGGCGCGGGCAAGACCACGATGTTGCAGGTTGCCTCCACTTATCTCGGTCCAACCCGGGGCACGGTACGTCTCTTCGGTGAGGTCTTCGGCAAGGTGGATGTGCGTGTCTTGCGGGAGCGAGTCGGGTATGCGGGACCTGCGCCTGCGGAACTGGTGCGGCCGGATCTCCCGGCGCTGGACATCGTCGTCACCGGCAAGCACGCCTCCTTCGTAGACAGGCGTTGGCATGACTACGACGAGGAAGACATCCGGTTTGCCCGCCGGCAGCTGGACCGTCTGCGCGCGGGTCACCTGGCTTCCAGGCTCTTCGGCACGTTGTCAACCGGTGAGAAGCAACGGGTGCTGATCGCCAGGAGCCTGATGACGCATCCCAGGCTGCTGCTGCTCGATGAGGCAATGACCGGCCTGGACCTGGGGGCACGGGAGCGTTTGGTAGCGTCACTGGCCGATCTCGCAGCGGATCCCGAGAGTCCGGCCGCCGTCTTGGTGACGCATCATGTCGAGGAGATTCCCCCGGGGTTCAGCCACATCGTGATCATGTCGAGCGGCAGCGTGCTGAGCAGCGGACCCATCGAGCAGACGATATCGGCTGAAGTGCTGTCGGAGTGCTTTGGCCAGAACCTACGCCTCGAAAAGGTTGGGCAACGGTTTCATGCCTGGTCACCGGGCTGAAGCTCGATACCCGGCTCGCCTATTCTTCCCGGGCTTCGCTCGACTGAGATCTGGCGCCCTGTTGGGACAGACCAAATGTGCCGACGAATACCAGACCGATCGCTCCGACGAGGGTCAACACGAACCCTGGCTTGAGCTGTGCGGCCAGCAGGTAGAAGTAGAGAATTCCCAGCAAGACCCCTCCGGCCGAAACGGCGAGCGCCGAGCCGAGGACTCGTTCCCCATCGAAGTAGGCGAAGTACAGGCCGATCAATCCGGCCACGCCGGCAAAGCCGGCGAGGCTCCGTGCAACGGGGAAGCTGCCGGGATCGAATAATCGAGCCGACCCCCAATTCAATGCAGCGCCGAGGATGATCAAGGCGGCAGCGCCCGCCAGGAAAAGGGCGAGGCGCAAATCTAGCTTGGCCTCGTCGCGGTAGCTCTCCGCGGCTCTGGTACGCAGTCCACTGAAACTCGCGGCGGTGGAATCATCGCTGACGTACTTGGATCGAGATCCCCGGGGAGCTGGTGGAGGGGGCTCCGGCATTAGAGACGACTTCCTCCTTCGACGACGCAATGTCGACGGAGGAGGGTCGTCGTTGACACCCATGAGGTCGAGGAAGAATTCGGCGTTCTCGAGGGCGAGCACGAGAGTCTCCCCGTCCGCCGTCAATTGGATGTCCTCGTCGACTCTCTCGAGGCCGATGTCGGCATGCGGCCAGCTCCCGATCTCGGCATCAGAGGCGCGGATCAACACGCGGTTCAGGTCCACCGTTACTTTGGCGTCGAGAATCTGCTCAGGCTCATCCAGCAGATGAACCTTCCCGGCGAAGTCGTGCACTTCTTCCCCTAGTCGTTCAATGGTGCAATCGGCTCTTTGCCCCTGCGCTTGAGCAGGAAAAACCGGACCGGCCCCGGTTGAGTCGGGGATTGTCAGATCAGATATCTGTCATCCGCCCCTTAGACGAGCACCAGATCCTTGATGCCAACACTACGGACTATCTTTGCGAGCTCCTCGAGGTGAGCCGGGTCGACTTCCGGGATATCCGCAAACTGGGGACGGACACCGTGCCGGCGGAATCCGATCAGCTTGATCCGCATCGATGGGTCGACGTCGTACAACCAACGTGCGGTGCGCTCGACTACCGCGGGCGAATCGTTGCGGCCGGGGACCATCAGCAAGCGAACCTCATACAGGCGCTGCCATTCCGCCAGATACCGAATCGTATCGAGGACCGGACCATTGTGTTCCCCCGTCATTGCGACGTGCGTGTCGGGGTCGAGTGCTTTGAGATCGATCATTGCTCCGTCCATTACGGGAAGGAGTCGATCCCAGACCTCACGACTTGCCGAGCCATTCGAGTCGACAAAGGTGGTCAGCCGGCTCAGTTTGTCGGAGCATTTGATAGAGCAGAACAGACTGGCAACGAAGTCCGCTTGTAGCGTTGGCTCGCCGCCGGAGACCGTGATGCCGGATAGGAACGGTGAGACCTCATCGATCTGCCTGACCAGATTCTCCAGGCGCACCATCTTGCTGAGGGGTGTGCTGTCGGTGGGACAGACCTGGATGCATATGTCGCAATTGGTGCACAGGTCATCGTCGACCGTCACCTGGTTGTGTCCGTCGTAGAAGAGCGCCATCTCCGGGCACGGCTCGACACATTGGCCGCAGCTATCGCACTCGTTGATGGTGTATGGGTTATGACAGGCGATGCAGTTGTAGTTGCAGCCCTGTAGGAAAACGACAAAACGGTTCCCCGGTCCATCGACGGCGCTGAACCGGATTACGTCATTGAGGTGCCCTTGGGCTGCTTTCACGGCTGAGAACCCGCTTCACGTTTCTGTCAGTTACATGCGAGTTCTTCACCGACCCTGCCGCGAACGTCGTGCTCCCGTGCCGGGCACCCATCTCGTCGAACTGCTCCACGTCGCACTTCCTGACGAGATAGCCGGTTATGCGGATGAAACCGTTTGTGGCGAGATTGAAGGTGAAGTCCCGCATACCTTCTACGAAGGCGCCACGGATGATATCCACCATCGCGGAGGGGTTGCGACGTACCGTGTCTTCGACGTGAAAGATGTCGCTCACGCCGGCTTGGAACAGATCGTGGTGAGGGGCAACAGCCTTGATGTGGGCGAACATCTCCGGTTCTTCGCCAATCGGGATCCGGGTTCCTGCCGTCACCTCGAGGTCGCTGTCGATGCCGGATTGCGAGTGCAGGAAGGCCCGCCCGTTGTTGCCGGCGCAATAAGGCATGGGCCGGGACGCGACCAGGTCGGCGACCTTCCTCGTGATCTCGTAGGACAGCTCATTGGCCTCGTCATCGTGGCCATAGCGGCCTTGTTTGTCGGCGCCCTCCATGAGGATGTCCACGGCCTCGGCAAGCCCGTATATGCCGTACATCGCGGAGAAGCGATCCAACTGGATGAGGCCCTCGGCCGCAAGGAAGTCGTGTTCGAAGAACTTCGCCTCCTCGACCAGGTAGCGGATGCGAGCTTCGATGAGTTCGGCGTTGAGCTCAACGTAATGGGGGAGCGTTTCCTCGATGAAACTGTCGATATCACCCTGGTGGAGCAGCGCAACTTCCTTGAGGTTCAGCCGGTTCAAGGTGTGTGATCCGCCACCGATCTTGAGCGAGTTATAGCAACTCACGGCGGCGTATTCCTCGCCCAGATCGCGCACCATCAGCGGGTGGTTGACGAAATGTGGCTTGCCGGTTGCGATTACCGTCAGCACGGCATCGAGGATGAGATCGTCGGGGGTGACCTCAGGGTCCACCTTGAGGCTGATATTGGGTACAACCTGGAGCAATTCGCGCTCGATCCGGAAGATGGTGCGGGAGATTCGGCTGTCGTGCGGGCCGAGATTGGTGTGGACGAACGCATCGGGGAGGATGCGGTCGAGTGCGATCCAGAACAGCCTGAGGTTCCTGTAGAGCGTTTCGTCATCGACTTTGTCTACGTAGGGGGCCAGGATCTTGTCGAAATCGCCGAGGTACACCGGATAGCCGGTGATCGAGGGAACCTGGGTGTACATGATGAGGAGGAAACTGAGCGCTTCATCCAGATCGGTCGGCGGGTCGAGTTCGAGATGCGTCGAGCCGTTGTGCAGGGCCCTGGCATAGTCGGGAAGGATGTAGCGGGCGCGATACGGGGCCGAACCCTCGAACAGGTCGCAGATGATCTGCTTGTTGAGGGCCTCGGCCGCCTCCTTGCTCAATTCCGGGTATTCGAGGGCGTTCTCTGCCAGCCAGGCGAGGTAGTGCCTGCGTTGATGAAACGTCAGTGTGGCGTCGTTTACTATCTCCCGAGCCCTGGCTCGGAACTCTTCCATGCTCATCGTGCTGTTTCCTCCAGGTCCGATTGTGGGCGAGCGCGACGGTTTTGTCCAGTGGTCCACTGGAGATCGATACGTGCTCGGTAACCTGACGTGCCATGAGCGAAGCGCCTCGAGTTGCGGATCAGTCACCCGGGAGGCGGTGGCTACTCCCCAGCAACCCCGTCATGCGTTGGTCGATCCAGGTTTCGGTGGTTCTCTCGGCGATCGTGACGCTGCCCGCGCTGGTGGCGAGACAATGGGCGGACGAGCGTTTCGTCATGTACATGCCCGAGCACCTGGTTGGCTCGCGGCCTTGGCAACTGGTCGGACAAGTCATCGAGGAGATTCCTCTCTATCTCGAAAGGGGTGTGTTCCGTCCGGTCAGCCGGTTGCTCTTCTACCTGGAGCATTGGGCGATCGTCCGTTTCGGCACGACCACCGGCATCTCGCCGAGTGTCGCCATGATCTTCGTCAAGATTGCAGTGGTCTTCCTGCTGGTGACCATGGCAATGCTGACAGTAGATCAGTACCGCCGGGCTTCGGGCGGCAAGGCAACGGACTTGCATTGGCGCCGACTCTACGGCCTGGTTGCTGTGCTCCTGGGGGTGTCGCTGGTGCTCTACAACCCGGCCACACACCCGTTGACGTTGTTCCCTGGTCTCTATCTCGGGACCGCGGCGCTCACGCTGGGGATACCCCTCTGGTTCGGGAGGAGCTGGCTGCGCTACCGGGCCGGATTACCTCTCCGGCGCATGTGGGTCAGGGTGGGATCTGCGGTGATCGTTGGGGCGTTGCTGGCGTCGATGATCGAACTCGCCTACCTGGCGCTGCCTTTGGGCTTGCTTCACCTGTTACTGCTTTCGTTTGCCTCCGGCGACTCGTGGAGCGCTGCCTGGCTCGACCTGTTCCACTCGGAGGCTTTTCTGATGTGGGCGATGGTGGTTACCGGGTTCCTGGTTGTCTTCATTCCGGCAAGGACGGCGATCAGCCAATACTGTGCCGAGGTGTCGTGCTACCGCGGGGTGGAGGCTTCACTGGGGGGTGCCGCCCTCGAGACGTTCCCTCTTCGCATCGGGGCGTCCTTCTTTCCCATCCCGCAATGGACGCAGGTGCATCTGCTGAAGCGGCTCCGCTCTGCACCGGAGTTCCTGCTGCTGGGATTCGCCGCCGGTGGGTTTGCCTACTCCGTGCTGAGCCGGGCGGCCTTCGAGCGGGAGAAAGACGAACGGGGACGGGCCCCGCGATTGCCGATGCTTCTCATGGGCGTCTACTTCGCAGCGGTCGTGTTCTTTGCCGCCTGGCTGGCGGCGATCAGCGGCGCCGTTCAGGACAAGGGATGGGACATCTCCCCGTGGCGGGAGACGGGCTTCACCTGGATAGGCTGGGCCGTCATCATCGCCGTGGCGCTCACCGCATTCTTCGACTGGCTGCGCGATGACCCCGGAGTCGTGGTCGCCCTCTCAGCGATCATTGCGGTACTGGCGTTCATGACGGCGATCGTGAATCAGGCAGACATGGCCAGTGTCAACGCTCGGCTCGATACCCGGCTCCTCAACGAAACAGGACTGCTGCTGGTCAACTTCGACGACACGCCAGAAGGGCACGCGCAACGATGTGGCGTGCTCGATGATCTGCGGGCCTCTGCCCCCAACGACTCCGAGCTACGCAAGATGAACCTGATTGCGACCTATCTCGATTCGGCGGCAGACAACATCTATGGAGTGGTGTTCTGCGACTCCGATTCCTCCTGAGGCTCCTCCGTCCGTCTGGGGCGGCGACGCTCCAGGATCACCATGATGATTACGGCGAGCGCAATCGGGCCGGCAAATAGTAGGAATTCGTCCCAACCCCCTTGGTGTGCCAATAGCCAGGTCATGAGGTGAGGTTACCGGCGCTGCCAGCAGAATTGGGAGGGGATCACATCCCCTCCCAATTGGTGTTGATATCTACTTCCGTACGGTTAGCGGTTGTTACTCGTGGTTGCCTGAGGCGCTTGTCCAGTCTTCACTGGGGCGGGTTCGGCCGCCAGCGAAGCGTCTGTGATCGTGTAGAACACCCGAGCGCCGAACATGGAATCACCAACGGTGCTCGGACACCATCCGATCCAATGCTGCGACATGCTCGTCGCTGTCGTCCCGGTTAGGTCGATTGTGACCGTCTGCACCGCGGGATCTGCTACCGCGCTCCCCGTTACCTGGGCAAACGTCGACGCATCGCCGAGATTGGCGCTGTGGTACCTGTAGGAACCGGTGCCTGCCGTGTCGAGAACATAGAGCTCAGCGCTCAAGAGGCTCGCCCCGTGTGGTACTGAAACCGGTGCCTGCATGCAGCCCGCGCCCACCGTCCCTGCGGTCCAGCTTGTGCTGAACCATCCGAAGGAGAAGTCCCCAAAGGCACCAAAGCCGTCTGGAGTGAACTCGGCAGCGTTGATTACGGCAGGTGATGAATCCACGATATCGGCCGCACTCAAGCCGTTGAGTAGAGCCGAGTCTGCGGCCGTCGCCGCGTCGTCTGCGTTGCTGACGACGCCGTCCTCAGCCCCCAGGAATGCGGCGAAGCGGCGCATGAAGGCCGCCATCTGACCGCGCTTCACGTTGTCGTCAGGGCAGAAGTTGTCGTTGGTCGGCGGGTTGCATCCGAGCGTAACGCCGGCGCCCGCCGGCCACTCGATGTCGGCCTCGAACACAGAGTCGTCGACGGTGACGCTGCCGCCGGCTCGACCAGTAACAAGGCAAAGACAAGTACGAGTAGCTTGCGCAGACTGGGCTCCCTCGTTGGTGGGTGCTGAGTATCGAAACCAGCGGGTCGAAACCTTGTTTGGGCAGCCCTTGACTTCTATACACATATGCGTATAGTCGCTGCTTCGCTTCTGACCAGGGAAGAGAATGACGCAGAAAGTAGCCATCCTCGGCTCCTCTGGGTATGCAGGGGGTGAGCTGATCCGGCTCGTTGACCAGCACCCGGATATGCAGGTCGCCTACCTCGGTGCTCACACCAAGGCGGGGTCGATGCTGGAATCGGTCCATCCCCACCTGCCGGGGGGCGATCGGGCACTTGGCCCCAACGACCCGCATGCGGTCGGCGATGTTGATCTGGCCTTCCTTGCCCTACCTCACGGGGCCTCGGCGGAGCCGGCCATGTTGCTCCTGGAACGGGGGGTTCGGGTGGCGGATCTGGGCAGCGACTTCCGACTCGACTCGATTGATCGCTACGCAGCCGCGTACGGGTCGCCACATCCATTCCCGGAGGAACTGGGCAGGTGGCCGTACGGGCTTCCCGAGTTGTTCCGGGATGAAGTCGTTGGCGCCGACCGGGTGGCCGTGCCCGGGTGCTACCCGACTTCTGCGTTGCTCGGCCTGGCTCCACTGCATGGTGCCGGACTGATCGAAGGCGGTCCGTATGTGGTCGATTCGGTTTCAGGTGTTTCCGGTGCGGGGCGAGGTGCTAAGGCGAATCTGATGTTCGGCGCAGTCGACGAAGGTGTTGCTGCCTACGGTGTACTCACCCACCGCCACCGGCCGGAGATGGAGCAGGGTCTGGGTGCAGTGGGCCGGATCGAACCGAAGGTCATGTTCACTCCCCATCTGGTGCCGATGCAGCGCGGCATTCTCTCCACTTGTTACGCCCCGGCTGCTTCCGGCGTGCATGCCGACGACATCGCAGCTGCGCTGCGCGCGGCCTACGGCGACGGCCCCTTCGTCGACGTCATTGCCGAGCCACCGAATACGCGGTGGATAGTCGGTACCAACCGAGCCCTGGTCAACGCCTACCTCGATGAGCGAACGCGGTCCGTCATCGTTGTCGTGGCCATAGACAACCTTCTCAAGGGTGCTGCCGGCCAAGCCGTGCAGTGCGCCAATCTCATGTTGGGCCTCGAGGAGACTGCGGGGCTGCCGATGGCGGGGTGGATGCCATGAGTGTGACCGCCGCTGCCGGCTTTGCAGCCGGCGGGTTCGCCTGCGGAATCAAGCCCGATGGTCAACTAGACCTGGCAGTTGTGACTGCAGTTGCGGGAACAATTGGAGCGGCCGTCTTCACCACCAACCGGGCCGCTGCTGCGCCGGTTGTGGTGAGTCGCAGCAATCTGGCTGACGGACCAAGCGTGCGCGCTGTGGTCGTCAACTCCGGCTGTGCCAACGCCGGCACCGGCGACGAAGGGATTGCGGCCGCCCTCACCACAGTCGCAGCCGTGGCTGCAGATGTTGGATGTGATCCCGACGAGGTCCTGGTGTGCTCCACCGGCGGCATCGGAAAGCCTCTCGAAGTCGACAAGGTCGTCGCCGGACTGGCTTCGCTGATTCCGCATGTAGCTTCATCTCCCGGATCCGGTACGTCGGCTGCCGAAGCCATCATGACGACCGACACCGTGCCCAAGGAGACCTTGTACCGGGGAGGGAGCTTCACTGTGGGCGGCATGGCCAAGGGGGCCGGCATGGTGCGTCCCGACATGGCGACCATGCTCGTTGTGGTGACAACCGACGCTGTGGTCCGGCCTGCTCAGTTGAAAGAGGCCTTGCAGGCCGCCGTTGACGAGTCGTTCCACGCCCTGAACATCGATGGCTGCCCATCGACCAACGACACAGTGATCCTGCTTGCCTCGGGTTCCAGCGGGGTTGTCCCCAGCCCTGCGGAGCTAACGACAGCCGTCGGCCGCGTGTGCTGGGACCTGGCAAACCAGTTGGCGGCCGATGCCGAGGGAGCCAGCCGGGTGGTGACCATAGACGTTGTTGGTGCGCCCGACAGTGCAACGGCTCGTCGGGCCGGTCGCCTCGTTTGCGACTCGGCCCTGGTCAGGTCCGCCTTCTACGGCGGCGATCCCAACTGGGGTCGTCTCCTCGGCGCACTGGGTGCGGGCGATATCGAATTCGACCCGGATGAATTCGGCATCGCCTACGAAGGTGTGGCAGTCGCCGAGGACGGACGGGAGGTGTCACACGATCCGGCTGCGCTCCATGCGGGAATAGCCGAGGGTGACTTCACGGTGACCATGACCATCGGTCGCGGTCCGGGTTCGGCTCGCGTGCTGACAACCGACCTCACCCCCGAGTACGTCAACTTCAACGCCGAGTACTCGTAATGGCTGCGACGACCAAAACAACGGAGAGCCAATGACATCGGGACACTCCACTCCGCATCCTGCAAAACCCCGCATCGCAAAGACCATGGGAAAGGCGCGCATCTTCTCCGAGGCGCTGCCCTTCATCAAGGACTTCCGCGGTCGCACCGTCGTCATCAAATACGGCGGCTCGGCCATGGTCGAAGAAGACCTGAGGAACACCTTCGCAGATGACGTTGCCATGCTGCATTATGTCGGCATCCATCCCGTGATCGTCCATGGCGGCGGTCCCCACATCTCGCATGCGATGGGACAGCGCGGCATCGAACCGCAGTGGGTCGAGGGGCTGCGGGTAACCGACGATGAGACGATCCGCGTGGTCCAGTCCACGCTTGCCGGTGAAATCAATCCTGACATTGTGCGTCTCATCAATGCCCACGGCTCTGTAGCTGCGGGCGTCAACGGTCTCGACGCAAACCTGTTTGTCGCCAAGCCGAAAGACGAGAGGCTGGGGTTTGTTGGCGAGATCACAGAAGTCAACCCAGGTTTGGTGCAGAGTCTGCAGCACCAGGGTTACGTGCCCGTCGTCGCCCCGCTGGCTCGCGGCGAAGACGGCAAGACATACAACCTGAACGCAGACACAGCAGCCGGAGCTCTTGCTGAGGCGCTCGGTGCCTTGAAGGTCATGTACCTCACAGACGTTGAGGGCCTCTACCGTGACCTTGGGGACAAGGATTCGCTGATCGCGCGCATCGTTGTTCCCGAGCTCGAAGCGCTCATCGCATCGGGATCGGCATCATCGGGAATGGTGCCCAAGCTGCGGTCGTGTATCTCTGCGGTGCGAGGCGGCGTGGAACGGGCGCACATCCTGGACGGCCGCATGCAGCACGCGCTGCTGCTCGAGATCTTCACCCCTGAGGGGATAGGCACGATGATCACGATGGAGCCGGTTCCGTGAGCCCGGCCACCGCCGGCCGGAGGCGAGTCATCCGCAGGCTGCTCGGTGAGGGCACCATCACCAGCCAGGCTCGTTTGGTGGAGTTGCTGGAAGCCGAAGGCTATCCGGTCACTCAGGCGACCGTGTCCCGCGACCTTGATGCTCTGGGTGCCACCAAGCTGCGTGATGAACGCGGAACCGTGCATTACGCGATCAGCAACGGCGGCATGAGCC
>JARFRN010000259.1 GCA_029287195.1 Acidimicrobiia bacterium | reverse complement strand
CCTTCTACGCCATGCAGCCTTACCTGCTCGAGTTGTACGGCGATGAAGGGGCCTATGGCATCGCCGGATTGGCGGCGGCCATCGTCGCCGGGGCCCAGATCGCGGGCGGCCTGTTGGTCCCCTATGTGCGGCGCGTGTTCTCGCGCCGGACGCACGCATTACTGGTAGCCGGGCCGCTCGGAGCGATCGTTCTCGTACTGATCGGCTGGACGTCGAGTTTCTGGGTCGCGATCGTGCTGCTGGTGGTGTGGGCGATGGCTTTCAGCGCTGCGATGCCGATGCGTCAGGCATACATCAACGGCTTGATCCCTTCGCAGCAGCGGGCCACGGTGCTTTCGTTCGACGCCTTGATGGGTTCGGCCGGCGGTGTGGCCGCCCAGCCGGCTCTGGGCCGGGTCGCCGACGTGTGGGGTTACTCGGCGTCGTACTTCGTGGGCGGCGCCGTTCAAGCTCTGGCCGTGCCGTTCTTCTGGTTGGCGCGGCGGGAGAGCGCCCCGTCGGACCCGATCCGGGTGGCTTCGCACTGACAAAACGCCCCCGCCGCATGGCGGGGGCGTTTGTGGTTGGGTTGCTGGTCGTGGTCTAGAAGTCGGGTTCGGCGGTCCAGGTCCCGTTGGGGTTGGTGGTGGTGAGGGTCAACAGGAAGTCGGGGGCTTCGATGCGCCACATGCCGAACATGTCGCGGGCGCGTTCGGTGCCCCAGGTCTTGACCAGTTCGACCATTTCGCCGTCTTCTACCTCGTAGCCGTTGATGTCGAGGGTCATGGTCTCGACCGGAACGACGCACGAAGCATCGACGCGGAAGGTGCCCTGGTTCCAGTAGCCGTAGAGCTTGGTCAACTCGACCGTGCAGTCCTCGGGTGCTGCCAGGAACGGCGCGAACGTCACCGGCGGGGGCGGCGGCGGCCAGTCCGGGGGCGGCGGAGACGGCGGCGGAGTGTTGGGGGGCATGGTGTCGGCGTCGGGCGGTCCGATCGACGGGTAGGTGTTCTCGAACAGCGGTTCGGCGTAGGCCCAACCGACGTTGCCGGAGCCGTCTTCGCCGCGCACCGTCAACAGGAAGTCGTGAGCCCAGATGATCCAGCCGCCGAGCATTTCGTAGACGACTTGGCCGTCGTAGTACTTGATCAGGTCGACGTTTTGGCCGTCGAAGACGGGGACGCCGTTGATATCGGCTTCGATGGCGACTTCGGGCCAGACGTCGTCGGTGCACTCGTACGAGACGAAGAATTCGCCCTGTGTCGTCGTCACCTGGACCGGGATGAGTTCGGCCACGCACTCGGGCGGCGTCGTGTCCTCCCACAGTTTCTCCGCTTCGAGGGTGGCGGCCATGTCCAGGCCCATATAGCTGTCATATATCGAATCGAGGGCGTTGGCGATACTGGCTTCGACGGTGTAGACCCCGTCACTTGGAGCCACGTACTGCCAGTACGTCCACGGCGTCTGACCGAAGTCGCCGACCATGGCGACATCGGCGAAGAACACCGTGTCGAGGAGAGCGCCATCCGACAGGATGCGCACCTCGGCGTAGTCGTTGAAGGGGAGGTAGTCCCCGGTATCGAAGAATGCCCAGCCCGAAATCGTCTCTCCCGCTGCCGCGTAGAACGGCCGGGAGATCGTCGTCTCGGATCCGGCGCCATCGGTCTTCAGCACCGCGAAGTAGTTGCCGTCCTGGGGTCCGTATGAGCCGAGGCTGCCGGTGGCGTATGCCGCGGCTCCGATGGGGATTTGGACATCCCAGTTCCAAAGGTCTCCGGTCTCGAACCCTCCGACGAGCGCGGTCATGGTGACGCCGCCGATGGTCACCGTGGCGGAGATGGTGTCGAGTCCCAGGCTGTCGGGTTCGACCGGCACCGTATAGGTGAAGGTGACATGGCCACCGGCGTCGGTGCGGCAATCGATCGGGTTGCACACTCCGGCTTCGCCGGCGTTCTGTCCGCCGACGGTGAAGTCGAACAGGTGTCCTGCGACGTCGGCTGGATTGCCGAGCAGTGTGGCGATCACGGTGTGGCTGTTGTCCGCACCCAATTCATTGGACTCGAAGGGCGGCTCTAGTACCGGGACCAGTACCGAGATCGCCTTCTCCTCGTAGATGATTCCGCCGGTGAACGGATCGATCATCGGCTCGCCGTTGAGGAGTGCCCAATCCTGGCAGTAGTACATGCCGGGAGCGGCGCCGGAGGCGACCGAGATGGTCTCGGTGAAGACCGCATCGTCGCCGCTGGTGACCGTTTGGACCAAGGGGTCGAACGTGGCGCTGATCGGAGCGGTGCAATTGGTGGCCATCTCGACGTCCACCGGCAGATTGCCCAGGCCGGCCAGGATCGCCGCGGCGATGTTGGCGCCGTCGGAACTCAGCGGCTGGACGCTACCGCCGGTTGCCGCCGCCAGATTGTCCAATTCCGTGCCGGCCCCGGAGGCCTTCAAACCGACCAGTGTCACGCCTGCGGCGTCGAGGGCAGCGATGGTCGACGCCTCGTCGTTGATGTGGGTGCCATCGGGCGTATGGAACGTGGCATCTGTTGCGACGAGCAATACCTTCGTGACCAGGGGATCGGGGTTGAAGCCGCATGGGTCATACCCGAATCCGCCCTGGAGCGCAGCCACGATGGCGTCGTATTGGGCTTCGGGCGTGTCTCCCCCGCCGCCCGCCGTCAGCGCGGCGATGCCGGTCAGCCAGTCGGCTTCGGCCGAACTCATCGAACTCAGGAGCCGGTAGACCCAGTCTCCCGTGTCGCCGTAGCTGCCCACGTCGTAGTCGCGGAAGCCGGCGACGGCGAAGCGTGCATTGGGAGACGCCGCCACCACGTTGTCGTAGATGTCCGATGCAGTAGGCGGCGTCTGCAGGTTGCCGATGTCGTCGCCGAAGGAACCGGTCTCATCCTCCAGCAAGCAGACTTCGACCGTCGGAGGGATCTCTGGAGTATGAACGGTC
>JARFRN010000194.1 GCA_029287195.1 Acidimicrobiia bacterium | reverse complement strand
AGATGTGTATAAGAGACAGCCAAAGCACCAGGAGTTGGAACCGGCCTCGGATTGGCCTCGGTATATGAAGCGGTCGTCGATGCCGGGGGCGAGATAGCCGTCGACTCAACCCCCGGCCGCGGATCCGTCTTCACAATCCGCCTCCCGGCAGCGGAACCGGCCAATGAAGCCACCGAGATTGAACCCAAGCCAATCGAAGAACGGTCTGTCTCGGACGAGCTGATCATGGTCGTAGAGGACGATGCAGAAGTTCTCGAGCTAGCTGCCGACATACTCCGCAGCGCCGGTTACCGGGTACTCGAGGCACTCGGAGCACACGAAGCCCTGGAGTACATCGGAGCCGGCGAGCACCCAGATCTGCTGCTCACCGATGTCGTCATGCCTGAGCTCTCTGGTCCCCAGCTCGCTGCGCAACTTCTCGGCCAGCGTCCCTACCTCCCGATCATCTACATGTCGGGTTATGCGTCCGAAGACAGCGCCGGCGTTGCGGTGGACGAGGACGACCTGATTCGAAAGCCGTTCAGTCACCGACATCTGATCAACCGGGTCGAGCAACGCCTGTCTCGAAGCGAGCAGTAAACACTTCGCGACCTGCGTGTGCCGCCTCACAGGTGGGTGATGACGTCCGGATCTCGTTCACGGTTGATGCGGCGTTGATTCGGGCCGGAGGTGCCGGTGAATCCGGAGAGATACAGCTGGGGTTATGGCAACCAGACGAAACCAAGGACGAGAACGACCGGTCAGCGCAGGACCGCATCGTGCATCGTTGCATATGGGTCTCCCACTGCTCGTGTGCTCGAGCGGATGCGCCGTATCGATCCCCATACCTTTGTCACCTTGGAATCAGTCAAGACACCAGACCTGGCGCCGCATCGGCATCGGATCAGACCATGAATGCTCAACGACCAAGTGGCGAGCCAGGCAAGCGGGCGTCGGAATGTCCGCGCCTGTTCGAGTTTGATGTCCTACTCGAAGACGGACGGGCGATCCATCTTCGACCCATTCGGCGCGACGACGCCGATCGTGAACACGCCTTCTTCCAGCGAGTAGGCCCAGAGAGCGCCTACTTCCGCTTCTTTTCACCGAAGCCAGATCTCAGCCCCAAGGAACTCCGGTACTTCACCACTGTCGACTACGACGCCCGGATGGCCTTCATTGCACTGCACGGGGACGACATGATCGCCGTGGGCCGCTACGACGTACTTCCCGACGAGAGCGACGAAGAGCACAAGGTTGCCGAAATCGCTCTGCTTGTTGAGGACGACTTCCAGGGTGTGGGGATCGGATCGCTTCTTCTGCAGCATCTGACCGAGTACGCCAGGTTCAAGGGCATCACGAGGCTCGCCGCGTTTGTGCTTGCCGGGAACAGTCATATGCTCCGGTTGCTGCGCAAGTCTGGATACACGCTCACAAGTGGGTCAGGCGGAGGGATGTACCGGTTCGAGTTACCGCTCGAGCCTTGATTCTGCGGCAGACGTCCCTCAACTCGTCGGCGGGCGCAATGCCGCAATTGGCCTGAGGTAGTACCGGTGCCCTTCGAAATCCGTTTCGACAAGGCGACCACCAGCGACGAGGGCTCCCACCGTGTCCCAGTTGGCCCCGGTCTGTGCCAGCAGCGATTCGACTGCCGAACGTCGCATTGGATGCACCGCGCAGATGCTCAGCAGGTCGGCAACCGGATCGCCGGTTGAGGCGAAATTGTCTCCCTCGTAGCCGATCAACATCTCGACTTGGAGGAGCCGCTGCTGCATCAGCTGGAAGGCTGCATTGATGGCCTCCGCGGACGGTGGACGGACACCGCGTACGGCCGGCGGCCGAGTTGGTACCGATATGTAGCTGACCGCCACGTCCAAGCCGGCTAAGAAATCGGCGACCTGCCTGATCGGCTCGTCTCCATTGTTGACACCTGCGACGAGCATGGTTTCCGTGGTCAATACACCGTCAAAGTCGCGGGAGAAGGCTGTGATGCCGTGAAGGATGTCCTCGAGCTGTAGCGCTTGATGGGGGTGGTTCACCCGACGCCAGATGCCTTCATCGACGCTGTCGACCTTGACCGAGACCCAATCCGCTAGCGCCAGGGTGGCCCGAACGTCGGGTCTGCTGATCAAGGACGCATTGGTAATCACGGCTACATCTATGCCGAGAGGCCTGAGGAGCGTGATCTCCTCGGCGAGACCGACATCAAGCGTTGGTTCTCCGTCCGGGACGAACGTTAGGTAATCGATGGTATCGCCGGCAGCGGTCACCGATCGAACCCGTTCCGAAACGACCGCAGCGACTTCGGCAGGAGAATAGAAAGAGCGGGGCAGCACATCTTTCGGAGGCGCGGGACCTACCTGGCAGTAGATGCATGCGTATGAACATGTCTTGGGCGGCACGTTGTTGATACCCACACTGCGGCCAAGACGACGCGAAGGAACCGGTCCAAAGACGATCTCAGCAGATGAATCGTCGAGTGCCATGTCATCTCCTTGGTCTGCCGACCTCCATCATCGAACAGCCCGTTTCCCTCTACATCGACGTGTCGTCAATGCAGGATCAACAGTCAGTGCCCACAGTGACGGTCTGTATCATCGTGGGAGGGACTGGGAGCTACGTATGGCGACAACGGCCGGCAGGACCCAGCATGTCATAGTGGTCGACGACGACCACGAGGTGCGGGGGATTCTGCGCGACATCCTCGAGCAGGACGGCTACCAAGTCACCGCGGTCGGTGACGGTGAGGCGCTGCTGGCGATGGTTCACCGCCATCACCCCGATCTGGTGATCCTGGACATGATGCTGCCCGGCATGCAGGGACTCGAGGTGCT
The DNA here is from genome assembly GCA_029287195.1 of Acidimicrobiia bacterium. Taxonomy (GTDB): domain Bacteria; phylum Actinomycetota; class Acidimicrobiia; order Spongiisociales; family UBA5794; genus JAAETI01. The sequence goes on along the minus strand of JARFRN010000194.1, from coordinate 23,774 downwards.
GCGCCACCTCCAGGATCATGACCGAATCCCGACCATCGTTGTGACGGGCAAGACCGGTGAGTCCGACCGCGTCGTCGGATTGGAACTCGGAGCCGACGATTACATGGTCAAGCCGTTCTCGCACCCGGAGCTGCTAGCCCGAGTCCACGCAGTGCTGCGGCGGGCTCAGGTCCCTCAGGCGGCTGAAGTGCTCGACTTCGGTGACCTCACCATCGACCTGCGGACGCGCGATGTAATGATTGAGGGTGAGTCTGTGGATCTGACCGCGCTCGAGTTCGATCTGTTGGCGTTTCTGGCGTCTTCGCCTCGACAGGTCTTTTCTCGCGAAACATTGCTGGATCGCGTGTGGGGCTCATCTGCCGAGTGGCAAACTACGGCGACGGTCAGCGAGCACATCCACCGGCTCCGCCGCAAGATCGAACCAGACCCGGCGCGTCCCACCCGAATCGAAACACTGCGCGGCGCCGGATACCGATTTACCGGTACCACTATCCAGAAGCAGTGACCCTGTCGACCCAATCGGTGAGGTATCGGATGACTTGATCCCGATTGATCTCATTGAGCACTTCGTGGCGGGCACCTTCGAGGGTGTGGATGGTCTTGTCGGCCGCCGGCATTTCTTCAACTGCCTCGAGTGATCGTTGAAACGGGACGAACGGATCTTCGGTGCCGTGAAGGAAGAGGACGGGCATTACCAGTTTGGCGATGTTGTCCTGGAAGTTGTTCAGGGCCTCCGCTTCTGCAGCGAGCAGGCCTCGCTTGTACTGGCCGTGGTAGACCAGGGGGTCGGCCGCGTAGGCGGCGCCCACGGCAGGGTCTCGGGAGAGGCTCATCGGATCAAACGGAACCTCAGGGAGTTGGGGTTGCTGGAGAACGTCGCGGAGCCATTCCCAATCGCCGAGCACTGATCCGCAGAACGCTATCCCCGATATCTCATCCGGCCACCGCTCTGCAGTCAAGCCGGCTAGCAGGCCGCCCATGGAGTGGCCGACCAGAACGAGCGGAATACCCGGATACTCGCCTCTGGCAATTACGGAGAGGTAGTGCAGGTCGTCGACCACATGATCGAAGTTGGTGATGAGCGCGCGCTCGCCGTCGGAGCGACCATGGCCGATGTGGTCGTCGGCATATACGGCTGCCCCCTTGGCGGCAAGCGCTGCGGCAACGTGCCCATAGCGGCCGCCGTGCTCGGCATAGCCATGAACGATCTGGACGATACGCTGTGGCCGACCAAGCGGCTCCCACCACCGGTAGTGAATCTTCCCTTCGGCTCCTTCAAACCAACCGCTTTGAGTCAACATGGATCTTCTTCGTCTTGCACGTATGCCCCCGGGATGCGTCATTCGAGGCCTCCTTCACTGCTGTGGACCATTGTGGCTTTGGTCATCATCGACCGAACCCGCAGGGTTTCGCCATCGGCCTCAATCCTCCCACCATCACTCCCACGCCATGGCCCGCGGCGCGACTTTGGAACGCCGGTGGTCGATCAAGACCACGAATCCGGAAACTCGAGCCAGCGGCCCTCGGGCCGATCTGCTGTGCTCTCGCCTCGCCGGGGGAGGGTTCGTTCCCAGTAGCGCCTGCCGAAGAGAATCCCCCTAGAGATGGGGGATTCCCCAGTGTCTGGATGGAGCTCCCATCGTTTCCTGCAAATTCCCGTCCCTTGCGCCTTCCCGAGCCCTCGCCCAGGAACCGAGAGATCGACAAACAGGAAACTCGCCAGTTATCACAGCTGGCGTCTGGGCGGGGACATTCTGGCGGAAGCGGCTGCCGAGCGGGGCGCACCGAAATCACCCCAGAAGACCCTCGACGTTTAGCGTGAGATCACGCGGTCGGCGCATTGGTCGGTCCCGAGCCGTGGGTAGACGAAGCGAGAGCTTTCCCAATGCCGTACACGAGAATCCCCATGAGGGACACGACGACGAAGCTCAGCATCGCGACCACTCCCGACAGAGCAATGGTGCCCACCACTTTGCATGCCGTTTTGGCTTCGCATATGTCGAGTGTCTCGACTATCCCCAACAGCGAGAGGAAGAACAGGCCGATGATCAGTGGGATGAGAACGATCCTTTTCCACAACCAATCGTGGTCCTTTGTCATCAGCATCTCCTCTTCTCGTTTCAAATCCCAGTCCGTTCCGTAACTCGTATCGGAATCTGGTGGCGTTCGTGTCCTGCCACTGAAACCTCGGGTACGGGTATCCGAATCGTCAGGGTGCCGTTCTCGTAGTGGGCGCTGATCGCCTCCGACCTCACCCCGTCCGGCAGCATGACGCTGCGGTGAAAGCGCCCGCAGCGGCGTTCGTGGATGTAACGGTCGGCCTCTTTGATGGGTCGCGCCTCACAGCGCTCCCCTTCGATCCGAAGGACGTTGTCGACCAGATCGATGTGGAGGTCCCGATATGGATCCATGCCGGGCAGATCCATTTCGACAACCAGAGTTGAGCCTTCCCTCGAGATGTCGGTATCGGGCCGCCAGCCGAATCCTTCGAGCCAGGGTCGACCACCGAAGTGGTCGAGCAGCGTGTGCATCTCTTGCTCGAGCTCCGTGAAAGCGCTGAATGGCGCCCATTTCGTCATCATCGCGGCCGTCGCCTCCTCTCTCGAGCCCCTCTAGGTGTATCACGGGAGAATCACGCGGCGATTCGAGGCGTCTCAACAGAGTTTCAACGATGGAAGGCGTCGATACCCTCAGGGAACGAACCGATACCCGGCGCCGCGCATCGTCTGAATCCAGCGGGGGTTGCGTGGATCGCGTTCGATCTTCCGCCGCAATCGGTGGACGTGTTCACTAACGGTGGCGGCCGTTTGCCACTCGCTGGAAGACCCCCAGACACGGTCCAGGAGCATCTCCCGGGAGAAGACCTGGCGAGGGGATGACGCGAGGCAGGCCAGCAGGTCGAACTCCAATGAGGTCAATTCAATCAGCTCGTCGTCGATGGCGACGTCCCGGCAGGTCATATCGAGACGAAAACCATCGAATTCAAAGACGTCACACGGGCACTCGTGTTCCGAGCGGCGGAGCACCGCGTGGGCGCGTGCCAGCAACTCGCGATGAGAGAAAGGTTTGGCCAGGTAGTCATCGGCACCCATTTCCAGACCGACGATTCGGTCGATTTCCGAGCCCTTGCTGCTGACCACGATGGCCGGGATGCGCCCCTGCTCCTGGAGGCGGCGCAGTACTTCGAGGCCCGGCATACCCGGAAGCACGAGTTCGAGGATGACCAGATCAGGGTGATGCTTAGGAACCATCGCTAAAAGTGCTTCGCCCTCGCCGGCCAGGGTCACCCTGAATCCATCCTCCTCTAGCAGGGTGCGGAGGTTGCGCCGCATCTCGGGATCGTCATCCAGCACCACCACGTGCCGGGTTCTCATCGATGTTCCGGTGGTCATCTTGTCCGCTGATTGTTGAGAGTCAATTGATGATAGGTCGAGCGGCGTGTGACATCGATGTAGCAGTCTCAAAGTCAGTAACAAGAGGCTTTGACCAAGAGCGACACCAAACGAAAGATGTAGATCGCCGGAAAGGAGTCGGTATGTCGAAGATGGTCGTGTTCTGCGGATCGGATGAGCCCCAAAAGGCATTTCCGCCGTTCATGTTGGGGTCGGGAGCGCTCGCTTTGGACATGGAACTCGTCCTGTTCTTCACCATGAATGGACTGAACATCGTGCGCAAGGACGGCGCCGACGTCATCAAACTCGACGGCGCCCCCAAGACGCTGCCCGAGTTCATCGAGACCGTCAAAGAGGGCGGGGCCACGCTCCTCGCTTGCTCGGCCGCTTTCCCGATCGTCGAGTGCAGCGAAGAGGACCTGATCGACGGCGTCGAATGCAGCGGCGTTGCCACCTTTGTCGCAGAGGCCGAAGAGGCCGACGTGGTGCTCACGTTCTGAGAGCTGTCCATTGCGAACCGATGAGGAGACCAACGAAATGATTACGACCGAAGAACTCACTCGACTTGCTGCCGACAAGCAGATCGACGCCCGGGGGGTGGCGTGCCCGGGTCCACTTCTCGAAGCCAAACGAGGCATGACATCAGTCCCAGTAGGAGGCGTGATGGAGGTGCTTTCATCTGATGCGAGCACCAACAACGATCTTCCGCGCTGGGCGGCCAAGATCGGCCACGAGCACCTCGGGACACTCGAGGAACCGGGCTACTGGCGGATCTTCATCAAACGAGCTAAATGATCACCCAGACGAAAGGAAGTGCGGAGGAGGTCGGAATTCGCCCACACATCCTGGTGTTCTCGACCTCCACTATCTCCGACATCGGCATCGACCTTGCAGGCAGTATCCATCTGCACTATTCGCCCACCGTGGTGTCCATCCCGGTTTCGTGTTCGAGTGGGATACGACCGGAGTGGATTGTGTATGCGCTCCACCGGGGGTTCGAGGGGGTGTTTGTCGCCGCCGACGGCACCGATTGTCCCTACCTGACGGACTGTACGGACCGCACGGCGCGGATCGTCGGGCGAGCGCAAGAGCTGATGCGCGAACAAGGGATCGCTCCCGAGCGGTTGAAGATGGCCGCGATCTGCTCGGTCTGTGCAGAGCCTTTCGCCCGTCACATGCACCAGTTTGCAGAGTCGATCATCGCGCTCGGATCCGAGAGTAGGGCTGGTTGAAAATGGACTACGACGCCTTGGTAGTAGGAGGCGGCACGGCGGGAATGGAGTCGGCCCTGAGCCTCGGCGACATGGGTTACTCGGTACTGCTGGTCGAGAAGGAAGCATCCATCGGGGGCACGATGATCCTGTTGAGCAAGGTGTTCCCGACGCTCGACTGTGCCAGCTGCATCGCTACTCCCAAGATGGCCGCTACCTTCCATCATCCCCAGGTGAAGACACTCACCTCGGCTGAGGTGACCGGGATCGAGAAGAAACCGAACGGCACCTTCGACGTGCACATCAACAAGAAGGCAACCTTCGTTGACCCGGATCGTTGCACCGGGTGTTCCTCCTGTGAGGAAGCGTGCACAGTAGCCATACCCGACCAATTCAATTTCGACCTGGTGGCCCGGCGCGCCGCTTACATCCCGTACTCCCAGGCCGTCCCCAAGAAGGCGGTCATCGAACGGGCCGGTACCTCGCCGTGCACGTTTGCGTGCCCGGCCGGGATCAAAGCCCACGGCTACGTCTCTCTCGTCCGCAGCGGTCTCTACGAGGAGGCAATGGACCTCATCCTGGAGGACACTGCAATTCCCGGATCGTTGGGACGCGCCTGCTACGCCCCCTGCGAGGACGACTGCACGCGATGTGAACTCGAGAGCGCGGTACCCCTACGACTGCTCAAGCGGTTCGCAGCCGACTACTACTACGAGAAGCACCCGTATCCGAAGCAAGGCCCGCGGAACCAGCTTCGCAGCGAGAAGGTGGCAGTGATTGGTTCCGGGCCGGCCGGCCTCTCGGCCGCCTACGACCTGGCGAAACAGGGGTACCGGGTGACCATCTTCGAGGCCGACGAGGAACCGGGCGGCATGCTTCGGTACGCCATTCCCTCGTACCGGTTGCCCAACGAGGTCGTCGATCGAGACATCGAGAATGTGACGGCCCTGGGGGTCGAAATCCGCACCGGCGAGCGTGTTCGAGAACTGGCAACGCTGGAGTCGATGGGGTACGACGCCGTGTTCATCGCGTGCGGCGCGGCCCGCGACCGGATGATGGAAGTCGACGGAGAGGATCTCGGAGGCGTCTTCAGCTCGCTCGACTTCCTTCGCCGCGTGAACGGGGGAAATCCTCCGGACTTGACCGGCCAAAACGTGCTGGTGGTGGGCGGTGGCAATGTGGCGATTGACTCGGCGCGGGTCGCCCGCCGGTTGGGTGCTACGCGGGTCACCATCCAGTACCGACGGAGCCGAGCGGAAATGCCTGCTTTCGACTGGGAGATCGAAGCGGCGGAGGCCGAAGGCATTGAGTTCGAGTACCTCAAAGTTCCGGTGCGCTTCGAGGGCAGCGACGGACGGCTCGCACGCGTCCAATCGATCGACATGCAACTCGGCGAACCGGACGAGAGCGGACGTCGCCGGCCCATTCCGATCGAGGGCTCGGAGCAGACGTACGACATGGACGTTTCGATCACCGCTATTGGCCTGGTGCCACACACGGCCGACTGGGCAGACGGTGGGGGAGTCTTTGGTGACGGGAATATGTACGCGGACCCAAACACATTGCAGACGGCCTTGCCGCACGTGTTTGCGGGAGGCGATGTCGTGACCGGGCCCAGTTCGATCACCCATGCCATCGGGCAGGGACGGAGAGCCGCCCACTACATCGACTGCTACCTGCGGGGTGTCGGACTGAGTCCACAGAGCTTCGACGGGAAGTTGCCGGCGGTCGCCAGGGATGAGGTACTGGCCCGCCAGAAGGCATTTCGGTACCTGAACGGAGACCGAACCGCCGAACGCCCACCGCAGGAGCGTATCGGCGACTTCGAAGAAGTGGAGTTGCCCCTCACTGAGGAAGAGGCACGAGTCTCTGCCGCCCGCTGCCTGGATTGTGGGGGTTGCTCCGAGTGCCACCAATGCCTGAGCGCCTGTCAGGCGCAAGCCATCGACTTCTCGATGCGTGATGAGCAGCTGACGGTGACCGCCGGTTCGGTGGTGGTGTCTACGGGCTTCGAGCTCTTCCAGCCACTGAGGAAGCCGCAATACGGCTATGGGCGCTTTCCCGATGTCATCACTGCCATGCAGATGGACCGATTGCTGTCGCCGACCCGCCCTTACAACACAGTGCTTCGTCCTTCCGACGGCAAGATTCCCGACAACATCGCCTATGTGTTGTGTGCCGGATCGCGCGACTGTCAGGTCGGCAACGAGCTGTGTTCGCGGGTCTGCTGTATGTACACCGTCAAGCAGGCTCAGCTGATAATGGGAGCCCTTCCGCTGGCCGACGTCACGATCTACTACATCGATGTGCGGGCCTTCGGCAAAGGGTTCGAGGAGTTCTATCAGCAGTCTGCGGCGATGGGCGTCTACTTCGTGAAGGGCAAGGTCGCCAATGTCGACGAAGGCCCGAACGGCAATCTGATCGTCCGCTACGAGAACATCGCCGGCGACGGTGAGGTTGTCGAAGCCGAGCACGATCTCGTGGTCCTTTCGGTGGGCATGATGCCCAACCAGGACGCGCTAGGCCTGTTCACCCACGAACAGCTGAAGCAGGATTCGCACCACTACGTACACGAGATCGATGAGGACCTCAGCCCGGCTCGGACGAGCATCGACGGGGTCTTCGCCGCCGGATCGACGGCCGCGGTGATGGATATCCCCGACACCATCCTCCATTCGTCTGCGGCGGCGGCTCTCGCCGGAGCTCATGTCGAAAGGGTGCGGACATGAACGATCGACGATTGGGCGTGTATATCTGCTACTGCGGAGGGAACATCTCCGACTACGTGGATTGCGAGCAGGTTCGGAAAGCCGTCGCCAACGAACCAAACGTCGAAGTCGCCAAGACCACCATGTTTGCGTGCTCTGATGCGACCCAGCAGGAGATCATCGACGATATCCCGGGGCTGAATCTGGATGGCATCGTGGTTGCTTCGTGTTCGCCGACGCTGCACCTCATGACATTCCGCGGCGTCGCCGAACGGGCCGGTCTGAATCCGTACCAGTATGTCCAAGTGAACCTGCGGGAGCAGTGCTCGTGGGCACATACGGACCTTCCGGCCCTCGCCACCGAGAAGGCAGTGTCGATGGTCAGGGCGGGGATCGCCAAGGCACGCTACACGGAACCTCTTGACAAGACCCGGATTGAGACGGTGCCCCGGGTGCTGGTCGTAGGAGCAGGAATCACCGGATTGCGCGCTGCGCTGGCCCTTTCGGACCTGGGATTGGCCGTCTACGTTGCCGAACGGCAAGAACAGGTCGGCGGTTGGGTCGGCGATTTCGGTTCGATGTACCCGCATGACCGGCAGGGTCGGGAACTGATTGCCGATCTTCTGACAGAAATCGAGCGCCGCGACAACATCACGGTTTACACCTCGGCGGAGCTCGTCGAGAAGTCCGGGAAGGTCGGTGATTTCTCGACAACCCTGGATGTGTCCGGTGAACGCATCACCCTCAATGTGGGGGCCATCATCGTGGCGACCGGATTCGACGTCTACCAGCCTGAGTCGGGGGAGTACGGTCACGGCGCCGCCGACGTCATCACCCTTCCCGAGTTCAAGCAGCTCATCGACGAAGGAGAAGGGCCCCTCGAATACCGCGGGAAGCCGGTTCGCAGCGTCGCTTACGTCTACTGCGTTGGTGCTCGCTGTGAGAGCAACGGGCACGGATACTGTTCCCGCTATTGCTGCAACGCAGCAATGCATGCCGCGTTGGTGGCAGGTCGGCGAGTACCGGACCTCCTCCAGTATCACCTGTACCGAGATATTCGGACGTACGGCAAGTTCGAGAAGCTCTTCGAACAAGCCCGTCAAGAGGGCTCGGTGTTCATCAAGTTCAATGATGCCGCCCCACCCCGGGTCGAGCGGTACAACGGCGGAAGCCGGGTGACGGTCAAAGATGTCCTGACGCAGAACCGGGAACTCCAATTGGACGCCGACCTGGTTGTGCTCGTCACTGCGATGGAGCCGCGGACCAATCGGACGTTGAGCAATGTGCTCAAGATCCCCGTCGGTCTCGACGGATTCTTCAAGGAGGTGCACCCCAAGCTACGCCCGGTGGAGACGGTCATCGACGGAGTATTCATAGCCGGCGCTGCTCAGGCTCCTCGCAATTCTGCGGAGAGCGCTGCGTCGGCGCTTGCGGCTGCGGCCAAGAGCGCTGCTCTCCTCAAGCGCGGGTTTGTTGAGTTGGAGCCGCTCATCGCCACCATCGACCCCGACGAGTGCACGTGGTGTGACGAATGCTCGGCCGCCTGTCCGTACGAGGTGATCGAGCGGACACCGTACGGAGACAAAGAGGTGGCGATCATCAACGAGGCCATCTGCAAGGGGTGCGGTGCCTGCGCCCCGGCGTGCCCGGTTGGTGCCATCAATCTGCGCGGCTCAACCGATCTGCAGATCAAAGCCATGATCGACGCAATGGAGGTTGTGCATGTCTGAGCTGCTGCGCGAGCCTCGCGAAGTCATGCGAGATGAGATGGCCATGCGCCGCCACTTGCTCGCCGCCCTGGAGGATGGCCCGAAGACGGTCCCGGAGATCGCCCGGGTGATGGGACAGCCGTCACATGAAGTCATGTATTGGCTGATGGCAGCCCGACGGTACGGCTTGGTCAAGGAGAGCAGCCAACCCAACGCGGATGACTACTTCGCCTATGCACTCTCGGAAAAGGAGCAGCAGACGTGACCAGCAAGGTTGATCTCGAGTTTGCCAGAGAGGTAGCGACCTCTGAAGAGTTCAACGCCTGGGCCTGCATGAACTGCGGGATCTGTACTGCCGTGTGCCCGCTGGGCATCGACCTGATGCCGCGCAAATTGTTCCGCTACACAGTGCTCGGGTTGAAGGACGAAGTGCTCGACCAGCAAAGCGCCATCTTCCAATGTCTGCTCTGCAAGCTGTGTGAGGAGAACTGTACGGCCGACGTGCACATTGCCGAGAATGTGCGTTTCTTGCGCGGCTACATCGATCGTGAGGTCTTCGGGTTGGACGCCGATCCGGCCGAGGGGAAGGAACAGTATGCCGTTGCCTACCGGTGACATCGTTGGCTTGATGGTCGACAACCTCAACAAGCGAGGCTCGGTGTTCCCCATGTCGGCCCGGAAATCGACCCGCTGGGCAAAGGGGTTGGACATTCCCCGTGGCGGAGAGACCGTGCTCTACACGGGCGCGATGTACCAGCTGCTCCCATACATCATCTCGATGGTGCGTCTGCTCGAGCGCGTCGAGGACACGTTCCTGGCTCGGTATGTGTTCCTCGGCAGGTTTGCCAACCGGTTCGTCAACCTGTCGGGTTTGGCGGCCCACCCTTCACGAGCGGAAGTGGACAAGTACGACCGGATGCTGCAGAACGTGGCCGGACTACTGCAACAGGCCGGCGTCCAGTTCGGATACCTGTACGAAGATGACCTCTACGCCGGCGCTCTGGCCTATGACGTGGGGGTGGACGCCACACTGGCGGCACACGCCGAACGGGTACACGCCACGCTGCGGAAACACGGCGTCCGGAAGGTGATCACCCTCGATCCTCACACGACCAACATGCTGCGCAGTGTCTATCCGGCGATCCTCGATGGCTACGACATCGAAGTGCAGAGTTACCTCGAAGTTCTCTCGGAAGCCGATCCAGCGCCGATGAGATGCATCGCCGAGGACGTCGTCATCCACGACTCGTGTGTGTACGCCCGCAGCGAAGGAGTGATCGACGAACCGCGGCGGTTGTTGGAAAGGGCCGGATACTCGCTTCGAGAGCCCCGAGAGAGCAGGAACCTCACCTACTGCTGTGGCGGGCCTATCGAGGCCTTGTTCCCCAAGAAGTCGCATGAGATCGGAGCGGAGCGCGTCGCGCAACTCAAAGAGACCGGCGGGAAGCAGGTGACCACGATGTGTCCGATCTGTCTGGCTTCGTTGGCGCATGCCGCCGACGGGTCGATTCCGATGGAGGACATCTCGGTCTTTCTGCAGCGTGCGTACTGTCCTGTGATGGAACAAGCCAAAGCGCGACCTCCGGACTTGTTGGTTTCTTCGCCGTCCGGTCGGCAGTGAGCGAGAGCAAGAGAAATGAGCATCGTCACACTTCACGAAGTCGAGGCAGTGATGCAGAAGCGTATCGATACGCGAGAGGTCGATCGGCCGGCCGCATTGCCGGCGCCGTCGGACTGGGCGGCCCTCTGGCTCGAGGAACGTTCGTGAAATTCGAGTCGCCCGAGTTCCGGTCCATGAAGATCGCGGTGGTAACCAACGATGGGAAGACCATCAACCGGCACTTCGGTAGGGCGAGGTTCTATTTGGCTGTCACGATGGAGGGCGGCAGGGTGATCGACCGGGAACTCCGGCCGAAGGTCGGCCACGACGACTTCGTCGGCCGAGGTCATGAGAGCCGTGTACCCGGCGAGCCGCGCGGATACGGCCATGGCGCAGCGGAAAAGCATCGTGCGATGACGGAGGCGATCCTCGATTGTGGGGTGCTAATCGCTGGCGGGATGGGGCAGGGCGCGTTCGCGAGCCTGCAAGCAGCCGGCATCCACACTGTATTGACCGATGAGCGTGATGTCTCGGAGGCAATTGAACGCCTTGTCGAGGGCAATCTGCCCAATCTCGTGGATCGGCTCCACTGATGAGCCGGGATACTGGTCGGATGGCTCGAGGGGGGCCTTGGAGCGGATGAACCCCATATTGTCACTCCACGAGCGGTCTATCGGGGTCGGTAGATGTCTGCTCGATGGTCGATGTAGATGACCCGGACTGTCCGGCCGGCTTGGTCGATCTGATAGACGATGCGATAGGCGCCGACGCGTGCGGAGTGAAGCCCGGCTAGGTCGCCTCGTAGCGGTTTGCCGACCCGGTGTGGGTTCTCGAGTAGGGGACCGACGAGGTAGTCCAGGACTGCGATGGCGACCCTATCGGGGAGTCGATCGATGGCGCGGCGTGCCGGCCCGGCGACGACCAGATCCCAGGGCGTTTCGGTCACGCTGTCTTGGAGCGGAGTTGGGTACGCAGCGTCTCGATGTCGTCCTTGGTGACGACGTCACCGCTGGCGATGGCTGACCGGCCTTGCTCGATCTCGCGCATGGCCGCTGGGTCCGAGAGGATTGCCAGGGTCTCTTCGATGGCGTCCAGGTCGTCTGTGCTGAGCACGACAGCGACCGGGCGTCCGTTGCGGGTGACCGTGATGCGTTCTTGGGTGGTGACGATTTCGTCGATGATTTCTGACAGTTTGGCCTTGACTTCGGAGAGCGAGAGTGTTCTTGACATGACTAAAATTGTAGTCTGTATGGGGCGTCGGTAGATCCACCTCCACCACGGCTACGTCCACATCGCGTGCACAAGACGATGAAGGATGACGCAAGACAGCGAAAGATGACAAACAGCGAAAAGTGGCTCTGGCCGAGGGATTCCTGAGAAATCACCCGTCCCGCCGGGCGCGCCCAAACAGCCCCAAGACCCTCAACGCGGCAGAGGTCACGATTACGACTCAGTAGCGCCCACCGAAGAAGCTCCCTTTGAACAGGGGGTTTCTTCAGTGTTGGCGGGAGTTCCGAGCATCTTCCATGACAGATGGCGTTTCGCGTCATTTCCCGCAGATTTCCGCCGTTTCGCGCCCTCCCGCGCCCTATTCGCGCCCTCACCCACGATCACCAGGCCGGCACAAACACGAAACTCACTATCTATCACAACCGGGCGCCTGTCGGTTCGGCTCTTGGTGTCGGTTCGGCCTGGTCGCTCATTGCGTCCTCCGGTTCGTCCTGTGTCCACCCAATCGCAGGGACTAGGTGCACCCGAGCAGCAGAGGCACAAGGACCGACCTTGAGCCGCTCTCAAAGGCCCTCTTAGGTCTGTCGAAGCTCCGACAGTCACGATTCCTTGTGACAAACGGTGCGTGTGACTTGGCTGTATTGATGTTCCCGTCCAACTTCCTGAGTGACCTGCGCTCGATGACGGATTCGTGTCCACTACTCAACGATGGACTCGAACCGGTCGAAGTCGGCTTCATCGAAGTCCGTCCAGAAGGCGTAGGCAATTAGCCGGTCGAAGCCGCCCTGGCCGTTCGCTGTGACCTTCGGGCCGCTCGCGTTAGCTAGTTGCAGGAAGTCGTCGCCCAATCCCAATTTGACCCGTAGCAGCGAGTCGAGCTTGCAGCGAAGCTAGCCAGCCAGCGCAGCGATGCCACCTCGAAGTTCGGTCGTAACGATCGATGCCGGCGCGGGTCCGGGCTCAAGTACTAGCACTGCCACGGCCTAGCTGCTCGGCCGCCCAACGTTGCGTCCCAGATAGCACATAACCAGCGCCGGTTGTATGTCGGATCTGCTTGGAACCAAGAGCTTGATATCGCTCGGGGCAGCAAGTGCTAGTGCTGGTGTGAATGACGCTTCAGCGTCACGCTCGGGTGTTCACCGAAGTGCCGGTGGTATGTCCCCGCGAAGCGCCCGAGGTGCCAGAAGCCCCAGTTCATTGCGATGTCGGTAACCGATGTCTGCGAAGGGTCCGCCGAGGTGAGTGCACGGCGAACCCCATGAAGCGCTCGCACCCGGAACCAAGCTGACGGAGGCATTCCAAATCGTTGGTTGAAAGCGGCGCGGACCCAGCGACTGGAAACGCCGACTGCCTCGGCGAGTTCAGCAACATTGGGCACTGGTCCGAGGGTGCTTGCTGCTTCAATACACCGAGCAACGACCTTGTCCGCGGCGAATTCCTTGGGTGTCTCGACGGGGCCGACCGCAAACGCGTCTGCGAGCTCCGTCAGCACGGCTGGCTCTAAGTTGTCGGATTTGAAGCTGCCGGTTGCACCCCGGGCGATGAGAGTATTCGCCTGCCGAATGGTCCCGGCAAGTGTGGCGACGGCGTCAGCGGCGTACAGCCGGCGTTCTCCTCGACTCAGATCCGGCGCATCACTCGGGTTGAGTGTCGCAGCGAGCTCGCGGGACATCGTTATCGCAGACCACCACGGGGTATGGATCCCAACGCCTTCGTGTTCGCTACCGGGCCCGTACGCCCACAGGACCCTCTCGTCGAACGGTGATGAGTTCCAGTAGCCTTCACCGCCGCTGAGCTGGAGGGCGTACACAACTACGTCAGAGGTGATCTCGCCGAACGAGAGAATGGGTGCCTCGAGACGTCCCGATATCAACGACAGCAGCGCGCCTTCGAATCGGATCAGCTCGATGTTGCCTCTGGGAGCGGCTGTTGGCTCTACTTGGATCGCCGCGCCGTGAATCAGTTCGGTCAACAGGTCGGGGTCGTCAGTCATGATGACCTGGGCGTTCGGTTCGGCCCGCTCGCGACCGGTCGCCGCGGTGGATGAAGAAGGTGGTGCCACTTTGGTGAGTGTACCGCCTGTCCCATTGCGCAACCACGCATGCCGGTTGTCGCTACGGGAGCCAGCACATGGACCAAGAACGACCGCACACGGCGTTGTACGAGCGACCCTGGCAAACTCAGCGGGCGATTCTTCACGACCACTTCCGATTTCGGATAGATGCGTCCAGTTGGACGCGTTAGCTTGCGATCATGATTCCCGAAGTGCTTCAGGCCGACATTCGGTGAGGCACGATCCCGACGACTCGACCCACATCATCAGTGGCAGAAGGAGCAGCAACAATGAGCACGCCTCACAATCCCTACGGAAACCGCCCGGGCGGCGGCATCACCCTGCCCGACTACTTCCGTCCGACGCCTTCGTGCACGAGCAACAACTTCGCCCCTCCCAACGAGCCGCTCGCTGCCGGGGAGATGCGGATCTGTTTCACCGGTAGCACGCCATGGCCGCCGACGTTGCTGCAGTCGGGGACGTCGATCGTGCTCGAGCTCGGCAACGGCACGCCGTTTCCGCGCCGGCTGTTCTTCGATTTCGGCAACGGTTGCGTGAAGAACATCCTGCAGCGCGGGATCCTGCCGCCGATGGTGCGTGACATCTTCATCAGCCATCTCCACGTCGACCACTACGCGGACCTGCCGTACTTCATGCCGTTCCGTGCGTGGTCGGGTGGCTGGCGCAACGGGCTTCGGATTTTCGGGCCGAGCGGCGACCGTCCCGAGACCGGGACGCAGTACATGGTCGACAAGATGCACGAGATGATGACGTGGCATCTCGAGAACTTCGACCACTGTCCGATCGGCGAGGGGTACAACACCGAGGTCGTCGAGTTTGACTATAAGGACGACAACGGCATCTGCCTCCAAGAGGACGGGCTCACCGTGCGTCACTGGGGTCGGAGCCACGTCAAGAACGGCGCGTCGGCCTTCCGTGTCGACTGGGAGGAGGCCGATCTGTCGTTCGTGTGGACCGGCGACGGACGCCCGGACGAGACAACCATTGAGTTCGCCCGCGGAGCCGATGTCTTCGTGACCGAGGGCCAGGCCGACCTGCCCCAGCTGCTCAACTACAAGTACGGCACTCCGAAGCCGGTGCTCGAGTTCACCCTCGACACGTACCACACGCCCTACTACGCGGCGGGGTACCTGATGAAGGAGATCCAACCGCGTGTCGGCATGATCTGCCACTACACCGAGGAATCCGCCGGTGAGGCGATCGCTGAGGTTCGGGCGCACTGGGATGGCCTGTTCCTATTCGGTGGTCCCGACGTCAAGGTGGTCAACGTCACCAAGGACGCTATTTGGGAACGGATGGCGCTGCGTCCCGAGCAGGCCTCGCTGCAGATCCCCGACCCGCGCGACCTGTTCCCGCCGGGCCAGGTGCCCGACTACGTCCAGATCCCAGCTCCCCGCCTGCCCCGCGAGGAACAGCAGGATGCGTATCTTCGCGACCGTGAACTCGATCCTGATGTTTACTACCCGGATGACGTCAAGCGTCCGCTCACGCAGCACTACGACGAGGAGACGTTCCGGTTTGACGTGCGGGCGCTCATCGCGCTGCGCGAAGGGTCGGAGTGAGCGAAGGCTTCAACGGAGACTCCGTTCCGCTTACGATCCTGACCGGTTTCCTGGGTGCCGGGAAGACGACGCTACTCAATCACATCCTGACCGGTGATCATGGGCTGAGGGTTGGGGTCCTCGTCAACGACTTCGGATCCATCAACGTGGACGCCGATTTGGTCGTCGACGTCGAAGATGGTGTGGTCAGTCTTGCCAACGGCTGCGTGTGCTGTCAGATCCGTGACGACCTCGTGGAGTCGGTCGCAGACCTGATCGATCGCGAAGAGCCGGTCGAATACGTCATCCTTGAAGCGAGCGGCGTCGCTGATCCGGCAGGCATCTACATGACGTTTGTCGACTCGGCCTACCGCGACCGGGTCAGGCTGGACAGCGTCACGTGTGTTGTGGATGCCGACCAGGCGATCACAGACGATGACCCTGATTTGGCGAAACTCAAGCTGCAGCAGATCGGGTTCGCAGACCTGGTCATCCTCAACAAGGTCGACCTTGCCGGGGTCGACGGCGCAGCGACAGTGAAGAGGTGGATCGACAGCCAGTTCAGGCGTGTCCGATTGGTGCCGGCGATCTATTGCGAGGTGCCACTAGAAATCCTGCTTTCGGTGGGCCGATTCGATGCAAAGCGCCTCATGGGAGGCGGCGCAAACACGCGGCCACATGACCACAAGTACGGTTCGAAACCGGATGGGAATGTCGCACGTTTCAGCGCACAGATCTACACCGGCGAGAACCCACTGCAACGCAGCCGGCTCGAGCGAATGGTCAAGCGGGAACTCCCTGCCAACATCTACCGCTGCAAGGGTTTCGTTCATCTCGCCGAGGACCCCACCAATCGCTACGTGCTGCAGGTCGTGGGGCGCCGAATGGACCTTGTCCCGGACCGGCCCTGGGGGACAGACAAGCCCCGTACTCGAGTTGTCGCTATCGCTCACAAGTCAACAATCGACCCCGATCAGGTCTCGGAGCTGTTCAGCAGATGTGTCGAGGGCGCTGAGGCGACAGGGGCGAGAGGTTCCGAAGGAAGATCTGTGAAGCGGCCACTATGGGAGTGAGCGGCCGCCGCAAATCCGCAATCGGCAGCACGGCGCCGGGGGCAGGCTGAGAACTGCAACACCATTGGAGGGCGAATGCGGACTTGAGCAAGCTCGACGAGGCCATCGCCGGTGAGCAGCTGACGGGCGAGGACGTCCTGCCAGCCTTGATCCTGGTTGCTATCGGTTTCTTCCTGGCGTGGCTGACCCGCCGCTGGAGTCGACGACTTCTCAAGCGGGTCGACAAACAGTCGGAGCCGCTGGTCGCGTTCGTTGCCCGTGTCGCCCAAGTTCTCGTGCTCGCGGTGTTCGTCGGTTGGGCGCTGACGACACTCGGCGCCGACATCGGCTGGCTCACGCTCATGGTGGCGGTTGCAGCGTTCATCGGCGTGCTGGCGGCACGGTCCATTGTGGAAGGCCTCGGAGCCGGTGCGGCATTGACGACGCGTGCGGCTTTCTCGGTCGGCGATGAAATCGCCGTGGACGACGTTGTTGGAGAGGTGATCGACATCACCAGCCGGACGACGGTGATCCGAGTGCGGGATGGACGGAACGTGCACATACCCAACGTCGAGATGCTGGACAAGACCGTGACCGTCTACACCGCAGGGGAGGAACGGCGCTCTTCGGTCGAGGTCATCGTCGATTTCGGCACGGATCTCGATCGGGCACGCAACGTGATCCGGGAGGCACTAGCCGAAGTCGACCGCATCACTCGACTCGGCTCGATCCGGAGCAAGGTCGTGTCGTCCGGTGTTGAGTTGTCGATCCGGTTTTGGCACGCACCGGGTATCCAGGCCGGGAACGATGCCAGGGACGCGGCGATACCGGCGATCCTCGGCGCCCTCGCAGACGCAGACATCGGTGTTGCCCCGCCGGCTGACATCGCCATCGTGGAGCACCATCAGCCCAGCGCTCCCTGAGCCGTCGTGTCTGGCCGGACTGCGAGAGCAGGATTCGGGCGACACGTGTCGGCTGCTACAGCATCCCGAGATCTTTGGCGCGGGTGACGGCGGCGGACCGGCTGGATACGCCGAGTTTGCGGTAGATGTTCGTTGCGTAGGTCTTGACGGTGTTGCGCGAGACGAAGAGCTCGCTTCCCACCTCCCGCAGACTGAGGGTCGACGGCAGCAGCGCTAGAACGTCTCGCTCGCGAGCGGTGAGATTTGGCGGGTCATCGGGTTTTCGAGCCCTATGCGCTTCGGGGGGCGTCTTGGCGATCAAGGTTGCGAGGCGATCCTCGAAGATTCCGGCGTACCCGATCAACTCGAGGTACCGCTGCGTTGATTCGGTGTGAACCGCTACCGCGCGCATCTCTCCGATGACGGCATAGGTCTCAGCCATGAGGAGATGGAGCTGGAACGCGTCGAACGGCATGGCGCTCGAGAGTCCAGGCAGGATGGGGGTCATCGCCTGAAGGCGCCGGCTTGCCTTGACGAAGTCGCCACTCTGCGCCGCGGCCGCAGCGTGCATCACATACGCGGCTCCGCTCGACACGAGATTCTCGATGCCGAGGCCTTCGATCTTTTCGATGGCGACACGGGAGATGCGCTCCACCTCCCCCCACTGGTTCTCGCTGGCTTCGAGGATTGCGAGCTGTCCCATTGCGTAGCTGGCGACGCCAGGAGGACCCAAGATCGAGGTCGCAGCTTCGGCCAATGCGTGCCGAGCCCCCTCGTTTCTCCCGAGACCGAGACTGGCTGCGCCCAACAGTGAGGCAGCGAGGGGCCGCCACGGGCTCTCTGCTTCTTCGAGCCGGTAGGCGATCTCGGCCTGTGTCCGAGCTTCGGCAATGCCTTCCAGCCGAGACCGGCGAGCATCAGGGCGCGCGCCGACTCGAACGATGCCGTGCCGTCGGGAGTTTTCCCATGAGCGTTGAGAAGCGTGCTGGCCTGCGAATACCGCCAGGCGTCACCCCACTCGCCTCGGAAGCCAGCGGTCCAGGCGGCGGCGATCAGGACGAATGGAAAGCGCTGAAGCTCAGCCTCATCAAAACTGTTCAGCCAGCGCATCACCGTTCTGAGTTGCCCGGCCATGATCATCTCGAACGTGTGGCGGCTGACCAACTGCGCTGCAAGCGTGCGATCCGAAACTTGGAGGGCATGTTCGGTGGCCTCGAGCGGACGGTCTTGTTCGATGAACCACTCCGCGGCGAGCGCGTGTAGACGATCGGCCGCTTCCGGGTCCTGCTCTTGGAGTTCGGCTTGGAGTGCCGCCCGGAGCAACTGGTGAAGTCGGAACCTATTGCCGTGTTCGTCGAGAGAGGTGACCAATACATTGCCCCCGGCGAGCATCGCGAGCTTGCGCCTGGTGAAGGCGCTTCCTGCCACTCTGTCGCAGAGATCCGGTTCGAGAGCTTCGAGGATCGAAGTGCGTCGAAGGAGTTCTCTGTCTGCCGGGGTCATCGGGTCGAGGATCTCCTGGACGAGGAATTCTCGGATCAGGTCTTTTTGCGCTGGTATGCGCCTTCCGGCGCCTCCCGGGTTCGGTCGCCCGATCGACAGACGCACGCCCGCAGCCCAGCCGTCGGTTTCGGAAAGAAGCCTCGACGCTACTTCCTGGGTCGGCCTGATGCCTAGTCGCGCGAGCAATTGGACGACCTCGGGATGGGTGAACGCGAGGTCGGACTCAGACAGGAATCGCGCCCGTTCCTGGATCGTCAACCTCGCCAGTTTGAGCGGTGGTTCGACCCTCGAGGCGATGACGACTGTCAGGAGTCCCGATAGCTGCGAGAGGAAAGCGGAGACCGAGTCGTTGCATGCTTGGTCGTCAATCACCTGATAGTCGTCGAGCACGAGCACGACGGGGCGGCCCAGCTTGGCGACACCGTTGAGGACTGCGGGGATGACCGTGCTCGTGACGTCGGGCGACAGCCGGCTGATGGCCGCGCCTGCTTGGTCCATTGCCTCGGGCGCAACGGTGCCGAGCACTGCAACAACGCTGCGCCAGAATGTCACGATGTCGTTGTCGGTCTCTACGAGGGAGAGCCACGCGAAGTCGCGCGCCCGGTCGGCGAACGCCCAGTGGGCCAGCAGCGTCGTCTTGCCTGAGCCAGCCGGGGCGTGTATCACCACGACGCTGGCGTCATCGGTATTCATCAACGGTTCGAGGAGCCGCCCTCGTTCGAGGGCGCCGACGAGGGAGCGCGGCACCTGATGCTTTGCTCGGATGGTCGCGGCCTCCGGCTGGTTACGTGTTCCACGTTGGTGCCGAGTAGTCATCGGTGGGCACTGTACCCGGGTGAGGAAGTGATATCACCCGGGTGAACCCTTCCGGGCGAGACGCTTTGAGAGCTAGCGTCCGGGAAATGGTGTCTCGTTCGCTGTCGGGGCGCCGCGGGTGACGAATCGAGAGAGGAAGGAAGCTGGTGGAGCCTCAACCGAATGTTGTGTTCATGCTGGCCGACAACCTGGGTGTGGGTGATCTGAGTTGTTTTGGTGGTGCTGTTCCGACTCCGCGCATCGATGGGTTGGCGGCTGAGGGGATGCGGTTGACGAATTTCAACACCGAGGCGCAGTGCACGCCGACGCGTGGTGCTTTGTTGACGGGGCGGATGCCGATTCGGACGGGCACGTTTCGTGTGCCGTTGCCCGGCGAGCCTGGTGATTATGGCTTGTCGACGTGGGAGTACACGTTGGCTGATCTGTTTAGCGACGCCGGGTACGCGACGGCTTGTTATGGCAAGTGGCATCTGGGCAATGTCGATGGTCGGTTCCCGACTGATCAGGGTTTCGATGAGTGGTGGGGGATCAGCGAGTCGAGCGACGAGGCGTCGTATTCGGCGCATCGGCTGTACCCGGAGGATTGGCGGGTGCCGAAGATCCATGAGTCACGTCGAGGGGAACCGCAGCGGGGCGTAGCGGATTTCGATTTGGAGACGCGACCGTTGATGGATGAGGGGATCGCCGAGCGGACGGTCGAGTTCATTGGGCGGAACGCGGCGGCGGGGCGGCCGTTCTTCGTGTATGCGTCGTTCACGAATCTGCATCCGCCGATGATTCCGCATCCCGACTTCGACGACGGCCGAGGAGCATATGCGGCGAACGTTGCGGAACTGGACGTCCGCACGGGCCAGATCCTCGACGCGCTCGACGAAGCGGGCGTCGCCGACGACACGATTGTGGTGTGGGCGAGTGACAACGCGACGTCGGCTGCGATGGGAGGCAGCAGTGGCGTGTGGCGCGGGAAGTTTGGGGGCGGATGGGAAGGTTCGATTCGTACGCCCGCGATGATCCGTTGGCCCGGTCACGTGCCGCAAGGGCGCGTGTCCGACGAGATCGTTGCGACATACGACTGGTTGCCGACCCTTGCCGCGCTCGCGGGTGAATTGGACCGGGTGCCCGACGATCGTCCGATCGACGGGATCGACATGTCCGGGTTCGTAGCCGGCAACCGGGAGGAGTCGGGTCGCGATCACTTCGTGTTCCTCGGTTCTGATGGCGAACCGTTGTCGGTGAAGTGGAAGGACATGAAGGTCCACTTCAAGGAGGCGATGTCGGATTCGTGGACGGCGCCGCTGCTCAAGCGTCAGATCCCTGCCATCTATGACCTCGCCGCAGATCCGGGCGAGCAGAACGATCTCATGGAAGCCGAGCTAACGGTCGCTTGGGTGATCCGTGCCGTGATGGCTCCGTTGATCCAGCTTCAGCAGAGCGCCGCTAAATACCCGCACATCGAGGTTGGAGCAGACTTCCAGGGCTACGACTGATGTGGCAGCTCCTCGGTGACCTGCGCTCATACCAGCGCGCATGGTTGCCTGGTGATATTGCAGCCGCGGTGACGGTGTGGGCGATCGTCGTCCCCGAGAGCGTCGCCTATGCCGGCATTGCCGGTGTGCCTCCCGAAATCGGGTTGTATGTTGCGACCGTGCCGTTGATCGTGTACGCGCTCGTCGGTTCCTCGCGGCGCGTGACGGTCGGGCCGAGCGCCACGAGCGCCGCCGTGTCGGCCGCGGCGATCGCACCGCTCGCCGCCGACGCCGAGAGCTTCGTCGAGTTGACGGTGGCGTTGATGATCGTCGTGGGTGTGGTCCTTGCTCTGGCGGCGGTCGCCAAGCTCGGGATTCTGGCGGAGTTCCTCTCCGAGCCGGTGCTCAAGGGGTTCATCACCGGTGTGGCGATCACCATCGTCGGCGGGCAGCTCGGCAAGGTGCTCGGTGTGGAAGCCGAGGGCGAAGGGTTCATCGCGGAGATGGTCGACCTCGGCCGTCACGTCGGCGATGCCCATGGTGCCACCATCGTCGTCGGCCTGATCTGCCTTGCTGCGCTGTTCGTGCTCGAACGATTCATGCCGCGGCTGCCGGCGGCTCTCGTGGTGGTCGTTGGAGCGATTGCAGCGGCGCGAATCTTCGGCCTCGAGGATCGAGGGATCCACCTCGTCGGCGAGATCGCTTCGGGTCTGCCGACTCCCGGCCTTCCCGATGTGAGTTGGGAGCAGCTTGTCGATCTGGTGCCGGCGGCGCTTGGGCTCGCCGTGGTGGTGTTCGGCGAGTCGATGGCGTTGGCGAAATCGTTCGGCGCTCGCCACGGGGAACGCGTCGACGCCAACGTGGAACTCGTCGGTCTGGGAGCGGCAAACGCCGCCGGCGGTCTGTTCGGCGGGTTTGCGGCGATCGGTTCGAACTCGCGTACCGCAGCCGCGGAAGCGGCGGGGCAGAAGACCCAGCTCGCCAGTCTGATCACCGGTGTGCTGCTCGTCCTCACGATGCTCTTCCTGACGCAGCTGTTCGAGGACCTGCCCGAGGCTGCGCTCGGCGCAATCATCATCCACGCCGTGCTCGGCCTGATCCGATTCCGCCCGATCACCTCATTGCGGGACAAGTCACGGGTCGACTATGCGGCGGCGCTGACCACGCTTGCCGGGGTGCTGCTGTTCGACATCTTGGCCGGCCTGGCGGTCGGTGTCGCCGTGTCGATCATCGGTATGATGCGCCGCGCCGTCCGGCCCCGGTGCGTACGGCTGGGCCTCGACCGCTTCACCGGCAACTTCTGGGCACTCGGCACCGATGGAGTGGAGCCCGTGGACGACACGGTCATCGTCCGGTTCGAGGCGGAGCTGTTCTTCGCCAACGTCAGCGTGCTGCGACATACGGTGCTCGATGCCGTCGAGGCTGAAGCTCCCTCGCTGGTCGTCATCGACGCCGAGCCGATCACCCACGTCGATACCACCGCCGCTGAAGAGGTCGACGGCCTCATCGACGAGCTCGAACAACGAGGGATCGACGTTCGCTTTGCGCGCCTCGAACACTCCGTCGCCGACACCTTGCGTCGGTGCAATGTCGAGCTCGGCGATCGGGTCTACAACCGGGTCAGCGATGCCGTTACTCCCTCATCCTGACCCCGACAAACGGAGGACATCCCATGAGCGACGCCGAGCTGGAACACACGACCTCGACTTCCCTCTGGAGGATCCCCGACTGGTATCGGCGGGTGGGGCTTGCGAGCTGGTTCTTCATCGGCATCGCCGCAACGGTCACCTCTGATGGGCGTTCTCATCGCCGCCACCAGCGAGATCACCGCGCCGCTTGTGCTCGGGGGATTCCTCGCCGTTATGTTCCTCCCGATCGTCGATTGGCTCACCGAGCGAGGCTTGTCGAGATCCATCGCATCGCTCATCGTGCTCGTAGGGCTCGTCCTCATCGGCGTCGCTGTTGGCTGGGGCACCGGTGCCGCGCTGGTGAACCAGGCCGACGAGGTCACCGCAAACCTCGACCAGGCGGCCCAGGACATCGAGGGATGGCTGGAGCACACGCCGATCAATGAGGAGCTGGTCAGCCAGATCCGCCAGACAACCGAGGACCTCGGGCCCTCGCTGAACGGGGGGCTCGCCGACCGCATCCTCTCGGTCGTCGACTCTGCGTTTGCTTTCGTCACCGGCGCCATCCTCGGGACGATCGTCTTCTACTACCTGCTCAAGGACGGCCACACTCTCTTTGCCGGCTGGTTGGAGCGCGAGCAGGACGCTCGAGCACAGAGGATCTACTCGAACGTCGGCAAGCGTACGGTCAGCGATATCCGGAGCTACTTCCGCGGACGAACCGCGATGGCGGTCGTCAACGGCGCCGCTATCGGCCTGGGGGCGGTCGTCCTGGGCATCCCCGCTGCGGGCGCCATCGCAGTCGTCAACGTCATCGGCGCCTACATCCCGTACCTCGGCGCCTTCATCGGCGGGGCCTTCGCCGTGCTAATGGCGCTCGGCGAGGGTGGCATCAGCCTCGCGCTGGTCGTGCTCGGGATCACCCTGGCGGTGAACCTGCTG
>JARFRN010000110.1 GCA_029287195.1 Acidimicrobiia bacterium | reverse complement strand
TGGTGATCTTCTTCTTTGTCGTCGGGCTGGAGATCAAACGTGAGCTGGTCGTCGGCGAGTTGCGCGACCCGAAGAAAGCTGCCTTGCCCGCCATCGCCGCCCTGGGTGGGATGATCCTGCCGGCGACCATATACCTGATATTCGTTGCCGGGCAGGGTGGAGAAGCGACCAATGGTTGGGCGATCCCCATGGCTACCGACATCGCCTTCTCGGTCGGTGTCATCTCGCTTTTGGGTTCCCGGGTATCGACCGGGGCCAAGCTCTTTCTCTTGGCGTTGGCCATTGCCGATGATATTGGCGCAATCCTCGTCATCGCCATCGCCTATACGGACGACCTGGCCCTTGCATGGCTCGGTGCCGGTTTGGTGGGCCTGGTGCTCGTATACGTCGCACAACGTTCCGGTATCCGCTCCATGCTGTTTTATGGCGTCGCCGGGGTGATCATCTGGTTCTTCATATTCGAATCGGGCGTGCATGCAACCCTGGCCGGTGTCGCCTTGGGACTGATGACGCCGGTCTACCCGCTCTACTCAGAAGACGATTACTACCGACGCTCGAGCTGGATCCTGGGACGTTTTGAGATGAACCGGGCTGCACCCAACCATCGGGAACGGCTCGACTACGACGCCATGCAGATGGCGGCCGTCGCTCGCGAGTCGATAGCTCCGTTGGATCGGCTGGAACATGCTTTGACGCCCTGGTCGTCGTTTGTCGTCGTGCCGCTATTCGCTTTGGCGAACGCCGGGGTGCGCTTCGCCGACTTCAACGAAGGCGTCGGTGAAGCGATTACCAGTCCTATCGCCCTCGGGGTCGGGCTCGGCTTGCTGTTCGGCAAGCTCTTCGGCATCTCGCTGGCCACCTGGATAGCGGTTCGGCTGGGACTCGGGAAGCTGCCTTCGCGCACCGGCTGGCCGCAGGTCTTTGGCCTAGCCGGACTGGCCGGCATTGGGTTCACCGTTGCGCTCTTCGTGACCGAGCTTGCCTTCGATGACCCTGCTCTAGAGGATTCGGCCAAGATCGGCATCTTCATCGGATCGTTCATTGCCGGAGTTCTGGGCTATGTGCTACTGCGCCGCTCGAAGACACCGGACGAGACGATTGCCGAGCAGATCGACGAGTCGAAGGCGGCCGAAGCCGTCACCTGAGCCGTCGCAGCCCGGCACAACCGCTAACTTGTGCGTATGGCGGGTTTTGCCTACGACGCGTCTCTACTGGAGCGGTTTCCGGCTGTCCATGCCGGGATAGCTCACGTCACCAACGTCGTCAACGGTCCCAGCCCGCAGAAGTTGCTCGACGAGTACCGTGCCGAGCAAGCCGCCACGTTACGCCGGTTGCGCGGGGTGAGCCTGTCCGACCTGCCATCGCTCGCTGCCTGGCGGCGTGCCTTCTCCGCTTTCGGTGTCAAACCCACCCAATACCGCAGCGCCGCCGAGGCGCTGCTGCGTCGTCTCACCAAGCACGGTGACATCCCGTCGATCAGCACGTTGGTCGACATCGGCAATCTGGTGTCAATCCGGTACGCCCTGCCTGTGGCATTCTTCGATCAGGCGGCCGTAACCGGCGCGACCACAGTCAGATTCGCGGTGGGCGATGAGAGCTTCACCGACCTCGGCAGCGACACTCCCGTTGCCCCGGAGCCCGGCGAGGTGGTGTTTGTCGACGACACCGGGCTGGTCGCGGCGCGACGCTGGTGCTGGCGGCAGAGTGCTCAGAGCGCAACCGGTCCCGAAACGACCGAGGTGCTTGTCACCGTGGAGGGTCAACACGACACCGCCCGACAGGACGTTGCAGCTGCGTTGCGCGACATCGTGGAGTTGTTGCGGCGCTACCAGCCGGCGTCGTCAATACGGTCGGAGCATCTGAGTGCGGCCGGACCCCGGTTCTAGCCGACCGGCCGTCCGGTGTTGCCGGTTGTTGATCCGCCACGGCCCGTCCTTCCGGTAACGCACTGAAAGGGCGTGCGACGGAACAACCGGCTCGGCCGGGGCGTTGCCAGCGGCATGAGTAACGAGAATCCGAATCCCTTGCTGGTCGGGTGGTCGATACTGCGTGCGATGCGGGTACGCAAGCCGCGGCCTTCCGGGACGGCAGTGGTCGAGCACGACGCCCTGAGCGAGATACTCGATGTGCTCGCCGAGTCCGGTGTGCCGGGGCTCGCCTCGCAACGTGTCCGGATCGCCGAGTATGTGGCCGACCTCGCCACAGTCGATCCCGACCATCTGTCGCGCAACGATGCGCTGGCTTTCTGGCTCAACCTCTACAACGCCGGTGCGCTCGAGCTGGCCGCCGAGACGTCGGCCCAGGGTGCGCCCAGCGTACTCCGGGTCCCCGGAGGGTTCAGCCGAGCATGGGTGAACATCGCAGGCGAGGATTTGTCGCTCGACGATATCGAGCATGGCAAGCTCCGCCGGTTCGGAGATCCCCGGATACACGGAGCCCTGGTGTGCGGATCGGCGTCCTGCCCAACCCTCCGTTACGAGCCGTATACCGGCTCTACGGTCGATCGCCAGCTCGATGATCAGATGCGGGCGTTTCTGGCCGGCGGCGGTGTCCACTACAACGAAGGCTCGCAGCGACTGGAACTGTCTCGTATCTTCAAGTGGTACGGCGCAGATTTCGTCCGCCCCCACCGTATGCCCTCGTGGATTCCTCCATCAAAGAGCGCCGTTGCCGCTGCGATCGAGCGGTGGCTCGATCCCGAACTCAGAGACGTGGCCGATCGAGCAGCAATCCGTTTCCAGTCATACGACTGGACTCTTGCCTGCAGTATCGCCTGAGCCCCGCCGGCTGGCAATGACGGTGAGTCCGATGGTGATCACAGCGGCCGCAACATCGAACGGCAAGACCAGGGTGACCATCTTGCTGCCATCGACGACCCAGCTCTGATCCGCAGAGAGCCCGACATCTGCCAGGTAGAGACCGATCGACAAGACACAGATGATGCTCATCATGAGACCGGCTGCAAATGCCGGGACATTGCCCCACAGTGCACGCCCCGCGAGCGTTGTTCCGGCGACAACCCAGGCGATATCCAGCGCCGAAAGCAGCTGCAAGAACTGGAGCGACGGCTGATACTGCAGTGCCGCCGACGAGGCAATGGTCACCAGCGCCGTTACCCCGGTCACGATGACTATCAGCGCAATGGCCGTCGCCAGGCGGCGTCGGTCTTCCGACCACTCGCGACCGTAGAACCAGGGGCGATCGCCACTGCTGCCAAGCCGCCAGGTGAGCGCAAACAGAAACAGCACCAGCAGGCTGAGGTGGATCATCGCCTCCCACCGCCTGTCGGCAAGGGGTGGCAGGAGCAAGAGAGGGAGCGAAGCTGCGAGACCGCCGACCAACCAGGGGAAGGCGATGAGCACAGCATCTTCCAGCGTCGTCGGTGACGTATCCCTCGGCATCAGCCGAGGCTAGCGAGTGATCGATGGTCTTCTAGCGGCCCACTTCGGCAAGGCGCCGTTCGGCGAGATCGAGGTACTCCGCGTTGATCTCGTAGCCCACGTAATCGCGCCCGGTCTCCACCGCCGCCACCGCGGTGGTGCCGACGCCCATGAACGGATCCAGCACCAGATCACCCTCGAAGGTGTACAGCTCGATGAGACGCCTGGGCAGCTCCACCGGGAAGGGAGCCGGATGCCCGACTCGACGTGCAGACTCGGGCGGCATCTCCCACAATGACATCGTGGCGGCAAGGAATTCATCCCGGCTGATCGTGTCCGTGCCCGAGCGTCCCCGCCGAAAGGACTCTTTGCTGCCGACAACTATGTACTCGTGGACGTCACGCAAGGTCGGATTCTTCGCCGACTGCCAGGAGCCCCAGGCACAAGAGCCGCCGGCAGCACGCGCTTTCTGCCAGATGATCTCTCCCCGCAACAGGAAGCCGATGTCCGTGAGCAAATCGGCTACGTAGTGGTTGAGCGGCAGATACGGCCTGCGTCCGAGGTTGGCGACATTGACCGCCACCCGACCTCCGGCTTCGAGCACTCGGTAGGTTTCCCGGAACACCCGCTCGAGAAGCCCGAGATACTCGTCGAGGGATAGGTCCTCGTCGTAATCCTTGCCGACGTTGTACGGCGGTGACGTGACCATCAGGGCCACGGTGCCGTTTGGTATCTCCGCCATGTCTTCCGACGTGTGCCGGAAGAGGTGGTTGCGCACCGTCTGAGGCGCGTCGGCGACGAGCCCGGTAGCTTCGGGCAGACCTGCCGCGCTGGTCATGCGCCTGGCGTAATAGGCCGAAGAATCATGACTCTCCCGCTTACCCGCGCCAAAACTGGCCGTGCTCGTGGCCAAAGAAAGCACCTCCTCGCTCCGAAACCGTAGCAGCGCGCGAGTGGTTTTCGCGACCTCGTGGAGTATCGAAGATGATGCTCAGCGCGCGGAGCGATACGAACCGAGGACGAGCAGATGCGCCAACGTGGCCGGTTGCGGCTCTATCACCCGGCGCAGGCCCTCAGGTCCCGGAGGATGGACCAGGTCGACGAAGAACCGGTAGCTCCACGCTTCGTCGCTGGGCCGGGACTCGATGCGGGTGAGATTGGCGCCGCGCAGTCCCAATTCGGTGAGCGCCAAGGCCAGCGCCCCGGGCCGGTGTGCTGCTGTGAACATGATCGTCGTCTTGTCATCATCGGGATCGACCTCGGTCCCTCCCTTGGCCAGAACGAAGAATCGGGTCGTGTTGTGATCGCGGTCCATCACGTTTTCCCGCAGTATCGCGAGACCGAGGGGGGGACCGGCCTCGGGCGGTCCCAGCGCCGCTACCGCAGGGTCGGCATCAGTCGCTACCTCGCGTACCGCGCCTGCCGTGTCGTGGCGGGGAACCGGGCGAATCCCGAGCCGATTCAGCGTTGCCTCGGCCTGGGCGAGTGCTTCGGGATGCGACTTGACGTAGCGGACTTGGGCCAGATCGGCTCCGGGTACGCTCAGCAATGCGTGGCGTATCTCAACGAGGTGTTCTCGGCGGATCGATACGGGACCTCGTCCTTCCGCCCCGGCAAGGCGATCGAGCACCGGCAATACGCTCCCGGTAGTCGAATTCTCCACCGGCATGACGAGACGATCGACCGATCCATCATCGAGGGCCTCGAATGAAGCTACGAAGCTGGGGTAGCCGATGGGCTCGTCCGCAGGGAACAACTCGCCTACGGCGCGAAAGCTGTATGAGTGGGCCTCGCCCTGATAGCCGATACGCATCGGGCGAGGTTAACCGTCGGCAGGGAACGCCGGTAAACCGTCGATGCTGAGCGCGTTCTTCTCTCGCTTGTATTCCTCTAGTTCATCGTCTGTCCTCTTGTCGCCCCAATCGATTGGTCGGGAGCGCTGACCGACGAGATCCATCTGGGGGACGCCGAACCCGCAAGAGTCGGCAACTCGGTGCACGTTGACCCGGATGACTGACCGGACTGCACGGTATTTCGGGAAGAGTGCGGCTAGATCCTGGAAGGGTTGATCGGCCGGCAGGAGGTGCTCCCCGCGCCCGTAGGCCCGCAGGATGCGGGGCTTGTCCCCGAAGGAACACCACATGACGGTGATTCGGCCGTTGTTGCGGAGATGGGCAATCGTCTCAGCACCGGAGCCGACGAGATCGACGTAGGCGATGGTTGTCGGATCCACCACTCGCAGGGTATCCATGCCCTTGGGCGATAGATTGACATGACCTTCAGCCGCCATTGGTGCGGTGGCGACGAAGAACATCGGCTGTGAGGTGATGAAGCCCTGTAGTGACTCGCCGATAGTGTCATAAACCCGTCCCATGTGACTCAGACACTAACGTCCAGCGGCGATGGCAGCAGTAGGTGTCTTCGACTCGGGTGTGGGGGGCCTCACGGTGTTTGCGGAGATCCGCAGAATGGCGCCGGAGCTGCCCCTCGTGTATCTCGCCGACCAGGCGTGGGCTCCCTACGGCGAGCGCAGCCTCACGGCCGTGCGCAGGCGATCCGTGGCCGTTACCGAGATGCTGATCGGCCGGGGTTGCGAACCGATCGTCGTTGCCTGCAACAGCGCATCTGCCGCCGCACTGCACCACCTTCGAGATGCATTCCCCCACAATAGATTTGTGGGAATGGAGCCGGCTGTGAAACCGGCCGCCAGCCAAACCCAAAGGGGAGTGATCGGGGTGTTGGCCACGAGCGCCACCTTTCAGGGCGAACTGTACGCATCGGTCGTCGATCGCCACGCAAACGGAACGGAAATCGTGGAGCAGGCGTGCCCGGGACTCGCCGATGCCATAGAACGGCTGGGCCCGGAGCATGCGGAGACGATCGACCTGCTCGACCGGTACATGGCACCGCTGACTGCGGCCGGAATCGACACCCTGGTCCTGGGATGCACCCACTACCCGTTCCTGATGGAGGCCATCGAGCGACTCGCCGGGCCCACGATCCGGGTAATCGACCCGGCACCAGCCGTCGCCAGGCAGGCGATGCGCTTGCTGGGAGACACGCCGATCGAACAAGCCGACCCTGTGTTCTTGACCACCAGTTCTCCGGTTGGCTTTGGTGTCCAGCTCGAGTCATTGTTGGGCGTGACCGCCCAGCCGAAACAAGTGAGGATCGACATGGCCAGCGAAACCGAGATCGTCGTCATCACCGGGGACCTCACAGCCCAATCGGTCGATGCCATTGTCAACGCGGCCAACAACCGGCTGCAACATGGTGGCGGTGTTGCCGGGGCGATCGTTCGGGCCGGGGGACGCTCCATCCAGGACGAATCGAACGAGTGGGTGCAGACCCACGGTGTACTCCCTCCGGATGCCGCCGCGGTCACCACAGCAGGGGCGATGCCGGCGGACCACGTCATCCACGTAGCCGGTCCTATCTATCGGGAAGGCCAAGACAACGAGGGTCTGCTGCGGAGTGCCGTTGCCGCCGCGCTGGAGGCCGCCGTCGGGATTGGCGCCAGGTCGATCGCATTTCCGGCGATCTCTGCCGGGATCTACGGATACCCGATAGACCAGGCAACCGCAATATTGGCCGATGCGGTAGTCCGATGGACTGAGCTCCATCCGGGCGTGGTGGCGGAGGTGCGGCTCGTCGGGTTTGACGCAGCCGCGGCAGCACACATGCAAAACGGACTCGATCGCGCTCGGGCACCCGGCGACTAGGCCCGCCTGGGTGGGTCGGGCAGGGTGTCCGCTTCGTCACCCACGTGGATCGTGCAGCTCTCGACCTGGTCCCCGGCGTGCACCGTGATCACGAAATCACCCGGTTCGATGCGGCGTTGCATGTATCGGTCGAGGAGGGCGAAGGCGGCGGCACCGAGCCGAAACTCGATAGCGGTGGAACAACCCGGCTCGAGCTGGACTCTGCTGAATCCTGCGAGACGTTGTGGCTGTGCGACCGAGGCGACGACGTCGTCGACGTGGACACGGACCAGCTCGGATCCGGGCCTGGCGCCGGTGTTCGTGATTTCGACGCCGACCCCAACCGTACTTCCTGCGGTGAGTTCGTCGGCTGCAACGAGCGACGACGTCGACCGGATCGAATCGAGACTGAACGTGGTGTAGGACAGCCCGTATCCCAGCGGGAACAGCGGAGAGGCGTCGCCATGGAGGTAGCCCCTGCCCGCCGACGGCTGTCGTCCGCTGTAGATCGGGATCTGTCCGGTCGAACGGGGAAACGTCACCGGGAGGCGGCCCGCCGGCTCCGTATCGCCCGCCAGGATCCGGGCAATCGCCTCTCCACCGAGTTCCCCCGGATAGCAACTCCACAGAACCGCGTCTGCGGCGGCGACGACTCTGCGCACATCGACCGGTCCGGCACTGATGACAACGGCGACAGTAGGGGTGCCGGTTGCTGCAAGCCGTTCGACGAGCTCATCCTGCCGGCCCGCCATCGTCAGGTCGCTGCGATCCCCGAGATGATCGAACCACCAACCCTCCCGGTGGGTCGCTTCGTTGCCACCGATCACCGCCACGGCGACATCGGCCTCCGCGGCGGCTCCCACGGCGGCCACGATCCGGGTGTCGTCGGCCGCCGGATCTGCGAGGTCGACGTCATCCTGCCACCACGTTGCGGGGGTAGCGGGCTCGGAGGTGATGCGGGTTCCCTCCCGGAACGACACCGTCGAGGTTGTGAAGCGGGCTCGTAGCCCGTCGAGCACAGATACTCCCGTGGCCTCAGGATCGGTGTAACCGCCGAGGTGTGCCTGTGCGGCGTTGGGGCCGCAAACCAACATTGTGCCCGTGGTGGCGGCGTGTAGCGGCAGTAGCGAGTTGTTGTTGGTGAGCAGCACTACGGCCTGCTCGGCGGCTCGCAGTGCGAGTGCACGGTTTGCCCGGCGATCGACATCCGCCACTCCCGACTCGGGTTCCGATGGTCCTTCTGCACCGAGCAGCCCGAGACGATGCTTGGCCGTCAATACGTTGCGACACGCCCGGTCGACGACGTCGATCGTGAGCCGCCCGGCCCGCACCTCCTCAGCGAGCGAGCTCGAACCAAGCGGTTCTGGTACCTCACAATCGATGCCTGCGGTGAAGGCTTGCCGGGCCGCATCGGCCGCGTCGCCGGCAACCCGGTGCACGGTTGCCAGCTGAGGCACTCCAAAGCCGTCCGAGGAAACCATGCCTGCGAACCCGAGTTCGTCGCGGAGGACTGCGGAGATCCATCGACTGTTGGCATGCATGGGAATGCCGTCCAATTCGTGGTAAGCGACCATGATCGCGCCAACGTTCCCCTCCCGAATCACCGCCTCGAACGGCATGAGGTGATCACGGCGCAGCTCCCGCTCGCCCAGGGCAACGGGGCCGGCGTTGGAACCGGCTTGCGGTATCCCGTGTCCGACAAAGTGCTTGGCACAGGCCAGCACGCGATCGGGGGCGATCCGGTCGGCTCTTCCCTGCAGCCCACCCACGGCAGCGACTCCCATCGTGGCAACCAGGTACGGATCCTCTCCAAACGTCTCTTCGATGCGGCCCCAACGGGGATCACGCCCCAGATCGAGCACAGGCGCATATACGTAGTTGCTGCCGCGCGCCCGGCATTCTGCAGCGACCGCTGTGTAGACCGCCTCAACGAGATCGGGATCCCATGACGCTCCGAGCCCAAGGGCGGCGGGAAAAACCGTCGCCTCGCCTCCCATCAGCCCATGTATCCCCTCCTCGTTGAAGAGGATCCCGATCCCTGCCCTGGTTCGTTTGCGAAAAGCCGCTTGAAGCAGACTCGTCAGGCGTTTGGCAGCATCGAGGCTGCGGCCTGTGCTGGGACGGCCGAGCTGTCCGACCCCGTGGGGGAATCTTGCCAGCAGCGCATCTATGTCGACCTCATCACCCGAAAGTTCGGTGAGCTCGTAGCAGCGGCCGCCGCACCACAGCTGAGCGACCTTCTCCTCGATACTCAGCGATGCCAGTATCTCGTCGATCGAGTGCACATGGCCATCCTAAGCACCGGCGCCGAGGTGTGGCCGAGGGCGTGCGGTTCACCTGCGACGGTGGTCGATCCATCTCGGCAAAGGCATCGAGATCCCGATGCCCAGCGTCATCGAGGGCCCTTCAATAATTCAACGGGGGAGGACCGCGGTCGATCGCGTCCTGGGGAATCAGCTCGTGGCAGGTGCCGGTCAATAGAAGCCATACGGCCTGGGCTCCACCTTCACTGCTTCCGTCGGCCATCGCACTTATGTCCTCCACAAAGATCTGTTTGGCAACATCCCAGTCCCAGGCACCCTCGTTGCAGGCCCGGGTGGCGATGTTCATCCACTCGAAGGCGCTGATGTCGGTGCGCCCGGTCATGGCGATACCCTGGCTCTTGACTTCGGCTGCGCTCAGATTGACCTCGTACTGCGGTTCGAAAGCACCTCCACAGGCGGTCAGCAGGACGGCGGCACAGAAGAGGACGATCAACTTCATGGACGTCGATTTTACGGGTCGCGCGGGATAGCTATCCGTCGAGTTCTTCGAACAGCGTGATCTGCAGTCCGGCCGGTGCCTCCAGGCGTGAATTGAGTGAGCGCCACGGTGTCTCGGTGGGTGGGGCGATCAGTTGAGCACCCCCGTTCAGGGCGCGGGCGGTGAAGGTCGCGGCATCCGCAACCTCGAAGGCGACCCGGATGCTGCGGCCCACGTCTCGCCCGACTTCGAGCTGGTCGATGAGCCGCTTCTGGGCAGGGTTGACTATCTCCAAAGTGGCTCGCCCGGCTTGCAGCGCCATCACCAGCGCGTGGCCCTCGCTCTCTAGGTAGAACTCTTCGGGCATGCCCAGCACATCTCGGTAGAAGGCAACAGCCTCGTCGAAATCGTCGGTTTCGACTACGAGTCGCAGCTGCTTGACCGTTGGCTTGGTCGTCACGTTGTCTCCTTGTGGCGTTGAGGTGAACCTACATGCCGCAGCGGGTTGATCAAGGTGGTGGGAGGCGGTCGCCGTCGACGGCATCAGTCGTCCGGGTGGCCGCCCGGGCCTGGGTTCTGCTATGCCCTCCGACACGAACCGATTGTTCACGGGAGGCTCCATTCCCGGGTGTCGCTGCGCAGCAGACAGAGGATATGTCCGGCAGACTCCGGCTCTAGTGGGCTTGCTCGATGTCGGACAACGCCGGGCGTAGCCCTCGAAGAACAGCGAGGCACACTCAGATCATCGAAATCGCGACGCTGTCGAGGTAGGTTCGCTGCAGGTGTCCAAGGCCCTATGTGCTCAAGTAGAGGTCGGGCCATGCCGAGAATGTGGTTGGTCGACAGGCTTGCCGGCCAGCACGCGTATCCGAAGATCGAGGGAGCTATGAGTACCGGTGGCGAACTCACGGGGGCCGACGCAGCCGCCCGCATAGCGGAGTTGGAGCTGCGTCTCGAAGAGGCCGAGGCAGACAACGGCGTCCTGCGGCTCCAACTCGATATGTTGACGTCCACAGACATTGTGACGGGTTTGCCAAATGCCAACGGCATCGCGGCTCATCTGCAAAAAGCTGCTGCCCGTTACTCGCGATCCGGTGAAGCGTTCGGGTTGATGAATATCGGCTTTCCCGCTTTCGAGCGGATCAGCGAGCAGCGCGGACGACGGGCACTCGAGGAAACGATGCGTCACGCCGGGTCTTTGATCGGAGCCGCTACCAGACAGCTCGACACGGTAGGGCGGATCGACGATACCGGCTTGGTCTGTGTCATGCCGATGATGGGTGACGACGGCGTCAAGCCGGTAATCGGCCGCATCGAGAAGGTGCTGGACTCGACTCCGATGGAGTTCGACGACGGCGAAGAGATCTACTTGGTCCCTGAGTTCACGGTGGTTGTATGCAGCACCGCAGCTCGTGTTGATCCGCCCAAGATAATGAACCGGCTGCTCGAAGTCCGAGTGGACGCAGCCCCGGGAGTTCCCGTCATCCGTCACGCCAGTTCGTCCTAGCCGAGACCTAACCGACCACTCGATCCAACTGTTATGCGGGTCATTCGCACGACCGGCTTGCTCCTCGTCGGCGGTAGTCCCGAAGGGCTCGTGGATGACCGGCTGCTGCCCTCCCAAACCGGAGGCCGCGACGGGTGTGGTGGCACGAGCATTGCCGATGCCGACGCTACCGGCTGGAGCGCTCAGGACACTCCCGACGAAGTTGTGGACCCCGGACGCTGCAGGCCCTGCTGGTATGGCGGCGCAACCGGAAGCCGCGGTCGATGGGCGCGCGGCGATAGCGGATGATTCGTCGCGATCAGGTCCCGTACCGAACGTCCGTGACCCGAATCTGGATGTATTCGAAGTCGCCGTCATCGAGTTCCCACACGCCGCTGCCGCGGGCTGGGAGCCTGATGCCATTGAAATTGGCGTGCTCGGTGATTGGTGTGCGCCACGGTCGCACTTCGAACCCATCGTCGATGGCGCGGTGGCGGTCGGCACGGAAGTCGATCAGCCGGCCCTCCGGGTCGAACTGAAACTCGGCCTCCACGGCCTGCTCACCGACGGTGGTCGAGCCAATCGCCGAGTCGTCGTCGATCGGCTGCCAGCGGATGACATCAGTTGCCCAAACCGCCGGGAACCACATGGTTTCGTTGAGCCAGCGCATCGCCGACCCCTGATCCATCTCCGGGCCGGTGGCATCGATGATGTCCTTGAGACCAAGCAGCCGGACATGCATTCGGCCCCGACCCGCAGCAAGAGTGTCCGTGGCTCTGCCCGCGGTAACACCGCCGATCTTGAGGGCGGCCCTCCACGTGAATCCAGGCGGATCGATCGTGTAGGTCTCGCGCGCCTTGAAACGTAGCCACTTGGCCTCGGCGCTGCTCCGGATCCGGCCGTCCTGCAGCACGGTGACGGCTCCGGGCACGGGCCGGCCGACTAGTGCGGATCGCTGCAGGGACCGCCGCACGGGCTCAGGCAGCTCCGACAGTGCCTCTTCAGTCACGGTGACCATGAGCCCTCCTCAGCCGGCAGAAACCCTATCGTATCTCTTGGCCCGCTTTTCGCTGTTCTTGCGTAGTCGGCGGCTCATGTGCGGCGACTTCAGGAGGCGTGCGCGGCGGCTGTGACCGTGGAGCTGGGTTCTGGCCGTCCGAAGACTTCGCGGTTGGTGGCGCAAGAACGGTGGGATGGAGCGCGAAGCGACGGCGGCCCCTGGGAGGATCAAGGCTCATGGTCGGGGGAGACCCCCTTCAGCCGGGGAGAATGAGTGCGAGGCCGGGGTCATCGTCGGCGGCGTCGAGCCGGCTCCGCCAATTGGACTCTGAGGACAGCTGGGCGACGTACGCAGCTCGAGCCCTCTTGCCGGCAGCGTCGCTGCTTACCTCGGGGGCCCCCTCGTACAGGGTCCCGAACCAGGCGCGCAGTGAAATCAGCGCTTCGGAGCGTACCTGCGACACCCGGGCCTGAGTCACACCTAGATCCTCAGCGATGTCTTGCAGCTTCTCGCCTTTGAAGTAGTAGCGCTCGATGACTTCGCCGTGGGTACCCGGCAACCTGCTGACCCCTGTGCGTAAGGTGCCGAGCATTTCGCGCCTCTCGAGTGCAGCTTCCGGCTGGGTCGACAGGTCATCGTCGACAATCGTGTCGCGCAGAGAGACATTGTCCTCGGGGCGCTGGTAGTCGAGGTAGAGCAACATCGAAGCCGCCGACTCGGCCTGCGTCTTGTCCAGTTCCTCCACCGTGATCCCGAGCGCTTTGGCAAGCGTCTCACGATCGGGGTCACGGCCATCGGCATCGCGAAGGGAGGCGCTGGTCTCTTCCATCTCGCGGTAGCGACGCCGCACCGAGCGAGACGCCCAGTCGCGGGTCCGGGTTGAATCGATGATGGCGCCGCGAATACGGATCGCGGCATAGCGCTCGAACGGAATCCCCGAATTGGGATTGAACCTCCTCGCAGCCTCGACAAGCCCGAGTGCACCGGCGTCCCACAGCTCTTCGCGATCCACATGCGGTGGGTAGCGAGCAGAGACCCTGGCGACTGTGCGTCCTACCAGATCGAGATGTTGACGAACGAGCTCGTTCGTCTCATGCTCTTTGTCCCCAGTGCTCATTTGTCTGGCCTCCCACGATCG
This sequence comes from Acidimicrobiia bacterium, assembly GCA_029287195.1. GTDB lineage: Bacteria > Actinomycetota > Acidimicrobiia > Spongiisociales > UBA5794 > JAAETI01. The sequence goes on along the minus strand of JARFRN010000110.1, from coordinate 12,556 downwards.
TCCCACCCGGACGAGCCGGCTAGAAAAAATCGTCCACTCACCAGGCAGCCTTGATGACCATTCCAGAAATGGTCACTCTCGGTGGTCGGTTGCACCCAACCGCTTGGGAGTAGGAAGGCCCTTGTCGGCGTCGTACGGTCGCTGAAGAGCGGCGATTTTGAGGCCCTGCGTAGTACTCGACCAGTGAATCGACGGTACGTCGGAGGATGCATCGAGATGTGCAGGTTGAGCGTCGTAGGCAAGCCGCTCCTGACGCTCATCTCGAGCCAAATGACCCGGGTACACGCCGACCTCGACGAGGTTACGCAACCAAGGCGCGCCGCTGCCCGGCACACCCGGGCCGACGGCGTGGCCTGGTCGCTGCCGGCCACCACCCCGCACCCTCATATCGCGGAAAGCAGCTCGTTGGTCGCTACGAAGCAGCTCATGACGACGAGAGTGGTCGATCTCAGCGCGATGCGATCGCAATCGTCACTCCGGCCTTAGCCGCATCTCCACCATCGGGATCTCCCTGACCATCGCTACTCGACCCTGGTGAGTACCGTCGTGGGAAACCCCCATCAGCTGCTGCAGCCTGGCTGCGGCTTTCGGATGAGCGTTTTCGTAGCCGGCGAATACGGTTGCGGCTTCGCTGTCGGATAGAAAACGCTGATCGACCGGATAGCGGCGCGTGCCTACCCACAAAGCAGCGGCAGGTTGATTCTTGATGTTGCGGTACCAATCGGCGCTGGGTCCGGTCCCCGAGCACAGGACGTACGCATCAGCCTCGCGTTTGACTACTTCTAGTGGTGTTTGTCGGGTCCGTCCGGTTCGGCGTCCAGTGTGTTCGAGCATGACGATCCTCCGGCCCAGGATGAAGCCGAGCCTGGCGCGGAACAGCCAGACCGGGGCGTGCAGCAGGCGTTTGAACACTCCTGTCGGTTTCTGCTTGAAGTTGAATGCCACAGCTGTCAAGGCTAGTAATAGAGACACATGGCAGAGATCCAGGTGACGATAGACATTTCTCAGCCTCCGGAAGTGGTCTGGGCCGATATCGAGCAGCTAGAGACCCACGTTGACTGGATGGCTGATGCCGAGTCGATCGCGTTCGATGGCGACCAGCGGCGCGGCGTAGGCACCACCATGCGGGTGCTTACCAAGGTCGGTCCGTTGCAGACGACGGATGTGATTCGGATCGTGGGCTGGGAGCCACCGCGTTCGATGGCAGTTGTCCATGAGGGCCTTGTGACCGGGCGCGGGGAATTCACGCTCGAGCGGCGCCCACCAGGGACTCGGTTTCGTTGGGCCGAGCAGTTGAGGATGCCGTGGTATTTCGGGGGACCTCTCGGCGGTCTGGTGGCCAAGCCGGTTCTTTCGTGGGTGTGGCGTCGCAATCTCCGGCGCCTCGCAGCGCGCTTCGAATGACCTCGTTGCGCTGGGCCGGATGCGTCTGAGCCGGCGAGATTGCTAGGCCTGCCCGGTAGCATCGGGGCATGGCTATCGATATCGCCGGATTCATCACATACGTGAAGGACCACGCCGTCGAGCACGGCTTCCATGTTCATGACGAACGACACTTCATCGAGACCTTCTCGCTTCGTCAGTCCTTCGAAATCGATCTACACCCGGAGTCGGCATGCGACGGTCCGCTGGACCTCAACCTCGCATTCGACGTCGAGCCGCGAGTCCTGCTCCGTCTCGAGGACTGGGTGAAGGAACATGAGGAAGACATCACGCAAGCGGACGGACACTTCCAACTCCCCATATACTTCAACTGGGCGTTGCCGACTATGAAATCTCCCCCCGATCTGGTTGTGCTTGCGGCCGAGCTCGCCGGCATCGGAGGTTTCGACCTTCCAATCGAAGTCTCCGGTGTCGAGTCCACCGGGGCGCTCTCAACCGGATCTGACATACGGCTGTCATTGGTAGGTCGGGTGGAGTTGTCATTGATCGACGTGATGATGGGACAGGAGGAGCTCTGCGGGATCCTCGACAGGTGTCGCGAAGTGAGCGAATACCTGGTCAGCGCGTCCGCCGACTGGGAGGTGGAGTACCCACCGCCCACGGTCGACTAGGCCTCGAGCGAGCCTCTCTCAGCGTTTCACGCCGTTGGCTGGTGTCTGGGAAGCTGTGCCCGGCCCTCCCGTAAATGAGGCTGCCACCCCAATCGGGGGGCTTCGTTGATACGGTGGAGGTAGAGCTCACGAAAGGAACCCTCATGGTCACGATGAGCATTATCAAGGCCGACACGGGGGGATTCGTAGGCCACAGCGCCGTTCATCCAGAGATGCTGGCCACAGCCCAGGAGCACATCGATAAGGCGAAGGTCGATCTGCTGATCGATGGACAGGTGCGCTGGTGTGGCGATGACATCTCGCTCATCATGGTGCACCGGCAAGGGATCGAAGCTGAGGCGATTCACAGTTTTGCCTGGGATGTCTTCATGACGACGACCCAGGTTGCCAAGGACCTGGGTATGTACGGTGCGGGGCAGGACATTCTGTCTGACGCCTTCTCCGGGAATCTGAAGGGTATGGGTCCCGGCTACGCCGAGATGGAGTTCGCGGAGCGGCCGTCGGAGCCGGTGTTGTGCTTCCTGGCCGACAAGACCGAGCCCGGAGCTTGGAACTACCCCCTGTACCGGACGTTTGCCGATCCTTTCAACACGGCGGGCCTTGTGATCGACCCGAAGATGCATGCCGGATTCACGTTCGAAGTGCACGATCTGTTCGAGGAGAAGCGTGCGCTGTTCCATTGTCCCGGCGAGATGTACGACCTGCTGTTGTTCATTGGTTCCCCGTCGCGTTTTGTCATCAAGCGGCTCTTCTCCAAGACCCTCGGCGAGATCGCCGCGGTGACGAGCACGCAGAGGCTGGGGCTGATGGCTGGTCGCTATGTCGGCAAGGACGACCCGGTGATGATGATCCGTTCGCAATCGGGGCTACCGGCGGTGGGTGAAATACTGGAGGCTTTTACGCTGCCCCACATTGTGTCGGGATGTATGCGGGGCTCGCATCACGCCCCCTTCTTGCCCGTAGCGCAGGGAGACGCGCATCCGACCCGGTTCGACGGCCAGCCTCGTGTCGTGTGTCTTGGCTACCAGCTCAAGGATGGGCATCTCAGCGGGCCGCGGGACATGTTCGACGACCCTTCGTTCGATCTGGCCCGGCAACGGTCCAACGAGATGTTCGACTACCTGCGTCGTCACGGACCGTTCGAGCCGCATCGGTTGCCCCTCGACGAGATGGAATACACGACGATGCCGGCAGTGGCTGAGAAGTTCGCCGAGCGTTGGGAGCCGACGGCGGACGAGGTACCGGAACTGGTGGGCTAGCCGGAGGATCGCATGGATGAGGTGATAGTCGGCAGAGTCACTCACTACTTCCCCCGCGTTGAGGTTGCCGTGGTCGAGTTGGCCGACGACGAGCTCAGGGTGGGGGACTCGATTCGGGTGTTGGGCACCACTTCCAACTTCACCCAAGCCATCGGCTCGATGGAGATCGATCATTCGCCGGTCGAGATCGTGCGCGCCGGTGAGGAAGTGGCGGTTCGGGTGGTGGAGCGGGCGCGCGTCGGCGATCTGGTGTTCCGCATCAAGCCGCACGCCCACATAGACGGTCTGTCGATCGGGCAAGAGGGCCCCGCCCCCTGAACCAGTGTCAGTTGCCGGGACTTGAGAAGTGCATGTAGTCCGCCGACTGCCAAACCCCGCCCCAGCTCCAGCCGACCTCTTCGAAGATGGTTATGGCTTCGTCACCGAGGTTGATCATTCCCGGCAAGTCGAGACCCCGATTTGTGTACGGTGCTCCCTCTAGCGGCAGCACGTTCCCCTCTCGCGCCCAGGGGTTGATCAGCGGATTGATGTCCACCGCCAAGCCGAATGCGTGGTTCGACCAGCGGTCTGTTCCGTCGACGAATCGGCAGTTGAAGCCGGCAGTCACATTGGCCCGCATCGCGGCTTTGTCGTCGCCGCCGTAATCATCGACCAGTTGCATTCGCTCGATGGGAAAGCCGATGTCGAACAAGCCGGCGAAAGCCTCCACCACATCGGACACGACGGCACTGTTGACGACCATCGGGCCTCTCGTCACGTTGCCGTCGAAGTCCCAGTAAGTCATATTTAGCAGCGACAGCTGGTCGAAGTGAAGCGGGCAATCCTCTCTCCATGTGGCGTGGACGATTTCGGCCGTAACCGGGGCCATCTCGTACTCGAACACCGGAGGGAGGGTTGTGGTTGCTGCCGGGGCGGTAGTGGTTGTTGCGGCCAGGGTGGTTGGCGGTGTGGTCGTGGTGGTGGGCCGGGGGGCTGCGGCGGTGCTCGTGGTGGTAGGGACGGTGGTGGGCTTCGAGCCTTCTTCGGAAGCAGACGAAGGCGTGACAGTCGATTGCGAATCTTCGGTGGTTGCGCTCACGCCGCTGCATCCGCCGACGATCAGAGCGAGAACCAGCAGTGTGCAGCCGCCTTTCATGGTCGCCAACGTAGCGGGCCCTCTCAAATAGGCATCAATCGGTGGCCAGGAACAGGGTGATGGCCTCGTTGACTTCGGTGGCGTTCTCGAGCGGCAGCATGTGTCCGGCCCCTTCGATCATGACGATCCGCGTATCCTCCAAGGCGGCCGCCAGTGGCTGTGCCGCCGCCGGCTTCGTCATCGCATCACGTTCACCAAGAAGCAGCAACGCCGGGCACTTCACCGAGGCAGCCACTTCGACCGCGTCCGCGTAGTTGTCGCAGGCGGTGAGGTCCTGTGCCAGGACGCCGTTCTCGGCGGAGCCGATGAATGCGGAGCGTACCTCCGCTAGCCACGGCTTGGGGCGGCCATAGCCGGGGTCCCGCAAGCTCCACTTCATCACCATTGCCGCCGCTTCAGCATCGTTGGCCCTGGCCTTGGCCAGCAGCTCGCGGTGCACGGGCATTCTTGCTGCGGTGGCGATTAGGACCATGCGGTCAACGAAATCAGGATTACGGGCAGCAGTCTCCAGCACGATCAGCGATCCCAGCGAATGGCCGACCAGCGTTGCGGGACCCGGGCTCAGGTTGCGGATGTGCTGCTCGAGCCAATCGGCATAGCCGGCCACGCTGTCGATTGCCTCGTTGGTCGACGTTCCGTGTCCCGGCAGGTCGACTGCGACCGAGTCTCCAAAGAAGGATGTTTGGAAGCGCCACGATTTGGCATTGAGACCGGCACCGTGCACGAAGATGATGTGGCTCATGCGCCGATCATAGGTAGCGGTCGTACCCGCATCAGGCAATCGTCCTCAGGGATGACGGTGCAATCAGCCAGCAGGCCGACGCCATCTGCGGATGCATCGCGTAGGTTGGCGGCGTAGCTCATCGCGCGAGCTCATTGAGTACGGGTCCATTGTGAGGAGAGTCCCAATATGACCGCTGTTCAAGCAGCTGCCACCGGAACGGTTGCGGCGCGCATCGATGACGGGCTGAAGATCTACGGCGAGGGCGACACTGAGGTGCGCGCCTTGGACGGGGTCAGTGCCCAATTCGAATCGGGCCGCTTCACCGCAATCATGGGCCCATCGGGCAGCGGTAAGTCGACACTCCTTCACTGCGTTGCCGGACTCGACGTGCTCACCGGCGGGCAGGTCTATATCGGGGAAACGGAGCTCGGTTCGTTGAGCGACAAGGACCTCACGCTGCTGCGGAGAGAGCAGGTTGGATTCGTATTCCAGGCGTTCAATCTGATCCCCACCCTGACCGCTCGCGAGAATGTGCTCCTTCCCATCCTGATCTCCGGGGACGATCACGACGAGGCTTGGTTCGATCAGGTCGTCGGCATCCTCGGGATCGATGACCGGCTGACTCACCGTCCTTCGGAGCTATCGGGAGGGCAGCAGCAGCGTGTCGCCGCCGCCCGCGCGCTGGTGTCCCGCCCCGCCATCGTCTTTGCGGATGAGCCGAGCGGCAACCTCGACTCCAAGTCGGCCGCCGAATTGCTCGATTTCATGCGGCGTGCGGTCAAGGAGTTTGGGCAGACGATCGTGATGGTCACTCACGACCCGGTGGCGGCTTCCTATGCGGACAGGGTTGTGTTCCTCGAGGACGGCAAGATCGTCGACGAGCTGCATGATCCGACCCCCGATACGGTCATCGACCGGATGCGCCAGTTCGGAGCGTAGGCGATGTTGCGAACTGCACTCAAGACAGTCTTTGCGCACAAGCTGCGGCTGCTGCTGACGGCGCTCTCGGTGATGATTGGAGTGGCGTTCATCGCCGGGACTTTCATCTTCACCGACACCATCGACCGTACGTTCAACGACCTCTTTGATGACATCTTCGAAGGCCAAGACGTCATCGTTCAGGCGGAGGCAGAGTTCGACGTAGGGTTCAGCGGACCGCCGCCCATAGACGAGAGCGTGCTGGACATCGTGCTCTCGGTCCCGGGAGTGGAGGTCGCTGAGGGCTCCGTCGGCGGGTTCGCGGTTATCTACGACAAGCAGGGTGAGGCCATCTTGCCTACCGGGCCTCCTACTATCGGCGGCTCGCTGGTTGAGGACCCCCGCCTCGGCGGCAGCGGCGAGATCCGCAGTGGCCGACTTCCTGAAGGTCCGAGCGAGGCTGCCATTGATGCCAGAACGGCTGAGGACAATGACATCGCCGCCGGTGACGTCGTCAAGATCCAAACACCGGATGCGGTCACGGAATTCGAGATCGTCGGCACGCTCGGCTTCGGCGAGTCCGACAACCTGGCGGGAGCTACCTACGCCGGGTTCGATCTGGTGACTGCGCAGCAACTCTTCGGACTCGAGAGTCAATTTTCCGGGATATCAGTCCTGGCCGAGGAAGGGACCAACCCTGATCTGCTCCGCAACGCAATAGCAGCGGCCCTTCCTGAAGGTATTGAAGCGGTGACTGCCGCCGATGAAGCGGCAGCTCAATCGGAGGCGCTGTCGGAGAGCCTCGGCTTCCTGCAGACTGCCCTTCTGATCTTTGCCCTAGTTGCGGTATTCGTGGCTTCGTTCATCATCCAGAACACTTTCCGCATCATCGTCAGGCAACGACAGAAGGAGCTTGCTCTGATGCGCGCCGTCGGCGCCACTGGGGGCCAGGTCGTGTGGATGGTCGTCATCGAAGCCATCGTCGTCGGTCTGTTTGCGTCGATCGTTGGTATCGCCTTCGGCTTTGTGATTGCGCAAGCCCTGACCGGTGTGATGGCCGCCATCGGCTTCGACTTACCATCGACCACGGCTCCGCTGGCAAGTCGCACGATCATCGTTGGGATGGCGATCGGTCTCGGCGTCACGGTCGCCGCCGCAGTCCTGCCCGCGGTCCGGGCGTCACGCATCCCGCCTGTAGCCGCTCTGCAGGACGTGGATGTGCGTCTCCGGATGTCGGATCGGCGGCGCACGATCATTGGTTCGATCGTGCTCGCTGTGGGCATTGCGCTCATCATCAACGGCCTCTTCGGGGACATTCTCGACCTCGGGCCGCTGAACGAACTCACCGCGATCGGTGTTGGGGCGCTGATGGTGTTCCTTGCGGTCAGCATGCTCAGTTCGCTCATCGTCAAGCCATTCGCCAACTTTCTCGGATGGCCGCTGCCGAGTCTCGACAATCTGACCGGCACCCTGGCAGTGCAGAACTCGGTGCGGAAACCGCGTCGCACCGCAACAACCGCATCGGCACTGATGATTGGGCTGGCGCTGGTTGCGTTCTTCTTCATCCTCGGCGACTCGATCAAGGCCTCGGCCGGGGCTGCTATCGAGGAGGGCCTGCGGGCCGACTACGTGGTGAGCGTCACCGGGTTCAGCGGTGGCTTCAGCCCTGCATTGGGTGAAGAGATTGCGGCGTCGGATGAGTTTGAGGCCGTCACCCCACTGCGCTTCGGGTTCTGGGATCGCGATGGTTCGGACGAGTTCCTGATGGGGATCGACACTGCGACTGTCGACAAGACGATCTTCCTCGGTGCTTCGCCTGGAGGAATCGAAGCGCTCGGCCGGGGCGGAGTCCTCGTCCACGAGGATGTCTTCGACGAACAAGGCTGGGTCGTGGGTGACGCCATCCCGATGGGCTTCGCTACCACCGGCTTGCAGCGGGTCGAGGTGGTCGGCACCTTCACCGAAAACGGCGTCGTCCAGGCGAACTTCCTCGTCAGCCTCGACTTCTATGAGGCGAACTTCGAGGGGTTTGGCACCGACGTTGACTTCGTTCTGGCCGCCAAAGCCGCAGAAGGGGTTTCGCCGGAGGCATCCCGCGCCGTGATCGACGTCGCGGCGGCCGAATATCCCAATGCCGAAGTCCGTGACCAGGTTGAATACCGGCAGTCACAGGAGGACCAGGTCAATCAGTTGCTCGTGATGTTCAACGCGCTGCTGGTTCTGGCGGTGGTCATCGCCGTGTTCGGAATTGCCAACACACTTGCCCTGTCGATCTTCGAACGGACTCGAGAGATCGGGCTGCTGCGAGCGGTCGGCATGGGCAGGCGGCAGATCAAGCGCATGATCCGCTGGGAGTCGATCATCGTCGCCATCATTGGTGCAGTGCTCGGCATCGTCGTTGGCTTGTTCTTCGGGATCGTGGTTACTGCCGCGCTGGGCGCCCAAGGCATCGACGTGCTGTCGATTCCGGCGGTGCAGATCGTCGGTCTCGTCGTCTTCGGGGCGATTGCGGGCCTGCTGGCGGCCATGCTGCCGGCGCGGCGTGCCGCCAAGCTGAACATCCTCGAGGCCATCGCCTACGAGTAGGCGGAGACTCTCTCGCCGGGAGCCGCAATCAGCGGGGCCGCCCATCGGGGCGGCCCCCTTCCCCGTTCTTGCGCTGCCTGGTGCGAGATTTCGGACGGGGTAGCGCCGAAACGAGACCGATTTCCTGTCATACCGATAGATCACTGTTGAGCCATGAGTGTCCACACATTCACTCAACTCGCGGCGCGAGCATCGAGTCAGCACGGGGTCTTTTCCCGAAGCGATGCCCGCGAATTGGATGTCCCTCGCAGCACCCTTTCGAGCGCGGTGCGACAGGGAAGATTCAGCATGCTTGCGCCCGGTGTCTACGTCTTGGCGGGCAGCCCTGACACGGTGATGCAGCGCATCGCAGTCGCCGTCTTGTCGATGCCGGCTCTTGCAGCAGTGTCCCACACGGCAGCCGAGTTGTGGGGTATGACGCACCGTGGGATCCGAAACATCCACCTGGTCACAACACGATGGGATCGGGCCGAGAGACCGGGAGTCACAGTGCATGAGTGGCTGGATATGCTCCCCGACGATGTCACTATCCAGGACGGAATCCCGCTGACCTCGGCGGCACGGACGATCGTTGATCTAGGTGCTACGAGCAAGTGGGTCGTTGAGCGCGCTCTCGAGCAAGGGATCCGCCGTGACATGGTCGCGCCACAAGACATCGAGAGGATTGTGGCCCGCGTGGGTCGCAGGGGCCGGCGCAGTGTCGGCGTGATCCGGCCGCTGCTCGAACAGCGTCGCCGGTGGGACCACGCAACGGAGAGTGCCCTCGAGGATCTGTTCCGGGAAGCAATTGCCCAGCCGGGGTTGCCTCAGCCCGTGTCCCAGTTTGAGCTCAGAGACGAGGGGGGTCGTTTCGTGTGCCGCGCTGACTTCGCCCATCCGACATCTAGGGTTCTCATCGAGCTCGATAGCGAGGCCCACCATATCGATCGTCTCACGTTCAGAAGCGACCGGAGCAAGTAGAACACGGCTGCCGCTCTCGGCTGGACGTTGCTGAGGGTCACTTGGTGGGACCAGCAGGACGACCCGTTTCAGATTGCGGCAAACATCCGAGCTGTTCTAACCCCTCCTGTTGATCCTGGTTCCTGAGTGGCACAGTCCGACACAGCGGACACGGACCTGCAAGAACCGGGGAGAAGGGGCGGCGCATGATTCCAGCGGCACCTTGTTCGGCATCTCGGACACGGACCCGCAAGAAGCGTTTTGGAGAGGTCCTGCACTACGCGTTGTTGTCCCCCGGAACTACCAGCCCCGACTCATAGGCAACAACAACGGCCTGGACGCGATCGCGCAACTCGAGCTTGGTGAGAATGTGGGAGACGTGGGTCTTGACCGTCGTCTCTGATACATAGAGCACGTCGGCGATCTCGGCGTTCGATAGCCCCCGGGCCACCTGCTGCAATACCTCGACTTCCCTCTCGGTGAGGTCCTCTAGTTGCTTGTGGGGCCGCGGTGTCGCCGGGGCGCGGTTGAACTCCTCGAGCAGTTTGCGGGTGATAGACGGGGACAGAAGCGAGTCGCCGGCAGCGACGATACGGATCGCCTCGGCCAGATCCTCGGGAGGGGTGTCCTTCAGCAGGAAGCCGCTTGCACCGGCTCGCAGCGCGTCATACACGTAGTCGTCGAGGTCGAACGTGGTGAGAATGAGGATTCGCGGACAATCCGGATCTGCTCGCCGTCCTGTGCATATCTCCCGAGTGGCGGTGATGCCGTCCATCTGCGGCATTCGGATGTCCATGAGTATCACATCCGGTCGTGTCTCGCGGGCTGCAGTAAGCGCCTCAACGCCGTTGGAAGCTTCGCCGACGACTTCGATGTCCGGTTCCGCCGAGAGGATCATTGCAAAGCCGGCTCTCACGAGGGCCTGGTCGTCGACGATCAGAACTCGCAGCCTCACGGTTGCGGAATGGGGATTTTGGCTGCTACCCGGTAGCCCCCCCCGGGTCGTGGTCCGGTGTGGATCGTCCCCTCCAGCAACGAGACTCGCTCATGCATCCCGACTAGCCCCTGCCCTTCTTCTTCGGTTATTGCTGCGGCGGCCCCGCGACCATCATCGAGCACCTCGATTTCGAGATGACCATTGTTGAATCCAATACTGACCTCAGCCGAGACTTGGGGGCCGCCGTGTTTGAGGGTGTTGGTCAGAGACTCCTGGATTATCCGATATGCGTTCAGGTCAACGCCGAGCGGCAGCGGGCGCGGAGTTCCGGTCAAGACCAGCTTGGTGGGTAGCCCGGCCAGCTCCATCTGCTCGACCAAACCGTCGATCGAGCCGAGCCCCGGCTGTGGGTCGACGCTCCGCGGATCCGAGGTGCGCAACATGCCGAGTAGCCGGCGCATCTCCGTCAGCGCCCGATGACCGGCCGCCTCCGCCGACTCCATCGCCTCCTCAGCCTTGGCCGGATCTTCGCTCAGTACTCGCCGAGCACCGGCTGCCTGTAGCGTCGCCACCGTCAACTCGTGGGCAACAACGTCATGCAGCTCACGCGCGATTCGGATCCGCTCGCCGGCAACAGCCTCGACGGCGCGCTTTTCCCGCTCGAGTTCGGCGCGGACCGCTCTTCGCTCCAACGCGACCATGCGCTGTTCACGGTGATACGATTCCCGGCCCATTAGCAACGGGAACCCGAGCACGGCAATCTCACTCAGCAGTGCCAGTGGTTCGACGTCGTAGGTGAAGATGCCGATTACGGTCCAGGCCAGGACGATATCGATCGTGACCCCACCAATGAGCAACGATCGGCGTGGCTCGAGTTGGGCCCCAACGGTGTAGATGGCAACGGAGAGCCCGAAGATCGCCCAAGAACCCGGATAGTCCAGGCCACGGTCGATGATGAAACCAACGATTGTTGCTGCCAAAACGGCCACCGGTGCCCGGCGTCGCCAGATCAGGGGCAGCGTCTGCAATCCGATGAGGCCATATCCCCATAAATCCGGGGGACGGGCAGCGCTGTCACCCGAATCCAACATGGTGACGGAGCCGAGACTCAACAAGAACAAGCCCACTGCAAGCAGGACATCGGTAACGATGGCTCGCCGGCGGTCGTCCAGTTTCATGTTGGGATCGTACCGCCGCGGTTGCCGCCGACCATCGTTCACGAGAGTGATTCTGTCCTCGTCCGGAGGAGTGAGGCATCATGCGGAGGCGCGAACCCTCATTTGGGATTGCGGGCGGGGTAGCGTGATAATCCGCACGAAAGGGGTCGGATTTGGCAGACGAAAGACGCGCCGCAGCATTCTTCGATCTTGACCGGACGCTGATTGCCGGTTCATCCGCTTTTGTGTTTGGGCATGCCGCCTGGCGTCATGGCATGATGCCAACTCGAGATCTGCTCAGCGACGCCCGCAAGGCCATCACCTTCCGGTTGACCGGCGCCAGCGACGACAAGGCAAATGCGGTTCGCGACAGGATCCTCGAGGCGATCCGGGGTGCGACCACCGATGAATTGGCGGCACTGGGTGGGGACATCATTCCGCGACTTCTCGATGATGTGCGCAAAGAGTCGCAGGGGTTCATCGACCTCCACAGAGAAGCCGGGAGAGACACCTACATGGTTACTGCATCTCCGATCGAGATCGTGCAGACGCTGTCCGAGGAGCTTGGCATGACGGGCGCTATCGCCACAGTGGCCGAAACGATCGACGGCGTGTACACCGGAGAGCTGTCGGAGCCGTTCTGCTACGGCCCGGAGAAGGCGCTGGCCATCAGGAGGGTTGCGGCAAGAGAGGCCTACGATCTGGCTCTGTGCTACGCATACAGCGATTCGGTTAGCGACCTGCCCATGCTCGAAGCGGTTGGGCACCCCGTGGCGGTAAATCCGGACGGTGGTCTCGAGGCAGTTGCTCGTGCCCGCGGTTGGCCGATTGTCGAGTTCAGCAGGAC
>JARFRN010000103.1 GCA_029287195.1 Acidimicrobiia bacterium | reverse complement strand
ACGAGAAGACCACGGCACTGATCGGGATGGCACGCTCGATGCCGGATCACGGCAAGCCCAGCCCGGAAGCGCACCGCATCGCCAAAGACGCCATGGCCGCCGTCGCCGAAGCCCTTACCCAACTCATGGAGTACCACGAGGATCGGCTCAGCGTCGATCCGGCTCAGGCGGCGATCCTGCTGCGCGGCCTCCTCTTCGCCAACGCCCACCAGCTGTTGCACGGCGACCGCCACCTGGCCCCATCCCAGCTGGTCGACGTCCTGCTTCACGGCGTAATCACCGCGGAGACCGGCTGATGCTCTACCGGGTCGTCCGCGACTACCTCCGCCCTTACAAACGAGATATCAGCTACGTCATCGCCCTGCAGCTGGTGGCAACCATTGCCTCGCTGCTGTTGCCCAGCCTCAACGCCGACATCATCGACAACGGCGTCGTTCTCGGGGACACCGGATACATCATGCGAATGGGCGGCTGGATGCTCGCCGTCTCTCTGCTTCAGATCACCTGCACCATCGCCGCGGTGTACCTGGGGGCCCGCTCGGCGATGGGATTCGGCCGCGACGTGCGCTCTGCCCTCTTCCGCCGGGTCGCCTCCTTCTCCAGCCGGGAGGTCGCCGGGTTCGGCGCCCCGTCGCTGATCACCCGCAACACGAACGACGTGCAGCAAGTGCAGATGCTCGTGATGCTCGGCTTCACCCTGGCCATCTCGGCCCCCATCATGCTGGTGGGCGGCATCATCATGGCGATGCGGGAGGACATCGGCCTGTCGTGGCTGGTTGCTGTTGCCATCCCGGTGCTGGTCGCCTCCACAGGTTTCATCATCTCGAGGATGGTGCCGGGCTTCCGTCGCATGCAACGCCACCTCGACGACGTCAACCAGGTGATGCGGGAGCAGATCACCGGCATCCGGGTGATCCGCGCCTTCGTGCGGGAACCGTATGAAGCCGACCGTTTTGGCGAAGCCAACAACGACCTCACCAACGTCGGGATCAGCACCGGGCGCTGGATGTCGGCCATGTTCCCCACCGTGCTGTTCGTGATGAACGCCTCGAGCGTGGCCGTGCTGTGGTTTGGCGGCCTCCGCATCGACGACGGTTCGATGCAGATCGGCGCCTTGACCGCCTTCATCACCTACCTGGTGCAGATCCTGATGGCGGTGATGATGTCCACGTTCATGCTGGTGATGATCCCTCGTGCCGCAGTAGCCGGAGACCGCATCGGCGAGGTATTGGCAACATCGTCTTCGGTGGTGCCCCCCGAGGACGGGATCACCGAGGTGACCACCCACGGTCGGCTCGAGTTCGATAACGTCGGGTTCACCTATGCCGGGGCCGAGCACCCGGTGCTGTGTGACATCTCGTTCACCGCCGAGCCGGGCAAGACCACCGCGATCATCGGCTCCACCGGCGCCGGCAAGTCGACGTTGCTCAGCCTGATCCCCCGCTTGTTCGACGTCACCCAAGGGACCATCTCCGTCGACGGGGTCGATATTCGCGACTTCGACCCGGAGGCGCTGTGGCAGAGAATCGGGCTGGTGCCGCAGAAGGCGTACCTGTTCTCCGGCACCATCGCCGACAATCTCCGCTACGGGAAACCGGATGCCACCGAGGCCGAGATGTGGGAAGCGCTCGAGCTCGCCCAGGCGAAGGACTTCGTTGAGGAGATGGGCGACGGGCTCGACTCGGAGGTGGCGCAGGGCGGCACCAGCCTGTCGGGTGGGCAGCGGCAGCGCATCGCCATCGCCCGGGCGCTGATTCGCCGGCCCGAGGTGTACCTGTTCGATGATTCGTTCTCGGCACTCGACGTCGCCACCGATGCCCGGCTGCGACGAGCCCTGAAGCCGGTGACCCGGGAAGCCACCGTGCTGATCGTGGCACAGCGAGTCTTCACCATCACCGACGCCGACCAGATCGTGGTGCTGGAGGATGGCCGGGTGGTCGGGCTCGGCACCCATGATGAGCTGCTGGCTACTTGCCCGACCTATCAGGAGATCGTCGAGTCGCAGCTGAAGGCGGAGGCGTCATGACGACTTCCGCCCCCAAGAAGATGAAGGAAACGGAGCGGATCACCGGCCATGTAGGTCCGGGCCGGGGCCCGCACAGCATGGGGATGGTCGGCCAGAAGTCACAAAACTTCCGCGAATCGGGCAAGCGTCTCCTCAACCGGCTGCGCCCGGAACGACCCAAGGTGATCGCCATCTTCATCGCTGCCACCGTCAGTGTCGCCTTCGCCGCCATCGGACCCCGGGTGCTGGGCCGCGCCACCGACATCGTGTTTGCCGGCGCCATCGGCAAGCAACTCCCCAGCGGCGTCACCCGGGAGCAAGTCATCGAGATGGCCCGGGCCCGGGGTGACGAGCAGATCGCCGATCTGCTCACTGGGGTGGACATGGTGCCCGGCCAAGGTATCGATTTCGGCCAGCTCGGAGCTGTGTTGCTGCTGGTGCTCGGCCTGTATGCGGCGTCGTCGCTGCTCAGCTTCGTGCAGGGCTACATGCTGACCAGCGTTGTGATGAACACGGTGCGGCGGATGCGGGACGACGTCGAGGACAAGCTCAACCGCATGCCCCTGTCGTACTTCGACCGGCAGCCCCGAGGGGAGCTGCTCAGCCGGGTCACCAACGACTTGGACAATGTGTCGCAGACGGTGCAGCAGACGATGAGCCAGCTGTTGACGGGCCTGCTGACGATCGTCGGCGTATTCGCCATGATGATCTCGCTGTCGTGGACGCTGGCGTTGATCACGTTGGTGACGATCCCGGTGTCGGCGCTGGCGGCGGGATTGGTGATGCGCCGGTCGCAGAAGCAGTTCATCGCCCAGTGGCGTCGCACCGGGGCGTTGAACGCGCAGGTGGAGGAGGCGTTCGCCGGGCATTCGTTGATCAAGGTGTTCGGTCGGCAGCGGGAGGTGCAGGCACGGTTCGATGAGGAGAACGAGGAGCTGTTCCAGGCAAGTTTCCGGGCGCAGTTCCTGTCGAATCTCATCATGCCGATGATGATGTTCATCGGAAACCTCAACTATGTGATCATCGCCGTGATCGGCGGGCTGCGGGTGGCGTCGGGCACGATGAGCTTGGGGGATGTGCAGGCGTTCATTCAGTATTCGCGGCAGTTCACCCAGCCGGTGACCCAGGTGGCGTCGATGGCGAACCTGTTGCAGTCGGGGGTAGCGTCGGCGGAGCGGGTGTTCGAGTTCCTCGACGCCGACGAGGAGGTGTCCGACGAGCATCACGCCCGGCTGGTGAAGGATGCCCACGGCCGGGTGAGCTTCGAGAACGTGTCGTTCAGGTATTTGGAGGACACGCCGCTGATCGACGATCTGTCGCTGGCGGTGGAGCCGGGGCAGACGGTGGCGATCGTGGGCCCCACCGGGGCGGGGAAGACGACGCTGGTGAACCTGGTGATGCGCTTCTACGAGCTCAACGGGGGCCGGATCACGCTCGATGAGCAGGACATTGCGGAGATGCGGCGGGAGGATCTGCGCGGCCGGATCGGAATGGTGTTGCAGGACACCTGGCTGTTCGAAGGAACCATCAGGGACAACATTGCCTACGGGAAGCTGGATGCAACCGAAGACGAGATCCTGGAGGCGGCCAAGGCGACGTTCGTGGACCGGTTCGTCCACAGCTTGCCGGACGGTTACGACACCATCGTCGACGATGAGGGTGCCAACATCTCCGCCGGCGAGAAGCAGCTGATCACGATTGCCCGGGCGTTCCTGGCCAACCCGGCGCTGTTGATCCTGGATGAGGCGACCAGCTCGGTGGACACCAGGACCGAGCTGCTGCTGCAGCATGCCATGGCGGCACTGCGCACCGATCGGACCAGCTTTGTCATCGCCCACCGTCTCTCCACGATCCGCGACGCAGACCTGATCCTGGTGATGGAAGACGGTGCCATCGTCGAGCAAGGCACCCATGAGCAACTCATTGCCAAAGGCGACGCCTATGCGAATCTGTACAACGCACAATTCACCGGGCCCCGCAATGGGGAGGCGATAGCGCTGGGGGCGGCGGCAGCGGCCGGCGCGGGATAGATCACCATCTGGACGGCTGGAACCGGGCGGCCCCTACCCGGCCCGGGCGTTCCATAGAACCCACCGCTCATGCAAAGTGATAGGTCCAGGCGGATGAGACGGTCCGGCTCTTCGGCCCTAGCGATCGATACAGGAAGGTGCCCGGGGCCGGCTCCGGGAGTGATCCGATATAGCTGAAGCGGCCGTCCAACGCCCGCTGATTGGCAAAGCAGCGCTGCACCACCGCTTTGCCGAGGCCGAGCCGCTGGAAATCGGGATGGGTGCACACCGGGTCGACACCGCACACGCCGTTGTCGGAATCCACGGTGCCCCGGCAGTAGGCGACAACGGTGCCTTCCGGGCTGAGGGCGAACACACTCAGTTCGGGACGGAACATCGGGTTCTGCTCCACCGACAGCAAGGCCGGTACCCCATCCCCCTCCCGGCCAAAGGCTTTCCCGAAGCAATCCGAGATCCCGGCGTAGACGGCGGCCCGATCCACGACACCGTCGAGCGTCGCGACGGTGAAGCCCTCCGCGACGGGGGCGGGGTCGGGAAGACTCGCCAGGTCGTATTCCCATTCGTGCCCAGTGATCTCCCCCTCGGTCAAGCCTGCAGCAACGAAGATGTCGCGCAGCCACTGCTCGGCGTCGGAGACCTCGAAGACGAGACCGGCGCCACGCTCCCGATGGATCTCGATCAGCCGCGACAGCACCTCGTTGACGGCAACCCGATCCTCACCAGGGGTGATGATGAACTCGGCGTCTCCACCATCTTCCGCGACCGCCACCGCCCGGATTTCGCCACCGTCGCGGAAGATCCGGCAGTAGCGGCCGAACCAGCCGGGATCATCGGCTGCACTCACTGCATTGTTTGCCCACCGGAAATCCATGAACCGGCCCGTATCCCAGCCCAGAGCCTTCTGGGCAAACGGGTTCGACCTGCGGAAGAACGCCACGACCTCTTCGAGCGTGTCGTCGGTGAGAGATTCTTCGCTCAACTCCATCCGGGAATCGTAGGTCGCCGACCAATTGACGAGGAAGCGATTCCCCGCGGCACCATGGCTGCCGCGGTGCTCACCGCCGAAGTGGGTGGAGGTGACCTGCGAAGTGATGTCCCTGGACGGGCAGCCGCCGCTGCTGGTCGGCTGGGGCAGCCGGAACGCCTCGTGCTCGGCGGTACGATCTCTCCCTCTGCAGCCGCCGGGGTCTGCCGCCGGATCTCGACCCCATTTGGCTTTCGAGTACGCCGGGAGACCCAATGCAATCGCCATCACGGCGGCAACCAGACAGACGCAATCAGCTACGGCACCCTGGTGGAGGGCGCTCATCCGTCAGATGTATGAGAAGGGCATGCGAGCGCTGCTGCACCCTGAAGCAGCATGCCGAGGAGGGAGGTCACATGGCTGATTCGGCAGCCGGCACGCCCTCGATTCCTCGAATTGGATTCCGTCGAGCGACAAGCAGATTTCATTCGCCCGACACCAGGAAGTCACGAGGTCGAATACATCGGACTCAAAGCGGATTTCATCCCCCGGGCAACGGCATCGTGTAGCAAATCGCCTTGCCCTCGACGGCTACCACCCCGTCGTCCCTGACGACGGAGGTCGACAGCTTTGTGATCGGCTTATCCGTGCGAGCCTCCACGACTTCGACACGACCATTGATCACGTCGCCGGGCCGCACCCGGGGCCCGGTAGTTCCAATCGACGTTGAGGAAGACGGTGCCGGGGCCGGGGAGGTCTTCGGCAACCACAGCGTTGAGGATGGCGGTCGTGATGCCTCCTTGCACCACGATGCCGCCGAATGAGGTTGCCGCGGCCACCTCGGGGTCGTAGTGAATGGGACTCCGATCTCCACTGATCTCGGTGAACAGCTCGATGTCTCGGGACGTGATCTCCCGGGATCGCTCTGCAGCATCGCCGACTGTCGGCCGGCCATTGGGCCAAACCGAGCTTGCTTCCATCATGTCTCGAACCGATCGGTCTCGTCCGTCCTGTTACACAGTTCGCAACGTCGCTCACGACATACAATTCCCGGCTCACGGGAACCGGCTACAGACTTGCTGATCCGCGACCCACCATGGAATGCAGTCGAGGCTGGGGAAGGGGAAGGGAATCTGCCATGAGATCGGAAGACAACCGGCACCCGTCGTGATCGGCGCTACCCGGAGCGGGAAGCGGGTGGCCGAGGCACCTCTCGATCCGGGACGCACCTACGTGGAGTTCGGACTGGTGAGCAACGGCGGGACCCGGCAGGCTCCGGCTCGGTGCGCGAAGTGGCGGGGCTTACCGGGCATGCCGCCCTCAATCAGCGGACAGGGACTAGGTGACGAGGCACAGTCGCGCCTCGCAACGGGTGTGGGCGAATCGAGCAGCCGGGAGCGGCTCTCACCCGGCAACGGCGGTGCTTGATTCGGTGAGCAGTGCGTTGATCTGGGCACCGAGAATCACGACGAGCGAGGACAGCCAGAACCACAACAGCAGCACGGCACCCGCACCGAGCGCCCCGTAAGTTTCGTTGTAGCGACCGAATTCCGACACGTAGGTGGAGAACCCGAACGAGATAGCAAGCCACAATCCGGTGGCGATCAGGGCACCCGGGAGAACCGACCGCCACGACCCCGGCTTTACCGGGGGGGCGATTCGATAGAGCAGGGCGACGCCGCTCCCGAAGAGGATGACGATGAGCCCCCAGCGCAGGTTGGCGAAGTTCACGATCACATGATCACGATCGACCACACTCAGCCAGATCGGGATGGCGGCGATTATTGCCACCGCTGCCGTTGCGACGGTGATCACCACAACGGTGACCCCGATCGACGCCAGCCGGGTCTCGAGGGGACTGCGAAGATGACGCTGCCCGTAGGCAATGACCACTGCCCGTACCATGGCCCGGGTTGCGTTCGAGACGGTCCACAGCAAGGCCACGACCGACAGGATCAGGCTGATGCTGAGGTTGAAATGGGAGAAATCGGCGACGGGATGGATCTGCGCTTCGAGAGCCCGGACGGTGGCCTCCGGCATCACTCCGAGCAGCGCATCCACATGGACTGCGGCTTCGCTTGGATTGGTGAAGATGCCGTATATCGAGACTGCGATCGCCATCGCAGGGATCACGGCAAGTGAACCGAAGAAGGCCACGCCGGCTGCTACCAGCGTGCTGCTTTCGGCTTGGAGCCGCTTCCCGAGGGAACGGAGCCAGGATGTCACTTTCACGGCCGTCGCTCCCGGGTCGGGCGGGCCTTGGGAAGGGCCCGGTCCCTGCGGAGTCGCAGCGGAGATGTCGCCGGGCTTCCCCTCACCACTCCGTGGTGGGGGCTGCCGGCCATAGAGCCTGCTGCCGCCTGCCTTGTCATCACGTCCGATACCGCCTGCGCGAGCGGCCACAGTAGTTGAGGGGTTGTTGCCACGAACCGCTGCCCGAAGTCGGGATCGGGTAAACAAGCCGTTGATGCGGTGAGGGGCGGGGCCGAGTTCCTCGATTTCGAGCCGCGGGGGCTTCGCATAGTTCTCATGATTGCGGCCCGTACTGTAGGACGCTCCTGGTCGACTCTGCCACGACCAATCCGCGACCAGGCAGACCCGGTCGTGGCACCGGGCAGGCTTCTGATCACGACTTCCCCGGCCGGTTCACGCACCGGCTGGGGGCCTTGGAGAAAGCAGCTCGAGGTGTCCTTGGCCGTGGCCGGGAGACCCCGCGTTTGCCGGTCCGGGTTGGGTGAGCGAAGTGGCTTTGCGCCGTGCGGCGGACGGGTGGCCCCGATACGCGAGAATCATCAGGTGAATCGGGAAGAACGCATCGCAAAGGCTCGCCGCATGGCGGCGGAGAAAACACCGCAGCTGGGCGCGGAGGCACGGAAGCGGGCGAACCGCATCGCCCAACGACTGTCGACTGTGGGGGCGTCGCAAGCGCAACGACATATCACCGCCGCCGAGCAGTCCGGCAATGCCGTCTATTTGGGACCGGTCGAGACCCCGCGGGAGTGGGAGCGGGCGGTGGAGCTGGCCCGATTGGTCACGATCACGCGGGCGAAGCGCCGGGACACGATCACCTACGGGGAGATCAAGTGGGCGATCTTCGACGAGCTGCGGATGCTGGTCGGTCACTCGATGTTCGCCGACCTGGTGGAAGCAGTGAACGAGGAATCGGATGGGGTGCTGCTGTCGTCGATCATCGTGCATCGGGAAGACGGCAAGCCGGGCGAGGGTTTCATGCCCTATGCCGGGAGAATGGGTTTCGATCTGCCGGTAGAGACGCTGCAGCGCCAGGTGTACCAGCACTTCGGGTAGCGAGGAGCTGCGCTCAGTGCCGGTCCCGTCCGGTGGGGAACTCGGAAAGCAGCTGATGGGGATTGCGGCTCGATGTACTTGCGATGGCAGAACCTGCAGTGCTGCGTTGCGTCCGGCGGGAGCTTCACCCAGGTCACCGCACCTTGCTGTTGGTGGTACCCGGCCGGGGCCAGTCGCTGCTGATCGCGGAGATCAGCAATGCGCTCCATGCCGCACCGTTTGATCCCCAGTTCTGGGCAACCCACGCCGGCGCCGAACTCGGCGTCTTCACGATCTACAGCGGGCAGCGACTCGGGTTCGAGACGAAACGCACCACAACCCCCCGGATGGCCGACTCGCCGCATTCGGCGATTGATACCTCGGGCTCGACCATGCCTACCTGGTGCACGCCGGCGAGCACGCCTACCCAATAGCCGATCAGGTAACTGCGATGGCGGCCGCGGTATTGCGGGAAGGCTTGCACGAGAGGTTGTGACGCGGCCTACTCGGCCCGCTCCATCTGCTCCAACAGCGAGCGCTGTTCCTCCCGTGTGATCGGAAACCGGCCGATCCCTGCTATCTGACGGCCGGCGGTGACAAGTGTCCCACTCCCCGCTTGCGTTGCTAGCGTCGAAGTCATGGGGAAACTCGCCCCATCCCCGTCTCATGTCCGGCACCGGGTCCCGAGAAACCTGTCGTGGATTCGGGTCCCCCGTGGCTCTATGTCCGTGGAGGGTCGGACGTATGGCCGTTGACACAAAACGGACCGCCTCGTTCACAGAGTTCTTCGACGAGGCCGAGCCCCGGCTACGGCGGGCGCTGTGTGTCGCTTTCGGCCGCGAACTCGGGCTCGAGGCGACAGCCGCAGCCCTCGCCTGGGGATGGGAGCACTGGGACCGCATGCAACAGATGCAGAACCCGGCCGGCTACCTCGACAAGGTCGGCCGCAGCAGCGTCCGCAGCGAGTGGTGGCGCCGCAGCCGGCGGGCACCGCTGTTCGATGCAGTGGATGGCGAGCGTCTCCCCTGGGTGGAGCCGGGCCTGCCGCAGGCCATGGCCGATCTACCCGAACGGCAGAGGCTCACCGTAGGCCTGGTTCACGGCTTTGGCTGGACTCAACAGGAAGTAGCGGATCTGTTGCATGTCGCTCCCGGCACGGTCAAGAACCATCTCGACCGCGGCATGGGCAAGCTGCGCAAAGCACTGGGGGTGGAGCAATGAAGCTCGAGACCCAACTGCGCACCTACTTCGAGGAGTTCGATGCGACCCTCGAGCCGCTCGAGGTCGAACAGGTCCCCCGGCCACAGGTGCCGGGTCACCAACCCCGGACGACGCGCAGGCCGGTGCCGGGCTGGGCGGTGGCGGTAGCTGCCTTCGTCACGTTGCTCATCGCCATCGGCGGAGCGGGGCTGCTGCTCAACCGCGAGGTTGACGAGACCACACCGGTGACCGAGCCGCCTACGACGACAGTTGTCACCACCACAGCCCCGACCACCACAACCACGGCTTCTCCCGAGAGCACCACGCTGGCACCGGAGACGTCACTTGCGCCGGCTGTGAGCCAGGCGCCCATCACGTGGCAGCGCATCGAAGACACTGATGCAACCCGATTCCAGGACTCACCGATCGAGGCCATCACCGCCGGTGGCCCGGGATTCGTCGCAGTTGGCAGTCAGCAGGGAGAGACGGCAGAGGGCGAGTGGACCACCGATGCTGCCGTGTGGGTTGCGACGAATGGCGAAGCGTGGGAGCGCATCGACAGCGTGGCATTAGGTGCGTGGGCCGATGATGCGCGCGGCGAGCTGGGCATGCAGTCGATGAGCGATGTTGTGACAAGCGGTGATCGAATCGTTGCCGTCGGTTCCGAGGGTTATGCGGCGGCGGTGTGGACATCTGACGACGGCTAC
>JARFRN010000099.1 GCA_029287195.1 Acidimicrobiia bacterium | reverse complement strand
CCGGTGCGGTCCTTGCCGCCGATGCAGTGAAAGACAAGAGGCAGGTTGTCCGGTTCGGCGATCAGCTGCAGTGCCGCGCCGAGCTGGATGCTGAAATCGCGGATCAGAGTGCGGTTGGCATCCCTGAGATCGGGCAGGAAGCTGAAGTCACCGTCGACCAGCGCTCGTTTCACCTCGGGAGCCATCGCCGGATCTCCGATTGGAATCGGTACGTAGTTGATCTGATCGGGCATGCGGTTGTGTCCCGTCATTTCTTTCTCGTAGCGGGGTCGAAAGTCGATAACGGTCTTGATGCCCAGGCTGTGCAGCAAGTCGAGGTCGCCGTCGGTGAGATGGGCTAGGTGTCCGGATCTGAAGACCAGGCCATGCTTGACAACGAAGCCGCCGGCCGCTGCGTAACCGCCGATGTCGCGGAAGTTCGGGGCGCCTTCGAGTCTCGTATCCACGGCTGCTCATTCTTGCAGCCGGGAAGGCAGCGTCAGCCGGTCAGCGGCGCAGCCGCAAACGGGACCGAAAACCGCTTGCACCAGATAAGCACGAATTGGTGGACCTCGGGGTCGAACTCTGGCGGGAGTTCGTAGTTCTGGCCACCGACATTGCCTTTGATCCTCCCCAGTTCGATGAACTCACCTGGATCGCCTCCGTCGTAGCTGTCGGACTCGAGTAACCAGACCCACAGGTCGGGACCGTTCTGGATGTCGGTGTCATCCTCGAATCGGAGCACGAAGTCGCCGGCCTGTTCGTAGACGGTGGCCGTGCCTTCCGCTGAGTGGTCGATGCCGTAGAAGGATCCGGCGCCCAGCGACATCGGTCCAGGCGGCATGGTGGTTGTTGTTGTGGACGTGGTCGGCGCCGCGTCATCGGTTGTTGTCTGCGGCGGAGTAGTGGTTGTCGTGGTCGTGGTGGTTGTGGTTTCGGCGGCCGATGCAGTCACCGGGAAGGCGTCGGCGAGCGACTCGTCTACCACGTCGTCGACAAACAGCTTGTCAGGCCGAAACAGCAGGAACGCAACTATCAACACGACAACGCCACCACCGATGATCGGCCATTTGAATCGTCTTATCAGGTCCATCGTCTTCACCCCGGCTCATCTTGTTGCATAAGGCAACGCAGAACGTAGCCGAGTTCGTTCCGGCGCGAAGCGGTGTTTCGCGATTGTTCACGAATCGGAATCGTTGTCAATCGGCGTCGTCTTCCGCCTTGACATTGCTGAGCCGTCGGCAGCCAGATCCCCCCACCAAGGCAGGTCGGGGCTCGACCCATCTTTCGATCAGGCTGCCCGGACCGAGGAGGAGGGGATTCGAGACGGATAGTGACGGGACCCGCCCATTGGCCTGAATGGCCACCACCCTCAAATCAGGCACACACCGCTGGAGATTCACCTCAGGGGGCGGATTCTGCGAACATCGGGGCCACATGTCTGGACAGGGCGAACTTCTGAGGATGATTGACCGGGCGGTAGGGGTGTACGGAACCGCACCTACCTGCTATCTGTCGGCGCTTGCCCGCAAGCAAGATCTTACGCTGGCCGAATTCGACACCGCAGTCGGGGACCGGCAGTTGGTCAAGGTGCGGGCCATGCGCTACTCGGTCCACACATTCCCGGTTGAGTTGCTCGGAGTGGCAGCTTCGGCCACCAGGTCTCTGGTTCGTCGAACGAATCCATACCGGAAACGCATACAAGGACGGTATGGGGAACTCCTGAGCGACCTCGAATCTGCGCTGGCCGAAGGTCCATTGGCGGCCTCCGACATACGTGCACGGCTGGATCCGGAGCATGAGCTCGGAGATCTGTTGAATGTCTTCCTCGGGATGGCGGCCGCCGAGTTCAAGATCGTCCGGGCGACGACGACCGGCTCGTGGCGATCCGACCGTTTCCTCTATGCGCGCTGGGATGAATGGCTTCCCGACTGTGACCCGGAAGCAGTCGATGAGCTCGATGCGCGACGCACGCTGGTGGAGCGGTACGTCACTGCATACGGGCCCGTCGAGTACGCCGACGTCAAGTGGTGGACCGGTTGGACCAAGGCCGAGACCTTGGAGGCGATCGAGGGCATTGATCTAGCGATCGAAGGTGAGGCCGCTGCTGCCCTGGATGGAGTTCGCCTGCTTCCGGTGTGGGATGTGCTGATGGTTGCCTACCGGAAACGAGATCGCCTATTCGATCCCAGCTATGCCCCTCTGGTGCACGATCGCTTCGGCAATGCGACCTCGGTTGTGCTCGACGGAGGGCGTGTGGTAGGTCAATGGGATCTGGGTAGTTCCGACGAGCCTCTGTCGATCCGGATAGCTCCGTTTTCCGACTGGCCGAAGCGACGCTGGGCAGAGGTCGAAGAGCAGGCAGGTCGGATCGGACGGCTGATCGGTGCCGCTCGGGTCGAGGTTGTTCCGATCGAAGAGCCGGTCGACTTGCTCGACTCGAGTCGCAACCGGTTCCTGGCTCCGCTCTCCCGGAGTTGACTCAGGCCCTGTTCAATCGATCTACCCTCATACTCAGCAGGCGAGATGGGAGTCATCATGAGGGACCTCACCGGTCAAGTCGTTGCAATCACAGGTGCGTCCGCCGGGATTGGAGCGGCGAGCGCAAAGGCTTTGATGTCGCAAGGAGCCAAAGTTGCGCTGGGTGCCCGCCGGATCGAGCGACTCGAGGCGACGGTTGCCGATTCCGACGGCAACGCAGTGGCCGTCGAGATGGACGTCCGCAATCCGGAGGACTCGCGACGTCTCGTCGACTCCGCTATGTCGACCTTTGGGCGACTCGATGCTTTGGTGGCCAACGCAGGCATCGGCGCATACGGCGGGATCATGGATCTGAGTGATGCCAAGCTCGCCGAGATGATGGATATCAATGTTGCCGGCACGGTCTGGCCGATCCGTGCTGCAGTGCCGCACTTCCTCCAGCAGGGTGAAGGTGACATAGTCATCGTTTCGTCGGTCGCGGGATTGCGCGGGGCAGGTGATGAGGCTGTTTATGCCGCAACGAAGTTCGCTCAGGTCGGCCTGGCCGGCGGCCTGGATCGAGAGTTGCGTGAGAAGAACATCCGGGTCAGCACGATCTGTCCCGGTGGGACAGCGACCGAGTTCGCCATGGGGGCCGGCCGGACGCCCGATATGCCGGGCCTGGCCGACATGATGAAACCGGAGAACATCGCCGACGCCATCGTCACCGTCCTCAGCCAGCCAAAGTCGATGCGCACCCTCGTCTGGTCCATGCGTTCGATTGAAGAACAGGACTAGGCAGCCTCTTTCCGAGTCGTGCCATAACCGGCGACCGCCGAGCACAGGCCGGCCCGAGTTGTGTGCGATCTCATCGGATTCTTAGCTGTGTCTTGCGGCAGTCTTACGAAGCACCGCCATGGTTGGGGTACAACCGAATAGCGCATTGGGCGCCCCACGGATCATCCCCTTCCCTCCCTCCCCGCCGACTCCGCGTGGCTACGAAGCCACCCGCGTATTCCGGCAGCAACCGTGGGGCGTCGGCGCGTTCTCAGCCGATTGGTATGACCGTTGCGAGTTGGTCGCGAGTCAGTGGAGGGCAATCCCCTGTAATGATCGGGGCATCACCGGCCGAAGCCTTGTGCCGGCGGTTCGCACGCTGCGTCCAAACCAATGTGGCGCCGCATTGCGGACACCACTCTTGGCCTTCTTCAGCGAGGTCATCATGATGCTGCCTTCGCTCGTCGACAAGCATCTTCTGATACTCATTCGTCATGGTGTCTTTGTCGGCATGCCTCGGGACAACTTGAAGTCCCTAGCTGCAGATATGGGCAGCGGGCGGCCGGTAGTCTGTGACGAATGGATTTGGCCCTAGATCAGGCCACCCCGTTTCTTCTCGACGGAGATCCGGCGATTCGGTGGCAAACAATGCGTGACCTGCTCGATGCCGACGCGGCTGAGGTTGCCGCAGAGCGGGCCCAGGTAGCCGAGACCGGATGGGGTCGGGACCTGCTTGATCTACAGGACCCGGAGGGCACCTGGGCTCAGGCCATCTACTCGCCGAAGTGGACCTCGACCACGTACACCCTTCTGCTGCTGCGTCGCCTCGGCCTCGCCCCGGGAACGCCTGCAGCGCTGCGGGGGTGCGAGCAAATCTGGAGCAAGTCGGGCGTGGATGGCTGGATGGTGCTGCCCCGATCCACGAGCCGCGGCGACACATGTGTCGCCGGCATGTTTGTAGCCATGGCCGCCTATTTCGGGTACAAAGACGGTCAGATGGAGCGGGTGATCGAGTGGATCCTCGACCAGCGCCTCGACGATGGTGGCTGGAACTGTCGTACCTTGCGAAGTGATGTCAACCACAGCTCCTATCACACCTCGATCACGGTCCTCGAGATGATTGCCGAGCTGAAAGCCAACGGCCACGACGATCCGCGGCTGATTGAAGCCGCGGCCGGCGGGCGCGAGTTCTTCCTCGCCCACCGTTTGTACAAATCGCACCGTACCGGCGAGATATCGCATTCCACCTACACCAAGCTGTCATTTCCCCCGCGCTGGCACTACGACGTACTTCGAGGGCTCGACTACTTCCAGTCGGTCGACGCCGCCTGGGACGAACGGCTGTCTGACGCCGTCGAGTTGCTCGAGAGCAAGCAGCGCAAAGACGGTTTTTGGCCGGTCCAGCACAAGCACGTCGGACGGGTCTGGTTCGACATGGAGTCCGGCCGCAAGCCGAGCCGCTGGAACACACTGCGAGCGTTGCGGGTACTGCGCTGGGTTGGGCGGACCCGCTGAACCTGAGACACAACACTTACCCGTCGAGCACCGAAGACGGGAGTCGACAGCGAGTGGGGAGGTAGCCGCGAAACACGGTCTCGTTGCTTTCGCCACGATGCGAAATCGTCCGCCGCTTCGGCGGCACCCTCGACCGAGGTCGCCGAGTCATGGACCTGCCCGGCGTTGGCTGCTGCGATCGCGTGGTGCGCGACATCCGCCTGTGTTTCGGTGCGCTGCAGCTTGCCGACAGGGGTGGCGACTTCGTCAAGAACGGGAATCGGCCTGCCGAAGACCTACCTATGAGGAGAGAGCAGTCGGGGTCGATTCTGCCACCGAATCTCGACGGCACCCTGCTGCTGCGCGGGCGCTCGCGAATCGTGGTTACCGCGGTGCTCCCGGTCATCTACGTGATCGTGGGCTACCGAGTGCTGGACGATCTCGGCGACTCGACGAACACAGTGATTGTCCCGGCCGCGCTGCTGCTGGCTTGGATGTGGGGCAGTGCTGTCGGGGTTGTCGCCGCACTCATTGGGGTGAGCATCAGTAGCTACGTGGCCGGCGCCACCGGAGTTGCCGAAGCAGTCGGTACTGCCCGGATCGTGGAGGCCGTGATCATCTCGATCATGGCGTTCGTGATCGGCTACATAGGCCGGGTCTTGGAGAAGGCACTCGGGGCCAGGGATCGAGCCGATCGCACGATCTCCCAACTCGAGGCATCAGCCCGCGATCGGATGCTCACAATCACCGATCAGGTGCCGGTCGGTCTCTACCGGACGACCCCGGATGGAGCGATCATCGGCGGCAATGAGGCGCTCATGAGGATGCTCGGGTTCGAAGATCGTGAGGCCATGCTTCGCACCAACGTTTGGGACCACTACGTACGCAGCGAGGATCGGCAGCAGCAGATAGAGGCGGCAGGTAAGGCAGACGCCGCGTGGCGTGAGTACCAGCTGCGGCGCTCCGATGGTGATGTCATCTGGGTGCGCGACTGGTCGGTGGCGGTCCCCGACGAATGCGGAGGCGTGCTCCACTTCGACGGGGTTCTCGAGGATATCACCGAGCGTCGGATTGCGGATGCCAGGTTCGAAGCTGCGTTCGAAGACGCCCCGATCGGCATGGCCATCGCCAGCAGCGACGGCCGGATTGTCAAAGCCAACAAGGCGGTTGCGGAACTGCTCGGTCTTCCCGCCGAACGCCTCGTCGGGATGCACTTCTCCGCGTACTCCATTCGCGAGGACCTGGAAACCACCCGCGCTGCGTTGAGTCGATTGGAGGCTGGAGAAGGTTTCCGCTACGAGAAGCGAATAAAGCGCGCTGATGGCTCATTTGTGTGGGCATTGATCAGCCTCGCCCCCATTGATGTCGGCGACGACACTACGACACGGTTCATTTCTCACGTGGTCGACGTAACCGACCGGCGCAAAGCCCGTGATGCTCTCGAAGAACTCGTTCGCTCCAAGGATGAGCTGATAGCAAGCGTCAGCCACGAGCTACGAACCCCGTTGACGGTTGTCCACGGTCTTGCCCAGGAACTAGACACCGGCTTGGCGAGATTCTCGGTGCTCGAGCAGAAGGAATTCATCTCGTTGATCGCCCAGCAATCCGCAGAGGTAGCCCACATCGTGGAGGATCTTCTGGTAGCGGCGCAGGCCGATATCGGGAAGCTGCCTGTTCACTCCGACACCGTGGATCTGCGAGGTCAACTCGAGTCGGCGATATCCGCCGGCGGCGACGTCGCCATTGCCGTCGAGACAAACGACGGCGCCGACTCTGTCGCGTTTGCTGATGGCACGCGGGTTCGTCAAATAGTCCGCAATTTGCTTTCCAACGCCCAGCGCTACGGTGGCCCGCATATCGAAATGCGGTGTGGTGTGGCCGGCGCCATTGCCTGGCTAGAGGTTGCCGATGACGGCGACGGCATCCCCGACGAGGACGCAGCAGCGATCTTCGAGCCCTATCAACGTTCCCACAACGCAGTAGGGCAGCCCTCATCCGTCGGCCTCGGGCTGACAGTGTCGCGCAAGCTCGCAGAGCTCATGGGGGGCAGATTGACGTACCGGTACGAGTCCGGATGGTCGATATTCCGGCTCGACCTTCCCGCAGCCGGCAGCATGCACGCCATCGGTGCCGGCTCGATCCGCTCCGGCTGATTCAGCATGGCGATCAAGGATCTATGGCAAGCATGAATCCTTCCGCCCCAACGAGGACGGTGTCAATCGGGGTCAGCTCGATTTTCTTGCCAGGCACGGCTGCTCCCATCTCGTCCGGCCACACCGCAAGTCCATGGCGGTGTGCGCCACACGCTTTCGGAAACTTGCGATGGGCCTCGACACCATTTGCGCAAGAATGTGGCAGACAACACAGCGGAGCCGGCTGAGGAGCGGAATGGTCGACTATCCGGATTCACCACGCGTCGATGTAGTCGATGTCTACCACGGTGTCCCCGTCCCCGATCCGTACCGATGGCTCGAGGACATGGAGTCACCTGCGACGCGCGCCTGGGTCGATGCCCAGAACGAGCTGACGTTTTCTCACCTGGCCGCCATCGAGCAGCGCGAGCCGTTGCGCCGCCGCATCGAACAGCTGTGGGACTTCCCTCGACAGAGCGCTCCGGTGCGGAGAGGTGACCGGTACTTCTTCTCTCGCAATGAGGGGTTGCAGGCCCAGCCGGTGCTCTTCAAACGGGCCGTTACCGGCGGTGAGGAAACGGTCGTGCTGGATCCCAACACCCTTTCCGAAGACGGCACGGTTGCAGCGATGACGCAGTCGTTCTCCGACGACGGCAGCATGCTGGCCTACAGCCTTGCGGAAGCAGGCAGCGATTGGCAGACGGCGCACGTGCTCGACACCGAGAGCGGTGCGACCTCGACAGACGAACTGCACTGGATCAAGTTCACGCCCTTTGCGTGGACTCCGGAACAGGACGGCTTCTACTACAGCCGATACCCCGCCCCCGGCGAGATGCCAAATGCCCCGCCGAGTACTCACCATCGAGTCTTCCTGCACCGTCTGGGGACAGACCAAAGCGAGGACCTGCTCGTTTACGAGCGCCCCGACGCTCCCGACCTCGGATTCATCCCCATCGTGACGGAGGACAACGAACTGCTTGTTCTACACGTGTGGGAGGGGACGGACACTCGCAACCGGCTGTACTACCGTCGGCTTGCCGGCTCTGACCCCTTCGTGCGGCTTCTCGACGATTTCGACGCTAAGTACCAGCTGATCGGCCATGTGGATGGATCGCTGTTCCTTCTGACCGACTGGGAGGCTCCCCGGGGCCGTATCATCATGATCGACCTGGAGGCCCCGGACCGAAGCAACTGGAAGACGGTGGTCCCTGAGGATGCCGGGACGCTGCAATTCGCTTCGATCGTTGCCGGCAGGCTCATCGTCGGCCGGCTCATCGATGCCCACCACGCCGTGACCGTCTATGAGCTCGATGGTGCTCACGTGCGCGAGCTCGAACTGCCTGCCATGGGAACAGTCACTGAGTTCGTCGGCAAGGCGCGCCATCGCGAGCTCTTCATCGGCTTTCAATCATTTGTGCACCCCCCGGCGGTGCTGCGCTACGACTGCGACGCTGATGAGCTCGCACCTTTCACCGGGGCTGCGGAGACCGAGGTTTCGGAATCGCTCGTCACGAGGCAAACCTGGGCCCGATCGAAGGACGGGACCCAAATCCCTGTCTTCCTGATTCATCGCCGCGATATCGATACCGTCGCCAACCCGCCCACCGTCCTGTACGGCTACGGCGGATTCGACATCAGCATGACACCGCTGTATTCACCCGATCGGATTGGATTCATCGAGTCCGGCGGTGTGTTTGCGGTGGCCAACCTGCGAGGCGGGGGCGAGTACGGAAGGGACTGGCATCGAGCCGGCATGCTGGGTGACAAGCAGAACGTATTCGACGATTTCATCTGCGTGGCAGAGCATCTCATCCAGGCAGGTTTCACCACCAGAACAAACCTCGGTATCTACGGTCGGTCAAACGGCGGGTTGCTGGTCACGGCATGTCTGCTCCAACGGCCGGACCTCTTTGGAGCCGTCGTCGGCATGGTTCCTGTAACCGATATGCTCCGCTACCAGCACTTCACCGCAGGCCGATATTGGACTCCGGAGTACGGTAATGCCGACGAGAGCGCCGACCACTTCCGGTTTCTGATCGGATACTCCCCGCTGCACAACGTCGCCTCCGGCGAGTACCCGCCGACGCTGATTACCACAGGGGACACGGACGATCGGGTCGTTCCCTTGCATTCGTTCAAGTTCATCGCCGCGCTGCAACAGGCGGTGGGTGGCAGCGGTCCGGCGCTGCTGCGGGTCGACAAGAGGGCTGGGCATGGCTTGGGCAAACCGACGGCGATGATCATCGAAGAGGCCGCGGACATATACGCCTTCTTCCTGCACCATCTCGGGGGTTCGGGCGAAACCTCTATCTAAGTCCAATCACGCTGCACCGAAAACACACCCGATCCACGAGACCGCGTCTGTCGACCAAAGCCAACGAAAATCGCTAGTCGTCCGTGGGCGGGGAGACGCTCTCGAGGGATGGTAGAACTGATCAAGCGACCAATTCGATCTGGTGCACGTCGATGCGCCCGATGTTGAAGCCGGCCTCGCAATAGGCCAGGTAGTAGCGCCAGGTTCGGCGGAACCTCTCGTTGAATGGTGGTTGGGCAATTTCTGGCCAGATCTCTTCGAAGCGCATCCGCCAGCGGCGCAGCGTTTCTGCATACGACTTTCCGTAGCTCGCAATGTCTTTGATCTGCAGATCGCTGTTGTGAGCAAGTGTGCGTAGGGCGGCAACAGACGGAAGCGCCCCGCCGGGGAAGATGTGCTTGCTGATGAAATCCTCTCGCCGCAGCAGCGAGGCATAGAGGTCGCCGGCGATCGTGATCGCCTGCATCGCTGCCCGTCCTCCCGGACGCAGCACCCGTGAGATCGTCGCGAAGAGGGGTTGCCACAGATTCGCCGGAATCGACTCGATCATCTCAATCGATATGACCTTGTCGTAGCTGCCTTCCTCCTCGCGGAAGTCGAGAAGTTTGATGTCCGTACGGTCGTCTACTCCGGCCTGCTTCAGCCGGTTACGGGCGTACTCGGCCTGCTCGGAACTCAAGGTGAGGCCGGTTACGCGACAACCGATCTCGCCGGCGGCGTACTCTGCGAAGCCTCCCCAGCCGCACCCGATTTCCAGCACATGGTCGCCCGCGCTCAGCTGCGCTAGAGATGCCAGACGTCGGTATTTCTCTCGTTGTGCCGACTCCAGGTCATCGTCGGGACGAGTGAATATCGCCGAGGAGTAGGTCATGGTTCTATCGAGCCATGCCCCATAGAAAGCATTGCCGAGGTTGTAGTGAACGTCGATGGACTCAATTTCACGGCGGCGACGCCGCGATAGGAAGTGCCACAGCCGGCGTACCGGTTCAATCACGCGGCTGGGGCGAAGATTCCGCACGTAGCCGTCCACGTTGCGTGCTGCCGTTTCGAGTGTCGCAGCGAGATCATCGGTGTCCCATTCTCCGGCGACAAATGACTCAGCAAAGCCGAGCCCTCCTCCAGTGACGAGTCGGCGCAATACTGCACCGGGACGACGGAGGTCGAGCCGGGCCTCGGGTCCCGGGGATGCTCCGGTGGCCCGGAGCGTTTGTTCGCCCGGCAGAGACAACGTGACACTGCCTATGCGGACACGAGCCAGCAGTAGCGACCAAAGCCGTCGGCTGATCCAGTTTCCCATTACGTTCCTATCAAGAGACGCCGCTCAAAGCTCTCTCGAACTTTACGGACTGCTCCGGAGGAGCGGGCACGCTGCGGTAGCGAGCACCTTTGATCGTGAGCCGAAGTGCGTGCCAGTGGATACCGAGGATGACTTTGAATGTCAGCAGGGGATGGCTCGAGAACGCTTTGAGCAGGTTGCGGCTCGACAGATCTCGTCGCTTGCTGCTCATGGTTGCAGTGAGCATCTTCGAGCCTGCGACGTTGTAGTCGATCGAGACTGAGAACCGATCCTGCGGTGGCCGCAGCGTGAAGGCGTAGCGGCCGTCCTGATCGAAGAATGGCGAAACGTGGAGTTCCTTCGAGAAGCTATGGCGGTGGGGACGATCGGAGTGCCCATCGATGGGAACCAGGTGACTGAGGGAATGGCCAAATGTGTTGTGGATCTCGTAGAGCACGGCGCGCAACTCCCCTGATCTGTCGTGGCAAAACCATATGCTGAGCGGGTTGAACGTGTACCCGAGGATTCTCGGAAACGCCAGCAGTGTTACCTTCCCGCCTGCAAGATCGATGCAGGCGTCACTGAGCTGGCGATCGATCCAAGCACGCAACGGAGTGCCGTCACGCGCCCCAAAATCGCGGTCGTAGATCGAGAACAAGTTCCAGCGGTTGTGGGATAGAAGCGGGATGTGCGCCCCGAGCTCATCGAGCTGGTCGATGTCGAGAAGCAACGAATAGGTCCGGTAGCGCAGCCTGTGTCCCATCGGCTGCAGCCGGCGGTGTGTCACGCTTCCTACGTAGAGTCCATTGCCGTCAACGCCGGTCATAGGACAGCGGCCTCACGACGTACTGCCGCTACCGAGGCGGCCGGGCTCATCGGCTTGATCCGGTGATGCCAGGGCGCCGGCGAACCAAGCTCTGCAGCAACCGTGAGGCCGGCCTGCAGCCCGTCTTCGTGAAACCCATACCCGCAGAAGGCACCGGCGAACCAGGTGCGGTTCTCACCCTGGATTGTGGCCAGTCCGGCCTGTCCGCGGGCTGCCGCGGCGTCGAACTGGGGGTGCTGATAGAAGACATCGTCGATCACCAGCTCCGGGTTGGGTTCCTCGGCGGGATTCAGGGAGATGAAGACTTGATGATCCTGCGGGAGCGATTGCAACCGGTTCATCCAGTAAGTGACGGTGACGGGTGTCGTGTTTGCGGACGCGACCGACCCGATGGAGTTCCAGCTGGACCAGGCAGCGCGATGTTTCGGCATCAGTCGACTATCGCTGTGGACCACTGCGCGGTTGGACGCATAGCGGAACGATCCGATTACGGCGCGCTCTGCTGCGGTTGCGGCGTTACCGAGGATCTGGAGAGAGCGGTCGGCGTGGGTGGCGAGAACGATGTGATCGAATGACCGTCGCCCACCGTGTTCGTCCAACACGGCCACCGCATCGGGGGTCCGTTCCACGCCGACCACCGGATGTGCCAGCAGAACTTCGTCGACGGCAGCAACTGCCCGTTCAACATAGATCCGACTTCCACCCTCGACGGTGCGCCACTGCGGACGATCGCTTAGCCGGATGAGACCATGGTTGGCGAGAAAAGCGAGGAATGTGCGCGCCGGCATGTTGGCAACTTCGTTCCCGGTTCCGGACCAGACGGCGGCCGCCAGGGGCAGCAGGTACTTGGAAACGAACGCCTTGGGGTAGGCCCGTTGCTGTAGGTAGTCGGCAATCGAGAGGTTGTCGGGTACGGCTGCGGCCCTGAGGCGATCATGCTCGCCGCGGAAGTCGTTTATCCCCCGCAGCAGCGACCACATCGTCGGTCTGAAGATGTTGCTCTTCTTTGCGAGCACGCCGCGGAAACTGCCGGCGTACTCGAGCCCGGATACCGGGTCGGTGACGGAGAAGGACATGTCGCTGTGCTTCGTGGCAACGCCCAGCATGGCGAAGAGGTGTGTCAAATTGGGGTAGTTGCGCTCGTTGTAGACGATGAACCCGGTGTCAACCGGGAGGCTGTAGGCACCCATGTCGACGTCGATGGTGCGGGCATGTCCACCGGGGCGTGGTGCGGCCTCGTATAGCGTGACATGGTGGTTCTTTGCCAGAGCCCAGGCAGCTCCAATTCCGCTGACTCCTGACCCGACGACTGCGATTCTCATTTCTCTTTCCACACGTTTGAAGCTAGTTCGAACCTGAGCGTGGTGCCGGATCGAGACGGCCGGGCACTGCGAGCGGCTTGCAGCCCGATGTACTCGAACTACACGCCGGTTTGCTCGGTGAAACCGGAACGGGCTGGACCGCTGTGATCCGTTCGTCGTTCGATCCGCTCGAACCCTTCAAACTCGACTGCGCGGTAACGGAGCGGGACTTCGGCTCGTACGTTTCCGTATGCGGCGACGAACCAGTTTGTAAGCAAACAAGGATTGGCAATGATTCGCTTGACCGAAACCGCAACCACGGAGCTCGACCGCGACGTCGCGTTCCGCCACATCGGCAACTTTGCCAACATCGAGAAGTGGGATCCCGGAGTCGTCTCGTCTACCAAAGTCACGCCCGGCGAGGTCGGGGTGGGCACTGCCTACGACCTGGTGCTCACCTATCGAGGTCGGCAGATGGAGATGCGTTATGTGATCACAGACTATTCCCCCGGACACAAGATCGTTCTAGAGGGACGCGGGGCCCGGGTGCATGCAGTCGATGTCATCGATTTCGTGGACGAGAACGGCGGAACCCTGATCACGTACACCGCGGATCTATCGCTGACGGGATTTGGACGCTTGGTCGAGCCGCTGCTGGGAGGTCGGCTACGGCAGATCGGTTCCGACGCCGTGGCCGGGATGAGGATGTTGATCACGGAACTCGAAGCTGCCGGCCACCCGGCCGGTTGAAAGAGCGACGGACGGCGGATCGCCCGAGTGGCGGATGCCGTTCGGCGCGCTCGCTGCGGGTTAGCGAGAGGAGGCGGGGGCGAGTGAGTCGGCGGTGGACGACAGGAGATCCCACAGCTTTTCCCGATCAGCGGCCGATTCGACACCGACGCCGAGCCGGTACTCAGATCGCACTGCGCGGTCGTGCCAGAGCTTTCCGGTAGAGGCACCGGGCCGGTCGGCGGTGGCCAGCCAGAGGATGGTGTCGGCCCCCTGTTCGGTATCTCGCAGCCATGGACCCATGACGCGGTGGAAAGTCGGGATGGAGGTGGCAACACCGGGTGTGTCGACCCATCCAGGATGTGTGGCGTGCACTGCTACGCCGCTGTCGGAGAGATCCTCGGCCCAGATCTTGGTCAGAACCATCAGCGCCCGCTTGGCGCGGGCATAGGCAACACTGCCCCGGTAGGTGCTCTCTGTGTAGTTCGGATCGTCGAGGGCCAGTCCCTGCGCATACATGCCACCGGAGATTACGTTGATGATGCGGGCCGGCTGCGATTCGACCAGTCGCGGTACCAAGGTGTTGGTCAGCACAAAGGGTGCTACCAGGTTGGTGGCGTGCGCCAGCTCCAAGCCTTCAGGGGTGACCATCCGGGTCGCCGGCAGAACTACAGCATTGTTGATGAGAAGGTGGATTGCTGGTTCCGCAGCGAGGATTTGTTGGGCCACTCGTCGCACGTTGGCGACCTCGGAAAGATCAGCCAAGTAGTACTCGACGTCGGCGCTACCGTTTCGATCTAGTAGTTCACGCTTGAGGTCCTCGGCCTTACGGGGGTTGCGAGCGATGAAACGCAACCGAGCACCGGCGAACGCCAGCTCGGAGGCTACCCGTCGGCCGATGCCGGATGTGGCACCTGTAATCACCACCGTCTTGCCGTCAATGGCAGACGTGTCGATATCGTTCCAGGTACGGGAACGTAGCCTGTAGCCGAGGGAGCTGAAGCTGCCGATGACAGTTCCCTCGAGAAGGTCGTCCAATCGGCTGCGTCGCGAAGCGCGAGATGTGGCAGTCATCAGGCGCTGTCGAGCCAGAGTGCTACCGGGTCATTCTGGGATACGACGACTCCGCCGGCAACTTCCTCGCTGATTGCCATACCGACCACGTTGCCTTCGGTGCGGAACTGAACGACGTCGGGGTCGTTGCCCAGCAGACCGGCGGAGACCACCTGGTCATCCACGATGACCCAGAGTTGGTAGGTGCGATCTGCGGGTAGTGCCGGTAGCGAATCTGCGATCAGGTAGCCGGTGCCGTCTGCGGTGAGAACTACGGAAGCCGTCACGTCTGACGTGACGGGACTCTCCATTTTGATGGAGGTGCTGCCTGATTCAGTTGCCGCAGCGACTGCGGTCTCCCTCAGGTCGGGAGCAGAATCAAAGAGTATCGAGCCGGCGGCGACCCCGATCACCAGTGCCGCAGCAACGGACGCGACAGAGATGAAGAGATTGCGACGGCGAGTGCGCATCGGCACTACGTTGGGTTGGCCCGTTCCTTCAGGCGTAGTCGCCTCATCTCGATCGAATCCCACTTCGTGTGCAATCCGCTCCCAGATCACCGGGGAGGGTGCGGGTGATACGGCTGGCAAACCTTCGACCAGCCGGTCGGCCACGTGCCGGAATTGGTCCAGATGCCCCGACAAGTACGGATCCTCGGAAGCAAGGGAGTCGAAGGCCTCGGCTTCTTCAGCGGGGAGGGCGTTGATTGCTCGGGTGGCTGCGTTGTTGAGGCGCTCCATGGCTATGTGGTTCCGATCAGTTCCGTCCCCAGCGACTCGCGTAGCTTGGCCAGCCCCGACCGAATGCGACTCTTCACCGTGCCTTCCGGCACTCCGAGCATCTCTGCGACCTTGCGGTACGAGTAGCCGAGGTAGAAGGCCATGGCGATTGGGTTGCGCTCGGTCTCCTTGAGCTGGTTCAGTGCATACCGAACTCGTTCTGAGGTGACTCTCTTCATCGCCTCTTCTTCGGGGCTGGGCTGGAAGTCGGATGAGAGTCGCTCATTGGCGATTTCACGCTTGGCCCGGGCCTC
>JARFRN010000300.1 GCA_029287195.1 Acidimicrobiia bacterium | reverse complement strand
CCCATCACCCGAGCAACCAACCTACCGAGACAACACACCTAACCGCCGCTCAGCCCGAAGTAGCTCACGGGATAGGCGGCGTCTCAAAGAGGCGTCCGTCCTCGTCGGCATAATCCCAGACGTCGATTGCCGGAGGCGCGATGCCCAGCGTGGTGAGAACGGTGCATACCTGGCTGCGGTGGTCGGTGCCGTGGTGGAGCGCCTGAGCAATCCGAATCCCCAGTGGAGCGTGGCTTTCCGATCCGTCGTCGCGGTACCGGATCACAATGGTGTCCGGGTCGAGGTCCTTCTGGATCAACGACATCCACGACGCCAGGTTGTCCTCCATTACCGCCCGCATCTCGGCAGTGCCCATGTTGCCTACGTCGGCCAAGGGATGGTCCCCGCCGGTGAGTGCGTAGAGGTAGCCCGAGTCGGCAGCAACAGTGTGGCGCAGGGTCTCGATAACCGAACCAAACGTTCCTTGGGCTCCGACTTGGAGTTGTTCGGGGGTGAGCTGATCACAGGTTTCGAGGAGGACGATCGTTGCCCAGACATGATGCCCAAATGCGTCTTGGAGTAACGGCGTCGTCATGGGATCACCCTACTGGTTGCGCTTCGATGATGGCGGGCCCGCAGC
The DNA here is from genome assembly GCA_029287195.1 of Acidimicrobiia bacterium. Classification (GTDB taxonomy): domain Bacteria; phylum Actinomycetota; class Acidimicrobiia; order Spongiisociales; family UBA5794; genus JAAETI01. The sequence goes on along the minus strand of JARFRN010000300.1, from coordinate 5,970 downwards.
CTCGCCGTCAATCTGTTCCCACTCACTTAATCCGACCCGGCGCAGGGTCATGGCCACGCCACCGAGGCACTCAGGTTCCTGCCACCACTTGGCGTCCCGGACACTGATCCAATGGGGCCACAGCGAGCCATGCTCACACGGCCGGCTGTGGTCGTGAACTGTGATGATCACTTCTTCCATTTCGTCCTCTGCCGAACCCCTAGCCGCCGCCCATCGACGAATCGGGCAGATGGATCTCTATGAACGGCTTGTCCTCGACTGGCTGTTTCCTCGCAGCCTGCTCCGCCCACATCTCTTCCGGATCGCGCCCGGCCTCCACCTGTGCCGCGGCGAGAAGCTTCCGCAAAGCAGCCCGGCGGTCGAGCAATGTAGAGCGGTGGCTTAATGCATCGTTGGGGAGCACGGCAAGCTGATCCATGACGGTGCCGAGTTCGGCAACGATCTTGTGCTCCTTCATGCATACAACGATACGCCGGAAGCCGACCCCATGATGCTTGGATACGGTTGACTAGCGAAGGGCAAGACAATGGAACAGACGAGGATCATCCTCGCCGGCCTCTGGGTTGCGCTGATGCTTACGTACTTGCTCGGAGATGTTCTGCGGATCTTTGCCGGCGATTTCGTAGCCGGGGAGATAGACGGCAGAAAGGCGAGTGACTGGATGTGGATCCTTGCCGCCCTATTCATGCTCATCCCGATCGTGATGTCGGTGCTCTCGCTGACTCTCACTTATCCGATAGCTCGCTGGCTCTCCATTGCGGCGGCGATCTCGCTCGTGCTATTCAATCTCGCCGGACTGCCCTACAAAGGCGCCTACGACAACTTCCTCATCCTCTTCGGGTTCATCTTCAATGCCATGATCGTGTGGTATGCATGGCGCTGGACCGTTGCGGCTTGAGTCGGCCGCTCACCAACGTGTACCTTTGTTGGTGAGAAAGGAGGTCGAAATTGGCTAAGAAGAAGCCGACCAATGAGCAGATAGTCAAGCTGCTCGAAACTGTCCTCCAGGAGCTGAGCGAGCTCAAGGCGGATCTCGCCGGACTGGCCAAGACGGCCTGAATCGACCGTAGATCGCTCCGAGGTGGTTGGTGGTGGAGCGGTCACCCGTCTCGAGCCGTTGCGACAGTGAGCACCGTCATCTGATCCCACCGAAGCCCGTAACCTTGCCGCATGCCCAACCGACTCGCCGACTCCACTTCGCCCTACCTGTTGCAGCACAAGGACAACCCCGTCGACTGGTTCGAATGGGAGCCCGCGCCGTTTGCGATCGCCCGACGGGACGACAAGCCCATCCTGCTCTCGGTGGGCTACTCGGCGTGCCACTGGTGTCACGTCATGGCCCACGAGTCATTCGAAGACGAAGCGACCGCCGCCTACATGAACGAGCACTTCGTCAATATCAAGGTCGACCGCGAGGAGCGACCCGACGTCGATCGGGTCTACATGGACGCACTCCAAGCCATGAGCGGGCACGGTGGCTGGCCGATGACGGTCTTCCTCACCCCCGATGGCGAACCATTCTTCGCCGGGACCTACTACCCCAAGGAGCCCCGCGGCCATATGCCGTCGTTCCGTCAACTCATGGCGAGCATCATCAACGCCTGGACGACCAAGCGGGATGCCCTCAGCGACCAGGCCGGTCGCCTTGCCGCCGCCGTGCGAGCCGGTCTGCCCGCCGAAGCACCACCGCTTGCCGCTGATGCCGCCGGGGCCGCCATCGAACTCCTCGCCGACTCCTTCGACCCCGAATGGGGAGGATTTGGGGGCGCCCCCAAGTTCCCCCAAGCGCCGGTCCTCGAGTTCCTGCTGCGTCAACTCGTGCTCGACCCCACGACCCAGCCCACCATCGAGCCGATCCTGCGCACCACTCTCGACAAGATGCGGGCCGGGGGCATCTACGACCAGATAGGAGGCGGCTTTGCTCGCTACTCGGTCGACCAGGAGTGGCTCATCCCTCACTTCGAGAAAATGCTCTACGACAATGCGCTGCTCGCCCGAATCTATTTGCGGGCCGGCCAGGTACTACACAATCCCGGCTACACCGCCACCGCCGTCGAGACACTGGATTACCTCGCCGGCGACATGCGGGACGCGTCCGGCGGGATTCACGCCGCCGAGGACGCCGATTCTGAAGGCATCGAGGGCAAGTATTACGTGTGGGGCTTCGACGAGTTCACCGCGCTCGCCGGCAACGATGCCCCGCTGATCGGACAGCTCTACGGAGTCACTCCGGAAGGAAACTTCGAAGGTGCCAACAACCTCCATCTGGCGATCACGCCGGAGGAGCTGGCAGCCGCCGGCGGATTGGGTTTGGGCGACATATTGTCCGCCAAGGCGCGGGTCGATCATGCACTCCTCCGAGCCCGCCACAGCAGAATTCCGCCCGGTCGAGACGACAAGGTCATAGCTTCCTGGAATGGCCTCGCCCTCCGTGCTTTCGCCGAGGCCGCCGCCGTTCTCGACTCAGCCGAGTATCTCGACATAGCGACCGGAATCGCCCGTTTCGTGACCGAGGAGATGGTCGACCAAAACGGTCGACTGCAGCGGGCCTGGCGGAGGGGTCGCAACTCCGGACCCGGCTTCTGCGACGACTACGCCGCCTTGGCCGTTGGTCTCTACACGCTCTACTCGGTGACCGGAGATACCCGGTGGTACACCGCAGCTGAGAGCCACGTGGCGAACATGATCCACCTCTTCGGCGACAGCGACGGCTTCTTCTCGCCCGGCTTGGATGCGGCCGATCTCATCGCACGCCCCAAAGACTTTGCCGACAACCCGCTTCCCTCAGCCAACTCGCTCGCCGCTGAGGCACTGGTAATGCACAGCGCCTATACCGGAGAGGCCAACGAGCATCTCGCAGGAATTGCTCGGGGTGCCGGCCGCCTTCTCGAGCGATACCCGAGTGCTGTCGGCCATCTGCTCGGCGTGCTCATCTCAACTGATGCCGGCATCAAGGAAGTCGCCATCGTCGGCCGGCCGGGACCGCGCCATCAGCTGCAGCGAGTCGTCTGGGACAGCTTCCGGCCCGATTGCGTTGTCGCCGTGGGTGACGGTAGAGGTGACGCCGTGCCACTCCTCTGGGAGCGAGGCACCGCTGGTGCTGCGGCGGCAGCCCACGTGTGCCGAGACTTCGTGTGCGATCTGCCGGCCACCACGCCCGGCGCGCTGCGGTCGAGCCTCGACCTCTGATCTGCGAAATTCCCCCAGAAATCCGGCCGGACCGTAAGCTAAATGCTCGTGAGTAATGAAAACCCGACCAGGGAAGGCCTGTGCATCTACTGCGGCACCGCCAGACCGGTCACCAAACCTATCTGCCCGCAATGCGGTCGTACCTGGATCGACACCAAGATCGGTGAAGATCTGCCGCCGCTTACACCCGAAATCGTCGCCGCCTCCAAAGCCGAACATCAAACGCCGGCCGCAGCCGGCGCAGCAGGGCAAGCAACAGCCGACGGACGCCTACGTCCTTGGGGGCTGCTGGTGGGGGTGGCATTCGGCGTAGCCGCCATAGTCATGGTCCTCGTCGCGTTGAACGGCGGAGGCGGCGACGATGAGCCCGTCGCCGGTTCATCCGTCACCAGCACCCAGATACCGACGACAGATACTCCCGGCACCACGGCGGACAACACGACCACCGCGCCGACGATCACCAGCACAGCTCCGACTACAACAACAACGACGACCACCACCACGACAACAACGATCCCTCCAATCGAGCCCGAGGGTACCGCCATCCCACTGGACGAGCTGACCCTCGGTGCGTTCGCACTCGGACCCTTCCCATTCGATACCGACGCCTATCTAGGTCGCCTCGTTGCCTCTCTCGGCCAGCCCGAAGCAAAGACCGATGCTGGGATCGACCTCGGCCTGTGTCCTGATGAGCAAGGCACCGCATACACCTGGGGCGCGCTCACCGCGATCTTCCGGCTCGAAGGGGAAGAGGAGATTCTGATCGGTTACCGGCTCGACGACACCGGCACGGACCATCCCACCCAGCAAATAGCAAGTCGCTCGGGTCTGCAACTCGGGCACACCATCGAAAAGCTCGACGCCATCTATCTACAATCAGGCCTTGCGCTGGAAGACGTCGACGGCGCGCCAACCTTCCTGCTCCTCCGCTCGAGCGATGATGCAACGCTGCTCTGGGGACCGGTGACGGGCTACGACGCAGACGACGTGGTGCAGGGCATCTACTCGCCACGTTCGTGCGATGGCGGCCCCCGGCCCGGCGTGTAGTTATGTCGCCGGGGGAGCCAAGACCACTGATCGCCGCAACACCGAGCCATCTAACATTGCCAATCCGACAGCCTGCCGAGGTCGCCAACAATGGCTAACGATCAACAACAGAAACGTTCGGGCGTCATGGCCCGAGTTCTGACGGTGCCCAATCTTCTCTCGGTTGGCACCGGGCTCGTTGTGTTCTGGGTAATCGCGGGGCAGTGGCGTACCCCGGGAGGTACCGTGGCCGCCGCCGTCATCGGCAGCCTGGTTACCGCCGGCGTATGGCTGCTATGGATGCGGCTGGCCGGCGGTCCCAGCATCTCGAGATCCGTCGACGAGCCCATACTCGCTTACGTACCGACGACGGAAGGCAGGCCGACGCCCACGGTCGGCGATCCGGATTCGGATGCAGCTCGTGTGTACATCGACGCAGTGGGCGCACTGGAGCGGGCGACGAACGGCCAAGTCGTTCTCGTTGCCGGCAGCAGCCCCGGCTTGGGAGCGACGACGGTCGCCATAAACCTTGCCATTGCCGCCACGCGCATGGGCAGGCGGGCCGTACTGATAGATGCCGACCCGTCCGGCGGAGTGTCCAAGTATGGGCGAACGGAGGGTGTCCCGGGGTGGATCGACCTGGCAGCCGGTACCGCGGGTCTCGACGAAGCATCCAGATTATGGAAGCTAGACGATGCCAACACTCTTCCTGTTATTCCGTTCGGTTCGGACGTTCCCGAACGGGGGGATGTGCTCGCCGGCATGGGAATCGCAAACATCATCGACGAACTGACCGAACACGCCGACCTCCTCGTGGTGAACTCGGCGCCGCCCAGCTGGGACGCCAACCTGCCGCAGGTGGCCACTCATGCCGACGGTCCAGTGCTGGTAGTCACTCCAGAGGTCGATGTCAGACAGCTGTCTCAGATCACCGAGAAGCTAGCCGACATCGGGGCTCCGATCGTCGGCTACGTCGTCAACAAGGCCGATCGTCTGCTCGACAAGCGACCTCTCTGGCTTCGCTCGCTGAAACGAACAATGAGCACGTTCCTCATCCTGCTTCTGGTGTACTCGGGATGGAACGCGTTCAGCGCATGGCAGTCGTGGCGGAACGTGGAACGTGACACATACGACGAAGTTGCCCTGGCCCAACTCCCCGAAGTTCCCCCGCCTTCCGACATCGGCGAAGGTCTCACCGAAGAGGCAGCGACTGCCGTTTCGGCGGCTCCGACCAAGGAAGGCGTCTATGACACCTACATGCTGGTCGGTTCGGGCTTTGGCGATATTCTGGCGGATGTGATCATCCTCGTGATGTTGCCCACCGACGGCAGCTCCCCGCTGATGGTCTCCCTGCCCCGGGACCTCTACCTGCCCAACCGCTGCACCCAGGGTTACACCCGATTGAACGCCAACCTCAACGGCTGCGGAGACGACGTCAACGGGCCCACGCTTCTTTCGGGTGCTGTCGAGGATTTCACCGGAATCGAGGTTGACCACTTTGCCCTCTTTGACTTCGAGGGCTTCGAGGAGATCATCGACGAAGTTGGCGGTGTCGAGATCTGTGTCGAATACGCCGTGCGCGACCGCAAGGCGGAGCTCAACCTACCGGCCGGATGCACTGATGCCACCGGCGCCCAAGCACTCTCGTGGGTGCGGTCCCGCTCTACCCTCGAGTACGTTGACGGGGTTTGGCGGACCATGGAGGACGTCAGCGACCTGACCCGCAATGAGCGGCAGCAGGACATGATCCTGGCC
>JARFRN010000289.1 GCA_029287195.1 Acidimicrobiia bacterium | reverse complement strand
GCTCACACTCGAACAGGGAGCGCTCACCGGCGACATCGAGACCCACCAGCCAGACACCCATCATGCGCAGCCGCCGCATCGCGTCTGCGGTCGACTTCACCTGGGCGATCGCCAGTTTCTCGAAAGCCCCAGCCGCTGCCTTGAAAGCGGCTGCGCCCAGTGGAGCGCTGCGCCGTTCGGGAATCACCAACGCCTTGACCCCTGCTGCCAGCATGGAGCGGGCGATCGCGCCGACATTGCGCGGGTCCACGAGGTGATCGAGTACCAGCACCGCAGCTGGGTTGGTGGCGGCAACCGCCTCATCGAGCGATACGAGGCGAAGCGGCTGCGCCTTGGCGATCAGACCCTGCGGGGCGCCGGTCGCAGCCAGCTCCCGCACATCATCGACTCGTCGAACATCGATGCCGGCGGCAGATGCGTCGTCGAGTAGCTTCGAGTATTCGTCCCGGCCAACCCGGGCCGCCTCGACCACGAGACTCTTGACCCTGCCTGCGTCGAGCGCCGCACGCACCGCGTGGAAGCCCTCGAGGCTATCCCCGATGCCAGCGGACGCCATCGGGCGTGTCCTCGAGCACAATACCGACGGCAGCCAGCCCATCTCGGATCCGATCGGCCGTTGCCCAATCCTTCTTGCCACGCGCCTCGGCCCGCAGATCGATCATGGCCGCTATCGCAGACTCACCGCCGACTGGCTTCAACCCCAGATCGGTGGCGAGCGACGCTACCTGATCAGCCACATCATCGAGAGCAGCCGCCGGCTCGGCTAGCCCGAGCACAGTGATGATCTCTTCGTAGGCGGCAACCCAGGGGACTGCCTGCTCACCGGCGTCGAGCCGCCTGTTCCCTTCGCGGATCACATCAAACAGCACGGCCAGCGCGCCTGCGTTGTCCAAGTCGTCTTCCATGGCTTCCCGGAACGAATCCATGGCCGCCGCCAACGGAATGTCCTCCACCGGCCCCGGAACCCGGCGCCGAAAGGCCCAAATCCGATCGAGGGAGGCACGGGCGTCGATGAGCGCTTCTTCACTGAACTCGACCGGCTTGCGGTAGTGGGTGCGCAGATAGAACAGCCGGACCGCTCCCGGGGTGTACTTCTCGATACCCTCAACGAGGTCGATCACATGTCCGGTCGACTTCGACATCTTCTCGCCGGACAGATTGAGCAGTCCGTTGTGCATCCAGTAGTTGACGAACGGAACATGGCCGGCTGCTTCCGCCTGGGCTATCTCGTTCTCGTGATGCGGGAACACGAGATCGTGCCCCCCACCGTGTATGTCGAACCCGACTCCGAGGTACTTGTGGGCCATCGCCGAGCATTCGATATGCCACCCGGGACGGCCCGGCCCCCACGGGGATTCCCAGCTGGGTTCACCCGGTTTGGCGGCCTTCCATACGGCAAAGTCTAGGGGATCTCGCTTGTGCTCCCCCGGCTCGATTCGCTCCCCGCTGCGCAGGTCGTCGATGTTGCGCCCCGACAGGCTGCCGTAGTCGGGGAAGCTGCGCACGATGAAGTACACATCACCGTTGGCCTCGTAGGCATGACCCCGGTCGATGAGACGCTCGATCATCTCGATCATCTCCGCGACGTGTTCCGTGGCCCGGGGTTCGATGTCTGGTGGGAGAACATTGAGTTGGTCATAAGCCCAATGGAATGCCGTGTCGGCCATGTCGACGACTTCCTGGATCGAGACGCCCATCTCGCCGGCGGCGTCGATGATCTTGTCGTCGACGTCGGTGATGTTTCGCACGTAGGTGACGTCGTAGCCGAGCCACTCGAAGTAGCGACGCACCACGTCGAACACCACCGCATATCGACCATGGCCCACGTGTGGCCTGGATTGCACCGTCGCCCCACAGACGTACATTGCGACCTTGCCTGCCTCACGCGGCTCGAAGGTTTGCAGAGTCCGTCCCAGGGTGTTGAAGATGCGCATGGCCTGGATGGTATCAGGGCGCTAGCGTTGGCCCATCCCTACCGGGAAGGGCACATGACCCAGTCCAGCGACAGTAGTCGGCCCCTAGTGCTCGCACACCGGGGCGCCTCGGCACACGCCGCCGACAACAGCATCGAGGCGTTCGAACTCGCCGTCGCCCAAGGCGCCGATGGCGTCGAACTCGATGTCCGATTCACGGCCGACAACGTCGTCGTACTCCATCATGATGCCGACATCGGCGAGATGGGGCCGCTGGTCCACCATCGGTTTTCCGATCTCAGGGTGACTCATCCCGAGGTCCCGACCCTGGACGAGGCGCTGGCGGTTCTCGGAGATCTGACGGTCAATGTCGAAATCAAGAACTCGCCGCTGGATCCCGACTACGACCCGGAGCACCGCATGGCCGGATTCATTGCGCACTGGGTCGCCCAACACGACATTCGGGAGCGGGTGATCGTCACATCGTTCAATCCCGAGACTGCGCTTGCGGTGCGCGACATGGACGAAACGCTGACCACCGGACGGCTGCTACCCGTAGGCTCTGACACGCCGGCAGCAATCGGAGCCGTTGCAGCCGCCGGGCATACCTGGCTGGCGCCGTGGGTCGGCGACGTCGTCGATGACGCATCGCAAGTCGTCGCAGCCGCCCACGCAGCCGGCATCAAGCTCGTGGTGTGGACCGTGGACGACGTCGACCACATCCGTACCCTCAGCGATGCTGGGGTGGACGCTCTGATCTCGAACGATCCGCGGAGGACGCTGCGGGTACTTGCGGATTCGCCATAAGGCGAATCGGTAGGCAGTCGGCCCGGCAACTGCAGCTAAATGACTACCGCCACGGCGACCGCGGCGACGCCCTCATCCCGGCCGATGAAGCCCATGCCGTCTGTCGTTGTTGCCTTCACCGACACCCGATCAACCGGCACACGAGTGATCTCGGCAACCTTCATCCGCATGTCGTCACGATGCGGCGCGATCCGGGCCGACTGGGCGATAACCGTCAGATCAATGCTGTCGACGGAAAAGCCCGCCTCGCCCGCCATCGCGATGACTCTGGAAAGCAGGTCGGTCGACGCCGCTCCGTGCCATTGCAGATCGGAAGATGGGAAGTGTGACCCGAGATCTCCCAGTGCACACGCACCGAGGATCGCATCGGCCACAGCATGGAGCGCAACGTCGCCATCGGAGGTTGCCAGCAGCCCGCGGTCATCGGCGACGGTCACCCCTGCAATGATCATCGGGCCTTGTGGACCGATGCGGTGGGCGTCGAAGCCCCATCCGATTCTCAAAGATCGGCCTCGCCCGCCACCAGAGCCCGCACAACGGCGAGGTCTTCGGGATACGTAACCTTGATGTTGCGTGGATCCCCGGGAACGACCACCACTCGGCCGCCATTCTCTTCGATCATTCCTGCGTCGTCCGTGTAGCTGCCCTCGAGAGCACTGTGCGCAGCGCGCAACGCGTTGGCTGCAAAGCCCTGGGGAGTCTGCACGGCGACACAGTGGTCGCGTGGCAGAGTGCGCGAGACAACGTCTTTGTCGTCCACTTCCTTGAGAGTGTCGCGAACGGGAACCGCAGGGACGACACCGTCGACGTCTCGGGTCATCAGGGTTTCGATGATTCCCTCGACTAGCTCCTTTTTGGCGAGAGGTCGCGCCGCATCGTGGACCACGATGAAGTCGACATCATCGGGTATCTCGGAGAGTCCGGCCGCCACCGAGTCACGGCGCCGGTTGCCTCCGGGGATTCCGCCCGGCACCGGCCCTACCACTATGACGTGATTCACACCGGCATCGACGAGCGTATCTCTACCCCATACCCACAGTGGCTTGCCATCGAGTTCCATCGCGTGCTTGGGACCGCCAAATCGAGCGCCGGTTCCTCCGGCGACGACGATCCCCCACACCGACGCTTGATCAGGGGGAACACTCACACTTCCTCCGGGACGTCGACCTTGGGCAGTGCCCGGTCGAGCCTCTTGACGGCTTCCTCTTCCTCAAGATTAAGCGCAAATCGCAGCTCAGAGATGATGATTAGCCGAGCTTTGGCCAACATCCTCTTCAGCGCCGGCGAGATTCCCTTCACCTGTTGCGCATAAGTCAAATCCCGCACTACTTCGGCGACCTGGAAGATGTCGCCGCTGTTTATCTTCTCCGTCAACAGCTTGTACCAGCGACTCCAGTTCTTGCCCGCTTCCTGCGGCTCCTCCTTGAAGGTGCGGAATACCTGACGGGCCTTGTTCTGCGAGATCACCGGCCTGACGCCGAGATCGACCGCTTTGTCGACGGGCACACGCACCGTCAGCTGATCGGTGGCTATCTCGAGTACGAAGTACTCTTGCTTCTCGCCCGCAAAATCAATCTTCTCTCTCTTGATGATCGTCGCAGCACCGTGGTGCGGATAGACGACGTAGTCGCCTACAGAGAAGGGGCTTTGCACTTTTCTGGTTCTCCGTGAGGTTTTCTTTGGTTCGGGCTTCTGAGCCGCCGGCTTTTTGGCTGCCGCAGTCTTCTTGGCAGCCGGCTTCTTCGCTGTGGTCTTCTTGACCGCCGTGGTCTTCTTGACTGCCGCAGTCTTCTTCGCAGCCGGCTTCTTCGCTGTGGTCTTCTTGACCGCCGTGGTCTTCTTGACCGCCGCGGTCTTCTTCGCAGCCGTC
>JARFRN010000201.1 GCA_029287195.1 Acidimicrobiia bacterium | reverse complement strand
ACCATCAGCAGCATGCCGACGATGACGACCAGAGGTCCCATCAATCAATTCCTGTTCCGTTCGGAGACACCACGCTACCCACTTCCCCCGTTTACTTCGACATACTCGGCAGCGATCTTGCGCGCCTGTTCATCGATAGCGAGCACATCATCGACCGAGGCCAGATCGACCACCGGCAGATGATTGAGCGTGGAGGCGACGACGTCCGCGATCGCCGGGAACGGAATTGCTCCCCGGAGAAACGCAGCAACCGCTATCTCGTCTGCGGCGTTCAATACGGCCGGAGCCGAACGCCCGGTGCGGCCCGCCCAGTAGCCAAGCTCGAGACAGGGGAAGGAGGCACGGTCGGGTTCTTCGAAAGTGAGATCCGCCGCCGTCAAGTCGAAGCCGGCAAGCCCCGCAGGCTTGCGCTCCGGATAGGTGACCGCGTACTGGATGGGCACCTTCATGTCGGGATCCCCCAGCTCTGCTTTCAGTGTCCCGTCAACGAATTCGACAAGTGAGTGAACGATGCTCTGGGGATGAACCACCACATCGATCCGCTCATAGGGTATTGCGTAGAGATAATGGGCCTCGATTACCTCGAAAGCCTTGTTCATCAACGTGGCAGAGTCGATGGTGATGCGCGGCCCCATGCTCCACGTCGGGTGAGCAAGCGCTTCCTCGACCGAGACCGTTGCCATCTCGGCCCGGCTCCTCCCCCGAAACGGTCCCCCCGATGCAGTGAGGATCAGACGGCGCACCGAATCCGCCCTCTCCCCGACCAGGCATTGCCACAAGGCCGAGTGTTCGCTATCGATGGGAATGATCTCGCCTTCCCCGCCTGCCGCTGCTGCGGCAACGACGGGACCACCCGCGACAAGGCTCTCCTTATTGGCGAGTGCTACCCGATTGCCGGCGCCGAGGGCAGCAATCGTCGGCTCCAACCCGGCCGCACCGACTACAGCGTTGACGGTGATCGTGTTCGGGGTTGCGGCCAGCCGGATCAATGCATCTCTGCCAAAGCCGACCCGCGACCCGAGTGCTGCCCGCAAGCGATCCGCCTCTTCGGGTGTGGGATCCACCGCCACCACGGCAGACTCAGGCACGCGCCGGGCGCTGGCAAGTAGCCCATCTGATCCACGATTGGCCGCAATGCCGGCGATGGGAATCTGCAGCGCGGCGGCAACCTCAAGCGTTTGCCGGCCAATCGAGCCGGTCACCCCGAGGATTGTCAAGGGCTTCAGCTGAGTAGCCCCATCCACGAGTAAGCGATCCACATTGCGGGGATCGAGATGATCATTGCGTCAACCCGATCGAGCACTCCGCCGTGGCCGGGCAATATGTAGCCCATGTCCTTGACACCCAGCGCCCTCTTCACAACCGACACAGCCAGGTCACCGAAGGGCGCCACCAGTGCGATTACACCGCCGATGATCAGACCGTCGATGAGGTCGAATGGATTGGCAAGCGCAAAGGCCGCTCCGACGCCCACGGCGACGACAACACCGGCCACATAGCCCTCAATTGTCTTTTTGGGCGACACCTGTGGTGCGAGGGGGCGATGCCCCAGGCGACGACCGATGAAGTACTGGGCGATGTCCATGACGGCCACCGTGACGACTAGTGCCAACACCAGCCAGTAGTAGTCATCAGAATGCAGCAGGTCGAAGGCGAAACCGCCGAGCCCACCAATCCAGGCAGTCACCAATAGGGTCAAAGAGGCATTCTCCACAACAGCCTTCCGTCCCGGCACCGTTGCGTAGAACAGGAAGACGGCAACGGCCACGAACAACAGCGAGATTGGTATGGCTATCGGACCCGCGATCCACGTGCCGACAAAGGCTCCGGCGATACCGGCAAAGCCGAAGATCGACAGCGGGTGATATCCGCCCCGAATCAGCGCCGCAAACATCTCTCCACCGGCGATCCCCAACACCACAACGATCAACGCGCCAATCCCGAGTGGGGACAACAGCGATGCGGCGAACAGGACGATAAGACCCACTGCAGTCAAGACTCGGATCGGGAGATCCGATGCCGGCGGTGGTTCAATGACGTCGCCGGACGCGTCACCATCAGCCGTCCCGACGACGTCGTCCAAGCCGACGATCCCGCTCTCCAGACCCGGGATCTCAGCAGAGACGGCCATGCGCTCGGTGCCTTCTTCCTCAGCTCGGGCAATTGCCTCGGCCAAGCCGGCGTATTCGCTGGTGGTCGCTTGCAGGTAGTCCTCGCTGGTGAAGGTCGCGAAGTCGATGATGTCGTCTTCGTCGATATCGACATCGACTTCTTCGGGATCCCACGTGTCGGCAAATGTGGCCTGGCCGGAACCCGAGTCTTCACCGGCTCGAGGCAGCTCCGTGACCTCAGCAGCATCATCTACGGGCTCCGGCAGGTCGTCGACCGCCTCGGCTGCTGCGGAGTCGGTTTCCTTTTCGATTGGAGCAGGAGCACGTTCTTCGGATTCTGCCGCCAAGGCTTCCTCGTCGAGCTCCCCAGCCGGCGTGTCCGCCATAGGCTCCGCGTCCCCATTCTCCGTATCGAACGGCACCGCCGCGAACACGGACAGTGAATCGGGATCGGAGCCGACTCGGGGATCGTACGGGGAATCGGCTTCTGCCTCGACCCCGGCGTCTGCCGTATCCGACTCCTCGGCCTCATTTTCCGACTTGTCTTTGCCGAAGACGCGCCCGAGCCATCCGCCCGACGGCGTCGTCTCTTCACCGTCGGCGTCCGCCTTGGCTGCCTCCCCGACCCAGTCGCGAAACTCGTCCTCGGGACTCCCGCCAAGTGCCGCTCCGTTCCCCCCATCGTCGTCGCGATGGCTCACGTTTCTTCCTCCATACCGATGTGGGACTCGGAGGCCCTAGACCTCGAGCAGCTCCTCTTCTTTCTTCGCCAGCAGCTCGTCGATCTTGTGGACATGGGTATCGGTCATGTCCTGAAGAACCTTCTCGGCGCGGCGGACGTCGTCTTCGGATACATCGCCCTCGAGAGACTCGATGTCGTCTTTGATATGCCGCCGCACGTTTCTGATTGCGATCCGGCCTTCTTCGGCTAGATGCCGAACCATCCGAATCAGATCCTTGCGCCGCTCCTCCGTGAGTTGCGGGAATACAAGGCGGATGATGTTGCCATCGTTGGAAGGGTTGAGCCCCAGATCCGCACTCATGATTGCCTTCTCGATGGCCGTTATCGAGCTCTTGTCATAGGGCTGCACGACGAGCATCCGCGCCTCAGGGACACTGAAACCTGCGATCTGCTGCAATGGGGTCTCGGTGCCGTAATAGTCGACCGTGATGCGATTCAGGATGCCGGGGTTCGCCCGGCCGGTGCGGATCGTGCCGAATTCGTCGACGGTATGCGCTATCGCCTGATCCATCTTCCCTTGTGCTTCTGCCAACAAATCGTCGATCACTGCATCACCTCAGTGCACTCGGGTTCCGATCGATTCTCCACGGACCGCAGCTGCGATGTTGCCCGGCTCGGCCAAGTTGAACACCCTGATCGGAATGTCGTTGTCCATGCACATCGTAATGGCGGTCGAGTCCATCACCTTGAGTTGTTGCGACAGCACCTCCATGTACGTGAGCGATTCCATCAGCTCGGCACTAGGGTCGCTCATCGGATCAGCGCTGTAAACACCGTCGACCTTCGTGGCTTTGAGGACGACCTCAGCGCCCACCTCGGCCGCACGCAACGCTGCAGTGGTGTCGGTGGTGAAGAAGGGATTCCCGGTTCCGGCTGCGAAAATGACAACGCGGCCCTTCTCCAGATGTCGGATGGCGCGCAGACGGATGTACGGCTCAGCGACCTCCTGAACGGTTATTGCGGTTTGTACCCTCGTGGGTGCCCCGGCTCGCTCCAGGGCGTCCCGCAGCGCCAGCGCGTTGATTACGGTGGCCAGCATTCCCATGTAATCGGCGTTGGCCCGATCCATCCCGGTGGCGGCTGAACTGAGTCCGCGAAAGATGTTCCCCCCGCCGACGACAACCGCGATCTGATACCCCTCGGCGGCGACCTGGGCTATCTCGGTTGCGACTCGGTCCACTATGTCTGGATCGATGCCGTAGTTGAGCTCCTGATCGGCAAAGGCCTCGCCGGAGAGCTTGAGTACTACTCGGCGTCCCATCCGACTACTCGGCCGTCTCGCCGACCTGCAGCCGCTCGAACCTCGCCACGGAAATGTTCTCACCGAGCGACGCTGCAAGTTGGCTCACCATGTCACCGATGGTGCCATCGAATTTCTCGGAACGAACGAAGACTTGGTCATAGAGCACGTTCTCCTTGTAGAACGCATTGATGCGTCCGTCCACGATCTTCTCCACAATGTGATCCGGCTTGCCCTCGTTTCGAGCCTGCGCCGCGATCAGCGATCGTTCCTTCTCCACGACCTCTTCAGGAACATCTTCACGAGCAATCCATCCGGGTTGTGCCGCCGCAATGTGCATGGCGATATCGTTTGCGGCCTCCGCAAATCCTTCGGTTTTTGCCACGAAGTCGGTCTCACAGGCGAGATCGACCAAGACCCCGATCACGGGTCGGCCCGCCTGCTGGTGGAGGTAGGAGCCGACTATTCCATGCGACTGAGCTCGATCGGTTCGTTTGGCAGCCGCCGCCAATCCTCGCTCGCGTAGCAGGTCCTTCGCTTTTTCGATGTCGCCACCCGAGTCCTGCAGAGCCTTCTTCGCGTCCATCATGCCTGTGCCCGTCTCGTGACGCAGGGCCTGGATGTCCTTGGCCGTGAAATCTGCCATCTGCTCTCTACTCCTTGGGTGCATCGGCTTGGGCTGTTCCTGCGGCAGCTTCGGCCTTGGCTTGCTTCCGGGGTTGGTCTTTGTCCTTCTTGGTGGCCTGGTGCAATTCACGGCCCTTGTTGGCGGCGTCCGCCATAGCGTTGGAGAGCAAGTAGGCCGCCCGGATGGCGTCATCGTTGCCCGGTATTACCAAGTCGATGAGGTCCGGATCACAGTTGGTGTCCACCAGCGCAATGATCGGTATCCCCAGTCGCGACGCCTCGGCGACGGCGATGTGTTCTTCATTGATGTCGATGATGAACACGGCATCCGGCGTCTTGTGCATATCGCGAACCCCACCCAGCACTGCTTGCAGCTTTGCCATCTCGCGGCGCAAGCGGAGCCGCTCCTTCTTGGGAAGCGCATCCATCTCACCAGAAGCGTCCATTCGCTCCAGCTCCCGCATATACATGATGCGGCGGTGGATAGTCTGGAAGTTGGTGAGCATGCCGCCGAGCCAGCGGTGGTTGACGTACGGCATCTCACACGCCTCAGCAGCTCGGCGAATCGCCTCCTGGGCCTGCTTCTTGGTGCCGACAAACAATATGGTGCCACCCTGCGTGGCGACTTCCTTGACGAGCTCGTACGCCCTCTCGGACTGAGACACAGTCATGCGCAGGTCGACGATATGGATACCGTTGCGCTCGGTGAAGATGTAGGGCCGCATCTTGGGGTTCCAACGACGGGTCTGGTGACCGAAATGAACCCCGGCCTCTAGCAATTCGCGCATAGTCACTGCCATGCGATCCTCCTGTTTTGGTTGATCCTCCGACCACCCTGTGGAAACGATGTCGACGTTCCCAAGCCTCCGCGAGGCGTAAGCCCCGACCGACGGAGATTGCAGTAGCCGTGCGTATTCGGGACGGGAGTGTACTCACAGTCTGCGGCTACAGCCAGCCGACGTCAGCTGAGAAGTTCGAGTTTGGCAAGCCACAACCCAGGCTTGCATTGCTGCAGCTAAGCCCGGCTCGGGGGCTCCATCAGCCGATTGCGCAGGCTCATCACCGCCTTGGTGTGGATCTGACAAACTCTGGATTCGGTCACCGAGAGAACTCGACCGATCTCGGCGAGAGTCAGGCCCTCGTAGTAATACAGAGTCACCACCAAGCGCTCCCGATCGGACAGGCGGTTCACCGCATCAACCAACAGGTACCTGGTCTCTTCTTGTTCGAACGACCCGCTGGGATCGGCTGCTTTGGGATCGGCGAGCAGATCGCCCATCGTTGCAGAATCGCGCTCCCCAGGGTTCAGCAGATCGTCCAGCGCCATGATGCCGAGGCTGGCGATCTCCCCCAACCGATCTTGCAGCAATTCGGTCGGCATGTTCATGTGCTCGGCCAGTTCTTCATCGCTGGGGCTGCGCTGCAGCCTGTGCTCGAGCTCGCCGAGGCTGCGCTGTATTTCCCGCGCCCGGGCTCGCACCGAACGCGGTACCCAGTCGAGGGCCCGCAACTCGTCGAGAATTGCACCCTTGATCCGATTGACCGCGTAAGTCTCGAACTTGTATCCGCGCTCCGGCTCGAATTTGTCGATCGCATCAATCAGACCGAAAGTTCCGTACGAGATCAGGTCCTGAGGATCGACGCTACGAGGCAAGCCTGCCTTGAGGCGTCCTGCAACGAATTTGACCAGGGCCGAGTAGTGGAGGATGAGGCCGTCGCGGGCATCTAGATCGGCCTTCTCCTTGAAGTCGGACCAAAGGTCGCGGAGTTCGTGTTCGGCGCGTTCAAGCACGCGGGTGACTTCTTTCATAGGTCGACTTGAGGTGACGGCGAGAAACCGAAGTGTAAATCTGGGTGGTCGCTAGTTCAACGTGGCCCAACAGCTCTTGCACCGTACGCAGATCGGCACCTCCTTCGAGCAGGTGGGTCGCAAACGAATGGCGAAGCGCATGGGGGAAGGTTCCAAGCCTCCTCTGGACAACCCGCCGTAGGCCACGGGTGCCCAGCGGACCACCCCTGACACCGATCCAGAGCGCTTCGCCTGCTCCTTGTCCGGCAAGATGCGGCCGACCCTCGGCAACGTAGGCACCAACTGCCTGTTGCGCCGCCCTGCCGAGCGGGACCACCCTTTGCTTGCTCCCCTTACCGAGAATACGGAGCATGTCGGAGCCAACATCGCGGAGCCGGAGCGATGCCAGCTCAGACACCCGCAATCCCGACGAATACAGGACCTCGAGGATCGCCCGATCGCGCAAATCAACCGGCTTGTCACCATCCATGCTGTCAAGCAGATTGGCGAGCCCGCGCGCCGGGAGCGCCTTGGGCAGGGCGGCTGGTCGCTTCGGCTGCCTGATGCCCTCAGCGGGATTGGCAGGCACTAGTCCTCGCCGGGCGGCGTCGGAGAAGAACGATCGAGTCGCCGAGAGTTTCCGAGCCACGGAGCGACGCGAATATCCGCGCGTGGTGAGTTGGGCCATGTAGCGCCGAATCGCCTTGCGGGTCACCTCGTCGACCCGGGTGGCGCCGAGGCGTTCGCAGAAATCAGCCAGCTGCGCAAGGTCTCGCTCGTACGCCGCCACCGTGTGTTGCGACAGGCCGCGCTCAACCTCGATCCGGCGCACGAAACCGGCAATTGCGTCGGTCAGGGTGGGAGCTGCGTTCATCGCGGTTCATCGTTGCCGTTCCTAAGCGCCAGGTCAACGACCCGTCCGCGCAACGAAGTAGCGACCGGGGCTACTTTGGGCAATGACACCACGCAGTTCGAGTGAGCCAAGTCGGGCTAGTGCCATCCCGGGGCTGTCCCCCATCTCTGCAATCAAATCGTCCCCCTCGACTCCGGCAGCTATCAGATCCGCTACGAACCTGTCGGCCTCGTCGAGGAATGGAACCTCGGCCGGCTCGACGGACAGCGGCGCAGGGCCCAGGGCGAGCTCGAGAGACTCGATCAGGTCCGTGGCGTCGAGAACGGGGTAGGCACCGTCGCGTATCAAGAGGTTGCATCCTTCCGAGGTCACTCTGCCCACATCTCCGGGTACGGCAAAGATCTGTCTGCCATGCCTCAGGGCAGCCTCGGCAGTGATCAGCGCTCCACCTTTGACCGTCGCCTCGACCACCACCACGACACCGGCCAGCCCCGATATCACACGATTGCGCGGAGGAAATCGCCAGCCTTCAGGCGGAGTTCCCGGCGGCGACTCGCTTATGACGGCACCTCCCCCGGCGATCAACTCACGCGCCAAATCATCGTGCTCGCGTGGATACATGACGTCGATGCCCGAGCCAAGCACCGCTACTCCAATGCCACCAGCCGCAACTGTTCCGCGGTGCGCAGCACCGTCTATCCCGCGCGCCAGGCCGCTAACTAGTGCCCACCCCGCCGCAGCGATCGACTCGCCGTACGTTTCGGCGATTCTCCGACCGTAGCTGGTTGATCGCCGCGAGCCGATGACGGCAACACCCCGATCACGCGGAAGGCGCCCGCGAACGAAGAGCACGTCCGGCGCATCGGGCATTGTCGCAAGGTGCCGCGGATACCCATCATCGTCACGAAACAGCACTTGGATTCCGGCCGCTGCCAACTGGCCGAGGCGTTCCCTCGCCGGCACGGCGATTGCCTCCCGTACCCGTGCGGTCGTTTCGAGCCTGCCCGA
Organism: Acidimicrobiia bacterium; assembly: GCA_029287195.1. Classification (GTDB taxonomy): domain Bacteria; phylum Actinomycetota; class Acidimicrobiia; order Spongiisociales; family UBA5794; genus JAAETI01. The sequence goes on along the minus strand of JARFRN010000201.1, from coordinate 4,248 downwards.
TAGCAATCCGGCCAGGGTCGCGTGCAGACCGTTGGCGGCAACCAGGCTCCTCATCCTGTCGGGATGGAGCCCGCCGAAGGCAAGACGAAGTCGGGTGTCGTTCACACCGCCCCCCGGTACGCCAAGGCTTCCATCACATGTTCCGTTTCGACCACTTCGGCACCAACCAGGTCTGCGATTGTGATCGCCACCCGGCGGACGCGATCCCAGCCCCGCGCCGTGAGCCGCGAGCCGCTCATCGCCGACTCGAGCACAGAGCCAACGCCGGCACCCCACGTCCTTGCATCGAGCGAACCCCGAGTCAGCCGGGAGTTCAGACACTTCCGATCTCCTTGGCGGCGACGGGCATTCACAACTCTTTCCAGGACTGCGGCACTGGTCTCGCCCGGGTGACCCGACATAGCAGTCGGCTCGACTCGGGGAACCCGGATTCGCATATCAAAGCGATCGAGCAGCGGACCTGACAATCGCCGTCGATAGCGGGCCAGAGCGCCGGGAGGGCAGGTGCATGGACACAGGTTGTCTCCCTCGTAGCCGCATGGACACGGATTGGTTGCCGCCACGAGCTGAAATTCGGTCTTGAACTCGACGGAGGAACCCTTGCGAGCCACCACCACCCGCCCTTCTTCCATCGGTTGGCGAAGAGCATCGAGCAGATGAACGGGGAACTCACCCAGTTCATCGAGGAAGAGAGCGCCCCGGTGGGCCAGCGCCACCTCCCCGGGCTGCGGAATACCCGATCCACCTCCGATCAGAGCGGCGAGCGAAGCCGAATGGTGGGGAGAGCGAAACGGCGGGATCGCGGGATCAATCCGCGACAAGCCGGCTGCCGCCCACGCCAACGCTACGTCTGCGATCGAGTCTTGATCGAGCCGGGGCATGATCGTAGGGAGACAGCGAGCCAGCATCGTCTTCCCTCCCCCAGGAGGGCCCATCATCAGAAGGTGATGGCCCCCGGCTGCGGCGATTTCGAGGGCTCGCCGAGCCAGCAATTGGCCGCGTACCTCCCCCAGCTCTGCCGACTCTTGATTCCCTGCAGGCGGTGTCGGTTCCGGTTGTCTGCCGGTGCTGGCACCGGTGCCGACCGCGATCGCCTCCTCGAGCGAGCCGACCGCGGTGACCGCAACTTCAGATACAACCATTGCCTCAGCAGCAGAGGCCGGTGGCAGTAGGCACTTCAGGTTCGACCGGGCGGCAACCATGGCGGCGCCGAGGCCCCCGCGCACCGGGCGAAGTGATCCATCGAGCGCGAGCTCACCGAGCGCCACCAAGTTGGCGCACTCTTCGGGGACTACCTTGGAGGCCACGAGGACGCCGAGGGCGATCGGAAGGTCGTAGGCCGCGCCGCCTTTTGGTACGTCGGCCGGAGCCAGGCTCACGATCACCCGCCTTCCGGGGAAGGAGAAGCCCGAGCTCTGGATCGCGGCCCGCACCCGTTCCTTGGCTTCCCGCACTGCGGCGTCGGGGAGGCCCACCAGCTGGAAGCGAGGTTGCCCGCCTCCGACGAATACCTCCACGTCCACGGGCTGCGGCTTGGCTCCGACAAGGACTACGGAAGATACACGAGCAAGCATGCGTCCAACGTAGGGATTCGCTGTGACACATTGCGGGTCTGGCTATCTGCGCACCTTGCTCAGCGGCCGCGAAACTCCGGAAGACGCTTGTCGAGGAAGGCCTGAACACCCTCGCGCAGATCGTCGGACGCCAACAACGCAGCTTGTGATTGATCCTCAAAGGCAATCGCCTGCTCGAACGTCAGGTCAAACGACCTCGACAGGCCGGCCTTGATGAAGCGCTGCGCCAGCGGTGCGCCGGCAGCCAGCTGAAGCGCAAGCTCATCCACCGCAGTCGCCAGGTCGCCGACTTCGACCACACGGCTGACCAGGCCGATACTGAGTGCCTCAGCCGCCTCGACTACCCGTCCGGTGAGTGCCAATTCCCGGGCCCGGCCCATCCCCACGAGTCGGGGCAACAGCCAGGTGCCCCCGAAGTCGAGCGTCAAGCCCCGGTGAACAAAGACTTCTGAGAACCGTGCCCGGGTTGTGGCAACGACTATGTCGCAGCCGATAGCGAGATTCATTCCGGCGCCCATGGCCGTCCCATCGACCGCCGCAACTGTTGGTTTGGGAATTCGATGTAGCGCAACGGCCGCCCTCCCGGGACCTTGCATGTACCGGTGCCCCACGGCCGGGCTGCGTAGATCATCCAGCGCCTCGATGTTGAGGTCGACCCCGGAGCAGAAGTCGTGTTGCGCACCCCGGATCACCAGCACGCGCTGGACAGAGTCGGCAAAGCCGTTCAGAGCATCGATGATCTCATCCCAGCCGGTATCCGGAACGGCATTCTTCCGTTCGGGCTGACTAAGGGTCAAGTAGCGGACGGGACCGCGGTCTTCGATCTGCACAAATGGCGACTCGCTCATAGGTCAGACAATACCGATTGGGCCGTGTACGCTGCGCGCCGTGGGCTTCAATCCGTTTCGACAGCAGGACAAATCGACGCTGGATGTGCTGATAGTGGCCATCTTCCTGTGCGTGACTCTCGGAGTCGTGCTGTGGGCGTTGTTGGGCTAGGTGATGGACCGTCTCATCGTCAACGTCGTTCAACCGTATCAAGCAGCAAAGGCTTACACCTGCCCCGGCTGCCAGGGCGAGATCCCGCGAGGCAGCGGACATCTCGTGGTGGTTCCGCAGCACGAGCCGGATCTGAGACGGCATTGGCATCGGGGCTGCTGGTTCAAGGAGATGCGGCGCTCAGGTCGTTTCGAGTCAACAGACTCCGGGCAACCAGCGAACCGTGGCCGCAACGGCTGACACCTCCACGCCGACATAGTCCACCCGGCGGGCACCGATGCGGTTGGCCAGCAGGCGCACCCGGCGTTGCTTTGCTCCGTTGAAGTGAAAGATGGCCTCACCGCGGCTGGCCTCACTTGTGGTCTTGACCTCGACCGCGACTCGTTGACCGTCGAACGCAACGACAAGGTCGAGTTCCCCATCACCGATCCGAGCGCTCCGCTGCAGCAGCCGTGCGCCACGGTCCTCGAGGAACTGGGTAGCCACATGCTCACCGAGTCGGCCGATGTCACTGGGGCTCAGATTGCCGAGGTCGGCTCGAGTTCTTCGATGTTGACGTCGCGGAACGTCATCACCTTGACGGTCTTGACGAACCTCGCCGGTCGGTACATGTCCCACACCCATGCGTCGTTCAACTCCAGCTCGAAGTAGACCGAACCTTCCGACCTTTTGGTGTGCAACTCGACCTCGTTGGCCAGATAGAAACGGCGCTCGGTTTCGATCACATACCGAAACATAGGGAGCACATCACGGTACTCCTTGTATATCCGAAGCTCGACGTCGGTTTCGTAGCGTTCGAGGTCTTCTTCGCCCATTGCCTCTCCAGCCGTTCCTTAGCGGACTCGCATACTAAGCGGTCGGTGAACGGTAGTGGAGCCGGTTTCTGTCGACCCCACCAATCATGAGTATGCAAGCCGGCTATGACAGAAGCACCGATTGGTCAAGCGAGGCTGCGCCCGCGTCTGGTCAGGTAGGCGTGCCAAAGCATCCTGGCCGCAATCGAACGCCATGGGCTCCAGGCGCGGGCCATCTCGAAAGCGGTTTCGTAACTGGGCACCTCATCGAGCGGAAGGCTCTCCGCCATTGCCACAACGAGGGCCCGGTCGCCGGTTGGCCACGCGTCGGCTCGACGCAAGGCAAGCAACAAGTACACATCTGCCGTCCAGGGCCCGACACCGCGAAGTGCTGTGAGGCGACTCCGCACCCGATCATCTTCCATCGCCCTCAACGCCGCCAGGTCGAGGGATCCGTCGACGACAGCCTCGGCGACGCCGCGGCAGTAGCCGGCCTTCTGTCGGCTGAAACCGACTCTTTTCAGGGTTGCGTCGTCCAGCGTCAGGAACGCAACCGGTTCGACCAGACCAATGGTCCTCGTCAGATTTGTGTAGGCCGCTGCCGCACTCGCCAGCGAGACCTGCTGCTCGAGGATGATCTTGACGAGCGTCGCAAAACCTTCTATGCGCACCCAGACCGGCGGCAACCCTTGCTTGCTCAGGAGCCCGGCAAGTCGCGGGTCTGTGGCTGCAAGCCATGCGGCGCCGGTTCTGAGGCTGAAGTGGTCGATCCGAGGGAGGGAACCGCTCAGAGCCCACCCCATCGGCTCGGTGGCCAAACGACCGAGAAAGCGCGACCCACGATCCGACCTCGCTCGATCGCGCCGAAAACACGACTGTCC
>JARFRN010000059.1 GCA_029287195.1 Acidimicrobiia bacterium | reverse complement strand
CCTCGAATTCGAGGTCTTCGCGGCCAACACCATCGGGCGGCGGTTCTACGATGCCTGCGGCTTCCGGGCACTGTCAGAGGGCTTCGATGAGGCCACCGGTCACCCCGTGATTCGGTTGCGGTTCGACCGCCCGTCGTCCTGAGGAGCCACTCAACTCGTGAGCGATATCAGGGTCTCTCAGGGTGGGGGTAGGGGGATACCCGATACCGGGCAGCGAATCCCCGGCGCATGATGAGGTCATCGAACACATCTTGAAAGGAGATGACACGCATGACCACCATGCAAACCGAAGCCGTCGCTCCCGAATCGACCATCAGCAGTGATGCAAAGGGATGGGCGGCTCTCGCCCACCTATCCGCATTCGCGATGTTCCTCGGCATCCCGTCGCTCGTTGGACCCTTCGTGGCCTGGATCTGGAAGCGCGACGACGCGTACGTTGATCAGCAGGGCAAAGAGGCGTTGAACTTCAACATCTCGTTCCTGATCTACGGCATCGTTTCGGCGATCCTGATCCTTGGGCTGGTCGGCCTGGTGCTCCTCCCCGCCGTCTTCATCACCTGGTTCGTCCTCGTGATCGTGGCAGCGGTGAAGGCCTCGGCCGGTGAGGACTACCGGTATCCGATGACGATCCGGTTCATCAAGTAGCCGGCAACGACGGCACGCGAAGTCACCCCACTCCGGTCAAGGCGCTCAGTGGCCCCGAGAGCCAGTCTCTCGGGGCCACAGCCGTCACTCGTATCTCACGCATACACCCTCCCATGGTGGCGCTTGATCGCGTAGGGTCGTCATCACCGGGATTCGAGGGAGGTTCTGATGGGCTGGAAGAACGTCGTGTTGTGGGTGCTGCAGTGGTTCTTCGGCATCTACTTCATCGCAATTGGCGTCATGCATTTCGTCATCCCCGACGGTCTGCCGGCGATGATGGAGTGGATGTACGAACTGAGCGACACACTGCATGTCGTTGTCGGGATTGCCGAGATTCTTGGTGGTGTCGGCCTGATTCTCCCGAGCATCACCCGGATTCAGCCGCAACTGTCCGTCTATGCCGCTGCCGGATTGGTGTTGGTGATGGCCGGGGCGATCGTGTACCACGCCGGTCGCGGCGAGGGACCTTCGATCGTGACCAACGTGATTATCGCCGCGTTGATGGCGTTTGTTGCCTACGGACGCTGGAAGATCGCTCCGATCCAGCCTCGTCGCTGACCACCTACAAGATCGGACGTGGGGTTCCGTGCGTCACGACGACGCCCGGGGCCCCGATCCCCTTCCGTCAGACGCCGGCGTGCTCCGAGACGGTCGTACGCTCGACGACGAAGTTCGACAGGGCGTTGATGTCGGAGAAGTGCGGTCCGCCTGTTCGTTCGTCGATCAGACACATGCGCAGCAACACGATCTGAGACCCGATCGAGACGGCGCACGGCGGTCTCTCCCAAGAACACGGAGCGAAGAGTCGTTCCTCATCGGTTGACTCGCCCGCGTATGATGCCAGAGGAGATGCGGCGATGAGGAACCGGGGAGAATGGGAACGTGTTCAGGCTTCTGGCATCGTCTGACGCCGCCCGAGATCGGTGGGCCGCGGCCACCGCGCACAAGGGAATCGGCTCGCGAGACAGATGCAACCCAGCTGTGACCGTCCGCTCAACATGAGCGGCGAAAGGTCGGTACCGGGGTCCGGTCTTGACGCGAGCCTGAGCGCTCTCGATTCGATCATTGAGACCTGCCGATCGGATCGCAGTGTCATCGGGGTGTTTCCTGCGATGTATCGGGCTGTGACCGCGAGCATTCAGCACGGTCTCCAGACCGGCTTCTTCGAAGACTCCGAGATGCTCGAGGTGCTCGCCGTGACCTTCGCTGATCGATATCTCGTTGCATACGAACAGATGCGCAATGGCCGCCGGCCGACCGAGTCGTGGGCAGTTGCATTCGAAGCCGCAACCGACCGGCGCCGGCGGACGGTGGCGCAACACCTGCTGGCGGGCATGAATGCTCACATAAGCCTCGACCTCGGCATTGTGACTGCTGCGGTCCCAAGCCGCGATCTCACCGTGCTTCATCGTGATTACCTCAAGGTGAACGACATCCTGTTCAGCCGACTTGACAACCTGCAGAGCCGGATGGGAATGGTCTCTCCCCGCATGGCGATCACCGACCGGTTGGGTGGCCGATTCGACGAGTACCTGATGCGAACGGCCATCCACGAAGCCCGGGATCGGGCATGGGAGCTCTCGCTGGAGCTGCGCACACGGCCCGATGACTACGACAAGCTCGTTGAGAAACGGGACGAGGAGACGGCCGAACTGAGCCGGCACATTCTGGGGAGGCATGCGCTCGTCCGATTCGCTGGACGGTTGCTGGCTCACGGAGAACCGGGAGACATCCGCACCGTCATCGACGCGTTTGCGCACGCCGGTGTTCCGGTATCGGGCAGGAATCCAGGTCGATCTGAGGAGGAGAGATAGCGAGGAACCGGGCCATTGGGCGGCCCTGCTCGCCAAGCACTCCGTTGCTCATGTCGAATGAATCCAGAGCGACGTCGGCTCGTTGAGCTTCGTCGGCGGCACATCGGCTCGACCGGGCGGCTGCTTCGCTGACTTGATCGACTAGCTGCCGAGCGCCTTGAAGACCTCGTAGACCATGAACGCCGGCCAGAACAGACCGGCGAGGAACGACAGGACGTACTCCCAGAACGTGTCCGCCTGCTGCCAGTAGTAGACGAAGGCGCCGAAGATGCCGAGGCCGTAGATGGCGCCGCCGCCGGCGGCGCCCGCATTGTTTGAACTCATGGCTGCCCTTCTTGTAGACACGCTGAGCGTACACGCCACTCCGTCGACCAGAGTCCAGAAGAAAGCACGGTCACTCGCCGGTCTGGCCGTCGACGGCCTGACGGATCAGGTCGGCGTGTCCGAGATGGCGGGCGTACTCCTCGATCAGGTGCACCAGGATCCACCGAACACTGTAGAACGATCGGTCGCACCGCTCCACGTCGTCGAGAGCGGCCGTCCTGAAGACGAGATCCGCGGC
>JARFRN010000042.1 GCA_029287195.1 Acidimicrobiia bacterium | reverse complement strand
TTCGGTTTGGGTGCTGCATGAGCGTGAGGAGAAGTCCGATGAGGTGGAGCTGGAGTTCTACTGGGGTGAGTCGGAGTTGAAGATCAAGGTCGAGGTCGACGATGGCCAGCTCAAGAAGATGGTCGAATTCGACCTGAAGTAGCGGCTGCGGCAAAGCAGCAATCGGCCGAGCCAAACCGGGCCCCGCACCCATCGTGAGTGCGGGGCCCATTCGGTATTGGCCGGCCACGGCTTGGTTCTTCGTGGCGGTCCGGTCGACCCCAAGATTCGTGTCCCAGGCCGGTCGTACAGTGATCGCAGTAGACGAAAGGACCTCTGTGAAGGTGCTCGTTGCCACCAAACGAAGCCAGGGGATGCGGGAGTGGGATATGTGCTTCGCCCTCGAAGGTGAGCTGGTGATGCGGCCGCCCGTCTCTTGTGACTGCCCGGATTGCCCCTGTGAACGAGACATGATCGGCCTGGGATCGCGGTCGGGCACAACGACGTTCACTGTTGCCAATCGTCCCGAGATCAATTTCGGCTCATACCGGGAGATTTTGCGTGATGAGCTCGTCGCCTGTGGCTGGGTGCTCAATGAGCCGACCGACGTGTGGTTTGCAGGTTTCGCCGACCGTCATCTAAAGCAGGCCGCCCAGTTCGAGGTGGGGACGGTCCTCGAGATCGGCGACGATCGCCGTGTTGTGCGGCGGCCACTGCCGGAACGGTCGGCAGGGTAGGAGAACACAGGGGTGCGGCGGTGACGTTGACAATCAACTCGGCCGTACATTGGCCGAACAAATGGAAGCTAAGAAGATGACGACACATACCAAGCGAACGCGCAGCGAACGGATCGAAGTGCGGGCCACACCGCAGGACCGTGAGCTGATCGACCGCGCCGTGGCTGCGCTCGACACCGACCTGACCAGTTTTGTGATCGAGAGCCTCACGGTGGCGGCGCAACGGGTGCTGGCCGACCGTGCTTTGTTCGCGCTCGATCCCGCCGCCTGCGCCGCATGGGATGAAATCAACAGCCGTCCGTCTCGAGACGTGGCCGGTCTGCGTGAACTCATGGATCGGCCTTCACCGTTCGTCGACGGGTGAGTGCCCGATACCTGCGGCCCCGTTTGCTGCAGCCTGACGACTTGCTGGATGAGTTCGAGTGTCGTTCGGTTGAACCGACGTTCTGGCTGCGTGACCACGCCAGGCAGGCGCGCGCTACCGGTACGGTGAAAGCTCGGGTCGTCGTTGAACAGGATTCGCAAGCGGTCGTTGCCTATTACGCCTGGGCGATGGCAAGCATCACGGTTGGGGATGCGCCGGCTCGGGTCCGCAAAGGCGCGGGGCGCTATCCGCAGCCGGGAGCTCTCCTCGCCCGGCTGGGTGTCGACCTCGAGCATGAGCGTCGGGGTCTCGGTGCCGCTTTGCTTCAGGATGTGGTCTCCCGCGTGGCCGAACTCGGCGCCCAGATCGGCTGTCGAGGCCTGCTCGTCCACGCCGAGAGCGAGGAGGCCCGCATCTTCTACCTTCGCCTCATCCCGGGCTTCGAGCGTTCCCCCACTGATCCGCAGCATCTGCTGCTGCTCTTGAAGGACCTGCGGCAGACGCTGCGGCGGCGGAAGTAGCGGCAGGTAGCCCTTTGGTAGCCGAAAGGTGAGATCCTCGAGTGGATCGCTGATCTGGTCGATGGCGCCGACGTCGAGGCGATCGATGCCCCGCTGCACGTGCTCAGCGAGACGGGTAGGCGGCCATGTGAAAGCGAGTTGCATCGTGAATACGGATCACGCAGCGCAGGCCCGCACTCTTCAAACCGCAGCGCGGGTAGCGAACGGACCTTGATCGAGGTCTACCCCCATCCGGCCATCATCGAGGAGGTCCGGTTCCCCAAGGGACCGCCATACTTCGCAATGGTTCGCTCGCCGCAGGGCTAATCGGAGCGATCTTCACCGAGGTCGTTCAGTAGAGTAAGTGTGACGCCTGCTCGGGGAGAGCGTATGGCTCGTGCATCGTCTGACGTCGACCCACTCGAGATGCTGCGCGCCTGGATCTACCTCGAGGGCATCCTGCCTCTATTCGAAGACCTCGTTGCGTTTGACGAAGAGGCAGCAGCTGCGATTGCCGGCCAAACCGCGATCGTCCAGTTCGAGGTCCGCCGGGGCCCGGTGGCCCATCTCGACATCGGCGACGGTGCGATCCGGTACGGGTCCGGTTCTCATGCCAAATCGGACGTGCGCCTCAGGTTCAAGACTCCGGAGCGGCTCAACCTCATGTTCGGAGGCGAGAAGGTGCGGCCCGGATTGCGGAAGGGCTTCCGCCACCTGCCGTTCCTGCTTCGCAGATTCCCTACGCTCGCCGATCGGCTCAGCTACTACCTGGAGGGCGACGGGGCGCACGGTCCTGCCGGTGATGCCGAGACGCTCCGATTCCTGGTCGGTCTGCGGCTCAGGGCCATGCTCGGAGGCGCCGCCGCCGTTGCCAACCACGACCCGTGGCTGGCGGACGTTGCCGACCACCTTCCGCAGGTCACGTTGCAGATGCG
>JARFRN010000040.1 GCA_029287195.1 Acidimicrobiia bacterium | reverse complement strand
CGCGTGTGTTTGTATCCGCACGTTGCGTATCAAGCCATCAGGACCAACTGCCACTGCGTGGCCATGAGCGAACCGAGCTTGCGCATAATCACGCTCGGCACTCCACCCTCAGCTCGCACAAGCCACCCTCGAACCGGCACTTCGTTGCACCTCGCTGGCTACTGGACGTGGCAATGCGTGAACACCACGCTCAGTTGTTGGGCCGACGAGATGTGGGCGCTCCTGGAAGTGCCGCTCCAGTGCGGTCTCGGACTGGAGCGTTACTGCAACAGTGTGGTTGATCTGGGCGTCATACACGATATGATTGCTGTATGACAATGCTCAGCTTCCGAGTCGAAGATGAAGAAGCCGCCGACGCGCAGCGATGGGCGGAACGGCTCGGCGTCGACCGCTCTGAACTTTTGCGTGAGGCGCTTCATCGTTACCTCGTCCGACTCCGCGCCGAGGATGACATCAAGGCGTGGACCAAACTGCCGCTCACCGCAGACGAGGCGGCGTTTACCGAGATCGCCGACTGGGGTCCCGCCGAGGACTGGTCGGACTGGGCCGATGCAACGGGGTGAGATCTGGTTCGCTGCGACTCCTAGTGGCGACCGTCCCGTACTCATCCTCACCCGGGACCCCGTTGCCGATCGGATCGGCTCCGTGGTCGTCGCAGCCCTGACCCGCGTGACCCGCGGTCTCGTGTCAGAGTTCGAACTGACTCCTGACGTCGATGGTGTGCCAACTGCCTGTGTTGCCAACTTCGACAACCTGCACACCCTGCCGAAGGACTCGTTCCGGCGTCGGGTCACGCAACTCGGACCTGCCCGCATGGCCGAAGCCTGCCGAACCCTTCGGGACGCAACGACCTGTTGAGACGTCGGACGAGGACCCGAGCACGACGTGAGTGCCGTTCTGGTGCACTCGGTGGAATGCTCGTTCGTGCGTCAGAATTGGCGATCGGCACCGCTGACGCGATCCAAACCGCCGAGCGGCGGCGCTCCGGGTGCCGGCCTTCTGCGACCTCCTCGTGATGGACGACGGTCGACATTCACGTAGCCGGGCATGAGGGCGCCACGTGCCACTCACCGACGTGCGGAATCACCTCGGACGCTCTCGTCGGAAGCTAGCTGACGCTAGGTGCTGCCAAGGATGTCGCGGGCTTCGGCGAGGAGTAGCTCACGCAGCGGCACCCAATGTAGGTCCTTCCAGGTTACGTCACAGTTGAGGCTGCACCCGAGGTTGATCATGACCACCACACCGACGGCGCCGTCGTCGGTCTCTTGCATGACCATCTTGGCGAGGAAGCCCGGTACCCCACCGCCGTGTCCGGAGCGGTCCTCTGTCCACAACCACCACCCGTAACCGATCCCGCGGAAGCGAAGCTGATCAGAATCGGTGCCTCCGAGCGGGGTGTGGACCTCTTGCATCGTCTTGGTCGAATCTGTCGAGAGAATCTCAGTCCCGTCAAAGCTGCCGGCACCCATGTGCGCCCCGAGGAATCGGGCCAGGTCGATCGCAGTCGTCCGGAGCCGGCGACTGGCGCTCATGCCGGTGATCGGCAGCGGCTTGTTGGTGCCGTCGACTCTCGTGTGCGGAACCGCCAGCACCGACTCGTCGTAGTCGGCGGCCTCAAAGCCTGTGTCGGTCATGCCGAGTGGGGCCAGGATGTGGTCTTCAATGTAGTCCTCGATGGTCCTACCGCTGACCCGCTCGACTATGTAGCCGAGTAGCAGATGGACCCCAAGATTGGAGTACTTCCAGTCGGTGTCCGGTTCGAAGATCCAGAGACCGGTTGTATCGGCTTGCTCGAAGTGACTGGCCAAGTAGTCACCGAGTGGCGGTCTGCCGTCGGCGTAGGGATTGTCGCTGAGATCTTCACCGAACTCATCGGAGAACCACTGCAGCGCAGTGAGGTCGTTGTCGTACCACACAGAGTCTGGAAGATCACCGACGAGCCCCGACCTGTGCAACATGAGTTGATCCACCGTAACGACAGTGTCTGGATAGTCGGGATGCCGCACCGGGAACGGAAGGTAGGTGTTGATGTCGGCTTGCAGGTCGATGCGGCCATGGTCGACCAGCTGCATCGCGGCGGTCGCGATGAACGACTTGTCGATCGATCCCGCCATGTAAACGGTGTCGAGCGATGCCTGTTCGCCGTAGCCCTTGGCCCACACGATCTCGTCGCCGACGATGATGGCAGCGGCCGCCGACGGGATATCTCCGCTCTCCAGCAGCGCCACGATCTCGGCGTCGGTCGCAGCGGAGATGGACCCAAGCTCGCTAGGCGCTCCTTCGTTCCCGTTTGCCGCCGGTTGCGCCCCGACCGAAGTGGTTGCAGCCTTATCTGAGTTTCCCCCACCGCCGCACGAGGCGAGCATCACTGTCAATGCCACTACGGCAGCTTTGCGATTCAGCGGTTGAGTAGCCATCGCGGTCGTCCTCCCTCGGTCACTTGTCTCCTAGCAGTGTCACCCGATCCCCACCGCCGGAGACTTCCGGCGATCCGTATACGGTGACGGTGCCCGGACCGTCACCGGAAATGTCGATCATGTCGGTTGCCCAAATGGTGATGTTCGCTGAGCTGTTGATGAGCAGCGACGCATTGGCAGCTTTCAGCTCGCCGAAGTCGATCGTTCCGGCGCCGTTGACTGTGGCGTCGACGCTGTCTGCCGTTCCGCCGGCGACGATGCTTCCGGCCCCGTTGATCTGGGCGACCAGTGTGCCCGCGTCCAGCCCGGGCAAGGTGATATCGCCAGCGCCGTCGACTGTTGCGTCGATGCGCTCGCCCTCAACACCGGGAACGTCGATGGAGCCGGCGCCGCTGATCGTGACCGCAGCCAGCATCGGTACTGTGACACGCCAGATGATCGAAGCGGTAGGGTCGATGTCGAACGCACCGTCACCGACCGTTCGCAGCGTCAGTGTCGTTCCCGAGACGGAGACTTCGAGGTACTCCATCAAGTTGTCGTCGGTTTCGATTGTCATTGAAGCGTCACCGCCGAGAGTCACCTCGACCCGACCTTCACCGGCAAGGTCTATGGTCTCAAACCCGGCAACGTCGCGCGCTTCAACAACTATGTCGCCAGAGCCTCGGATCTTCTCGGCACCTCCCCCGGGGCCGACGTCCCCTTGCGGACCAACTTCTCCTTGGGGGCCAACCGGCCCTACTGGGCCGGGTCCGACACCGTCGTCCGGCGAGTCGCTACAGGCGCCGACGAAGAGAAGTGTCGCCAGTGCAACACCGGTCAGGGCGGGTTGCTTCATGAATGAGTCCTTTCGCCACAGAACCTTGCTCCAACGTGCTGGTCGAAGAGAGAGTTGCTCACTTGCGGTGCGGAGGCTTCGTTACAGGTGCCCCAGGACCACGACAACCGGAGCAGAGCTGGCTCAACTAGCTGCGTCCACGGTGATCGACCCACAATCTGCAGATCCACTGCTCCAGCCTATCTCCGATCCGCGCTCCTCATCAGGCCCACATCGTCCTTTTTCACCGCGTGATCCACGATCTCACTCTCCCAGGGGGCGACTGGTTCGTTCGGTAGCTCCAGGCCCCCCTAGTTCGATTCTCTCCGCAGCGTCTCCGCACATATCACCCACCCCGCGGCGCGTTAGCGCGCACCCACGCGCGCCCTCGAACCGGCAATCGAGTGCACCCGGTTCAGTCGTTTCTGCGGAGTCTTGCTGACCTCCGACGAGTGACATTGAAGGAGCTGTGCAGCCCGAAGGCAGTGCCGCGGC
>JARFRN010000025.1 GCA_029287195.1 Acidimicrobiia bacterium | reverse complement strand
AGAGCGACATCGACAAGCTGGCCACCGCCGAGATCACCCGCGGCTGCAACCCACCAGACAACACCAACTTCTGCCCCGACAAAACCGTCACCCGCGGCCAAATGGCAGCCTTCCTCCACCGCGCCGACAACCTACTCCCCTAGCTGAAAGCTGCATCGCAGTAACTGGCCTGCAGTTGCTGAAAGCAACTGCCCGGCTGAGTGATCCGCTGGCGGATCACTTAGCCCCGAACCCGCTGAGCACCGTCCACATCGACCGTCCCAGAATCGACAGGTCGAGCCAGGGCGACATGTGTTTGACGTAGTACAGGTCGTACGTGAGCTTCTCGACGGTATCCCGCTCGTTGTCGGCGTAGCCGAAATTCACCTGCGCCCAGCCCGTGACACCAGGGCGGACCAGATGTCGATAGCTGTAGAAGGGGATGCTGGCTTCGAATCGGTCTGTGAAGACCGGCCGCTCCGGACGCGGTCCCACCAGGCTGACATCACCCTTGAGGACATTCCACAGCTGCGGGATTTCGTCGGCGCGAAAGCGACGGAGGAACCTCCCTACTTTGGTGAGTCGGGTGTCGTTCACAGACGCAAACTGCGGCCCGTCCTTCTCAGCATCGGCGACCATCGTGCGGAACTTGTAGAGCGTGAACTCCTCACTGTTGAGCCCTATCCGCTTCTGGCGATAGATGGCCGCACCGGGCGAGTCCATGCGCACCGCAATCCATATGCACGCCGCAAGGAAGAGCCACAGCGGACTTGTGGCAAGCACGAGCACGATGTCGATACCGCGCTTGAAACCCGCGTACTCGTTGCGGCCGACAGGTGCGGAGAGCTCCCAGCCCTCGGTCAGATGGACCATTGGAAGCCTGCCGGTGTACTCCTCGTAGACCGTAGACAGCGCTCGCACCGGGTATCCGGCGAGATTCCAGGACGACACGAATTGGGCCATGCGGTCGGACATCACGGGGCGCAGATCTGCAACCAGGGTGGCCTCTCCCGTCGGCTCGGTTGGTGGCTCACCGGCAGGATCGTAGACCTCCAGCACCTCGGTATGATCCGCGTCACGAAGATCCTCGACCAGCCCCTTCTCCGCAGTAATGATCAATAGTTTCTCTGCCCACGGTCGGCGCCGCCGGACATAGCGGTGTAGCAACGCCCCGATCAACCAGATTCCAATCGTCGTGACCAGGTACGTCCGCGACCAGTACGACGGGCGCCCAAATGCAATCCCGGTTGCGGTAAACGCAGCCGTCATCGCCACAATCGCCAGCGCTCGACCGTACGACGGGCGCGGCGCCCCCTGCGCCCACATCCGCACCGATGCATACGATCCGAGCAAGGCACCACCGGTCAGCAGCCCAAGCATCGGCCATACGTTCTGGTCGGCACGGGTGGCTTGCCACGGCACGAGTTCACCAAACGTGAGAGCCGAGCCGAGCAGCATGGCGATGCCGAGCGCAACCAGGTCCGTCCCGAGGACGGATAACAGGAACTTCCTTCGCATTGGCCCTAGAGACTACTTGGCTAGCGGATTGATAGCGCAACGGCTAGCCCGGCTCCGGGCGCTATTGTCCCCGCATGCCGCGAGCCACTTTCAGCCATCAAGCCGTCGCAGCTGCATCCACCGAAGAGGTGTGGGAGCGGCTGCAACTCGCCGACACCTGGGCAAACATCGGCCCTGTTGAAGACGTCATCGAGTCCGTTTCGCGCGAAGACGGCCAGCTCGAGTCCTTTGTTTGGACCACCACCGTTGCCGCGAAGCATTACACGGGCATAGCGGCCGTGTCGGACGCAGTGTATGGGGAGCGAATGACCCTCGACCTGGACGCCCGAGAGGTCGCCGGAACTCTGGAAGCACATCTGGCCCCGAACGGCAATGGAACGACGATTGTTACCGTCACCTTGGAAGTGGTGTCCCGTGGCACGCTCTCTACGCTCTTCTTCCCGGTCGTGAGTGAGGCGGTTGCCCGCGGTCTGCCCTCCCAAGTAGACGAATTCGCAGCGTCGCTCGGCTAGGTATCGAGAACGGCAGAAGCAGTCATGTTTGCTGCCGGTTTCCGGCTGCAAGGGGACAACGCCGACAGAGCCTGCTTGCCGGCGCAGTCTCCTCTGCGGCCCCCGGAGAACGAGACGGACACCCTGAAATGGCACGCAACGATGCCCGCCTGCGGGGTGTCGAAGTCCACAGAGAGACAGATATCACAGCAGACTCCGTCGACTCGGCTGACGCCACTCAGAGTATGACTTCAGCTCCAGCCTGCTCTACTGCTCGCTGTTGGGCCGCCTTGAGCTCCTCGGCGAGACGCAGTGCCTCTTCACGCCCGCCCGCGGTCATCTCCGCCCTGTCTGTCAGCAGTGTCACCATGTTGGCGTAGATCTGCAGGAAGCCGCCGTGGATCCCGATCGTGGTTACGTTGTCCTCGGCATCGTGGATTTCGACGGGCCCGGTCGCCAGCGCAGCCATCGTGGCTTCGTGATCCGCAAGTATGCCGATATCGCCTTCCGTGGTGCGAGCGGAAATGAACTGGGCGTCGCCGGAATACACGATTGCCTCCGGGGCCACAACGTCGACGCGGAATAGCTTGCCGGGCATAGTTACCCTTCGATCTCTTTGGCCTTGCGCTGTGCATCTTCGGCGCCGCCCACCATGTAGAACGCCTGCTCCGGGAGGTGGTCGAGATCGCCGTTCACCAGCATCGAGAACGACTCGATGGTCTCCTCGAGCGGCGTAGTGACGCCGGGCTGGCCGGTAAATGCCTCAGCTACAAACATCGGCTGCGACAGGAAGCGCTGGATGCGGCGCGCCCGACCCACGATCAGCTTGTCCTCCTCCGAGAGCTCATCGATACCGAGAATTGCGATGATGTCTTGCAGGTCCTGATAGCGCTGCAAGATCTGCTGCACCTCGGTGGCCACGTTGTAGTGGCGATCTCCGACGATCTGCGGATCGAGCGCCCGGCTACCCGAGTCGAGCGGATCGACGGCCGGGTAGATACCCAGCGCAGTGAGCGGACGGGAGAGCACCGTTGTCGCATCGAGGTGAGCAAACGCCGTATGCGGGGCCGGGTCGGTGATGTCATCGGCGGGAACATAGATGGCCTGCAGGGACGTGATCGAGCGGCCCTTGAGCGACGTAATCCGCTCCTGCAGTACCCCCATCTCGCCGGCCAGCGTCGGCTGATAACCCACCGCCGACGGCATCCGGCCGAGCAGTGTCGACACCTCAGAGCCGGCCTGGGTGAACCGATAGATGTTGTCGATGAACAGCAGCACATCCTGGCGTTGCACATCGCGGAAGTACTCAGCCATCGTCAGCGCAGACAGCGCAACCCGGAGCCGCACACCCGGCGGTTCGTCCATTTGGCCGAACACCAGGGCGGCCTTCTCCAGCACGCCGGATTCGCTCATCTCCAGGAAGAGGTCGTTGCCTTCCCGAGTCCGCTCGCCGACCCCGGCAAACACCGAAACGCCGCCGTGCTGGGTGGCAACCCGGTTGATCATCTCCTGGATGAGCACCGTCTTGCCTACGCCGGCACCGCCGAAGAGGCCGATCTTGCCACCTTCGAGGTACGGACAGATCAGGTCGAGAACCTTGATACCCGTCTCAAAGATCTTCTTCTGCGGCTCGACATCCTCGAAAGCAGGTGCCTCACGATGAATCGGCCACCAATCACCCGGGAATTCCTGATCCGGGGAATCGAGGGAATCACCCCAAACGTTGAAAATGTGGCCGAGCGTCTGATCGCCAACGGGAACGGTGATCGGCAGGCCGGTGTTGCGTACCGGGGCGCCGCGCACCAGTCCGTCGGTCGGGGCCAACGCAACGGCACGCACCTTGTTGTGCCCAAGGTGCTGCGCTACCTCGCATTTCACAGTCGTCGACTCTCCGCTGATCTCGAGGTCGACTTCGAGGGCGTAGAGGATCTCCGGCAAGGCATCGCTGGGAAACTCGACGTCAACGACCGGGCCGGCCACCTTGACGATCCGCCCCGTTGGAAGTGCGGTGGTTGTGGTCACTGTCTCTCCGTTCTTTTCCTCTATCCGCCGGCGAGCGCTTCGGCGCCGCCAACGATTTCAGATATCTCAGTTGTGATCTCGGCTTGCCGCGCCTGATTGGCTTCGCGGGTGAGAAGGCGAACAAGTTCCTCGGCGTTCTCCGTTGCCGCTTTCATGGCCCGCCGACGGGCGGCATGCTCGGAGGCGGAAGCCTCCAGCAGGATCCCGAATACCGTGCCCTCAAGATAACGGGGTAGCAACCGGGCAAGGATCGCTTCCGGTGACGGCTCAAACGTGTAGCCGACCGCCGTGTCCTCCGCCGTGGCCTCGGGCGGCTCGATTGGGAGGATCGGCCACAGCACCGGCCTTTGCGTAAGTGCGGAGATGTACCGGGTGGTGAACACCTCGACCGAGTCAACGGCTTCGCTCTGATACTCCTCGAGCACGACGTTGCCGATCCTCCTGGCGTCGCCGTAGCCGGGTGTGTCGGTCACTCCGAGCCAGGCCTGCTCGATCTCGAAGTTGCGGTAGGCGAAGTAGGCCTTCGCCTTCTCCCCCACCGTGTACAACCGTATCTGCTTGCCGGCGTTGCGCAGGTCTTGAATGCGATGCTCGGCCATCCGGATCACATTGCTGTTGTAGCCACCGGCAAGGCCGCGGTCGGAGCTGACCACCACGACACCAGACGTGATCACCTCACGCCGTTCCAACAACGGGTGCGACAACCCGGCAGAGCCGGCACCGAGGTTCCTGATGACCTCGTTCATCTTGTCCGTATAGGGCTGTGACTGAGCCACTCTGACTCGAGCTTTGGCGATCCGCGATGTGGCGATGAGCTCCATCGCCCGCGTGATCTTCATCGTCGACTGAACCGACTTGATCCGCCTTCGAATCTGTCGTACTTCAGCGGAAGCCAAGGATCAGCCCTCCCTCGAAGCCTTGTACTCGTTGATCGCGGATACCAGGCCGTCGGCCGGCAGCTCGCCGGTGTCCCGGATCTCGTTGAGGAGACCGGAGTAGCGGGATCGCACGAACTCGAGCAAACCAACCTCGAAGTCGTGAATCTCATCCGCGGGAACATCGTCCATGTGGCCCTCGGTCACGGCAAAGATCGACACGACCTGCTCCTGCACCCGCAACGGAGCGAACTGGCCCTGCTTCAGCACCTCGACGACGCGACGCCCACGGTCGAGCTGCGCCAGCGAGGCCGCATCGAGCTCGGACCCAAACTCGGCGAAAGCCTCCAGCTCACGGAACTGGGCCAGGTTCAGCCGCAACGGCCCGGCCACCTTCCTCATTGCCTTGACCTGGGCCGCACCGCCGACTCGAGACACCGAGATACCGGCATTGATGGCAGGCCGAATACCCGAGTAGAACAGATCCGACTCTAGAAAGATCTGACCGTCGGTGATCGAGATGACGTTGGTCGGGATATACGCCGACACATCGTTGGCCTTCGTTTCGATGATGGGAAGACCGGTCAACGATCCCCCACCCAACTCATCACTGAGCTTGGCGCAACGCTCGAGCAAGCGGCTGTGCAGGTAGAAGACGTCGCCGGGATACGCCTCACGACCCGGCGGGCGGCGCAGTAGCAACGAGATCTCGCGGTACGCCACCGCCTGCTTGGACAGGTCGTCGAATATCACCAGGGCATGCTCGCCTTTGTACATCCAGTGCTGACCGATGGCTGAGCCGGCGTATGGGGCATACATTTGCAGCGCGGCGGCGCTGGACGCCGGGGCCGCCACGATCACGGTGTAGTCCATTGCCCCACCCTTGGCCAGGGCGTCTTCCACCTCGGCAACCGTTGAGGCTTTCTGCCCGATAGCCACATAGATGCACTTAACGCCTTGACCCTTCTGGTTGAGGATCGTATCGATGAGGATGGCCGTCTTGCCGGTCTGCCGGTCACCGATGATCAGCTGGCGCTGCCCGCGACCAACAGGGGTCATAGCGTCGATGGCCTTGATCCCCGTCTGCAGGGGCTCCTTCACCGGCTGGCGTTCTACTACCGAAGGCGCCTGAGTTTCGAGTAAGCGGGTCTCGGTGGACTCGATGGGGCCTTTGCCGTCGAGCGGATTACCGAGAGGGTCGATGACTCGCCCGAGCAAGCCATCCCCCACCGGCACCGAAAGCACGCGACCGGTGGATCGCACTTCATCGTATTCTTCGATCTTCGATGAGTCGCCCATGATGACCTGTCTCTTATACACATCTCCGAGCCCACGAGACTTC
>JARFRN010000004.1 GCA_029287195.1 Acidimicrobiia bacterium | reverse complement strand
ATCGTCGTAACCGTGATCACGAAGCTCAGACCGTTGCGGATGCCCGGCAGAGTCACGTTCGTAAATTGCTGCCAGCGACTCGCCCCGTCGATCGAGGCCGCCTCGTACAGCACTTCGGGAACGTCCTGCAACGCCGCCAGCAGGATCACCATCTGGAACCCGACCCCCTGCCAGATCCCAACGATCATCATCGCCGGTAGGGCCCAGGTAGTTGAGTTGAGCCAGTCGGGGGAGAATGCCCCAAGAGTGACCGTCTCCATGATGGCGTTGACCAGCCCATTGGCATTGAACAGCAACGACCAGATCACCGCGGCGGCGGCCATGACGGTCACCACCGGCAGGAAGAATACGGTTCGAAAAAAGACCCTGCCCGGGATCTTCCGGTTCACCAGAATCGCCAGCCACAGGGCAAATGCGGTTTGCACCGGAACCACGATGACGACGAACCAGACGTTGTTGAAGAAGGCCTTCCAGAACGTGGCGCTGGCCAATGTGTCCACGTAGTTATCGATTCCCACGAACTTCGTCGGCAGCGGCGAGATGAGCCGCTGGTTGGTAAAGGAGAGGACAAACGCAAGCAGAAATGGAAGCACGATGAACGCCAGGAGCAGGATCAGGGCGGGGGCACTGAACGCCCACGCAACCCGTGACTCACTCCTCTGGGTACCCGATGCCGGCCGTTTGCGTCGCTGCGGCGTCTTCTCTCCCGCAGCAGGTACTGCGGTCACATTGATACCTCCCGGTAGACGGGGACTTGACGAGCCAATGGAGTGAGGGGGACCCGGGCGGGTCCCCCTCAAACCCGTCTATTCAGGCTCCGGATAGCCCTCGTTGGCCTCTATGTCGGCATCGATGATCGCTACCGCTTCATCCAGGGCAGTCTTCACATCCTTGCCCTGCATGATGTCATCCAGGGTGGCCGTGAACGTCTGTGTCATCGTCGGATAGGCCGGAGTCAGCGCCCGAGGCATCGCTACGTCGGGGGCACCTTCCAGCTGCGTGATGTATAGCTCTAGAGGCCCACCCTCTGCATGGTTGGGCGATTTCTCGACTGCAGTCTTGGTACCGGGCACCGCACCGTTGGCTGCGGTCACGGCAAGGACGACGTCGTCCGAAACCATGTGCTCGATGACGGCCATCGCAGCATCGCCATCGCTGGCTCCGTTGGCGATGGCCCACGCCCAGGATCCCATCCCGGTGCGGGTTCCCTCGCCGAAATCGGGCAGCGGCAAGAGCACCAGGTCGGACCCGGCAGCTTCGCTATAGGAGCTGTACATCCAGTGACCGACCCACGAGATCGGAGACCGCTTCTCGAGGAAGTTCGAATCGTCCGCTGCCTGCATGTCGATCAGACCGTCGTTCACCCAGCTCTGGAATAGGGTCATGACCTCGACAGCTTCTTCGCTGTTCAGCGCACCATCTGCCGTCTCGTAGCTGTCCCGATCGATCAGGCTGGCACCCGCCGACCAGAGCATCGGAGCAAATGCGTAGGCGAACCACTCCCCCTGCGATCCGTACCAGGGCTTGATGTCGAGCGGGAACTCATAGCCGGCGGCTTTGAGGTCACGCAGGACCTGTTCGAATTCCTCGGCAGTCCACGCCTCGTCCGGACTGGTGGGTATGGTTGCTCCAACCTCATCGAGGGCGGAACGCCAAGCCCACAGGCCGAGTCCCGAGTCGAAGGTGCCGATGCCCCACAGGTTGCCCGCATAAGTGCCTTGCTCGATGAGCGACGGCAGCAGGTTGTCCTTGACATCATCCGAGATGCAATCCTCCATGGCCAGGATGCTTCCCGCCCATGCGAAGTTGGCCATCGTTGGCCCGTCGAACTCGATCACGTCGGGCAAGTCGTCGGCGGCCGCTGCCGCCTTGATTGCATCGGTGTACCCACCCTCGGGAATGGAAACCACCTCGACCGTGACGCCCAGCTCGGGTCCACGAGTCGTGTTGAATGCGTTCATAGCTTCGCTCAACGCGTCGTACTCAGAGCCCTCGTGCATCCATACAGTCACGGTTGAACCAGCGGGGATTTCCCCATCACACTCTGCCGCCGCCTCGAGGCTGCCACCGCCGCACGATCCGGCAATCAGCGCCAGCACCGCCAGCAGCGCTATCAGGTATTTCGTTCTCACTAGCTCCTCCTCCTTCGTCTTCTTGTGTTGTCTGGTTTGTTCAAGAAGTCTCAGTCACGTGGTGGCCCCGTAGTCGAGCGGACTATCACCTCCAGCTCCTGTTCGACTCGGCGGGGGGCACAACTCGGATCTCGAATATGCTCAATGACCAGCTCAGCGGCGATCAGGCCGGACTCATAGAGCGGGTGCCGGACCGTGGTCAGCCCGAGATAGGCTGAGATCTCGATGTCATCGAAGCCGATCACCGACAGCTCGGTAGGAATCTTCACCCGAGCTTCCTTCGCCGCCTCCATCACGCCGATTGCCTGAGTGTCGGAGGAGGCGAAGATCGCCGTCGGCGGGTCCGGCAACGTCAGCAACTCATGAGCGATCTGGCGGCTGATGTCGCTGCCGTGAGGGCCGGTTCGCTGGTACCGGGACTCCGCTTCCAATCCGGCGACGCGTAGCGCGTCTCGATACCCCTGATGCCTCTTGGCGCTCGACTCGAAGCCAAAGCTGCCGTTCTCGATATCCCCGATGAACGCGATGCGGCGATGACCCAGACCGATGAGGTGATCGGTAGCGAGTACCCCGCCGGTACGGTCATCTATGAAGATTCGAGAGAACTCCGGGATGTCCGCATCGATGAACACGGGACACAGCTCCACCTCGGCAAACCGGGCGAGCTGCCGCTCAGAGGGAACCAACGAGATGATCACCGCTCCTTCCGGCCGGTAACTCGAAGCAAGCGTGTCGAGGTGCTCGCTCTGGTGAGCCGGTTTCTCGACATCGAGGATGGTGACAGGGATGTCGGTCTTGCGTAGTCCGTGCACAATCCCCTGCACCCGGGCAACCGCAGAGGGGTGGGTGACAAAAGGAACCAGCACCGACACTGCGTGAGCGCGTTTACGCGGCAGGCTGCGCGCTGCGGGGCTTGGACGGTAAGCCAACTCGTCGATCGCTGCCAGAACCCGGTCGCGAGTCTCTTCCTTGACCTGGCCCTTGTCGTTGATCACCCGCGACACGGTGGTTACAGCAACACCGGCTCGCTTCGCGACGTCGATGATCGTGGCCACGAGTCCCCTTCTGCCACGGATGGGAAACGTTTTCAGGAAACGTTTTCAGTGTATAGAACGAGACTCTCTTGTCAACCCGTTTGGCGATGTCGGAACAAGTAATGACTGTCGAGGTGCTGTCATGAAGCCGGGACCCGAGCACACCTGCGGCACCTCAGGGTCAACTCAGGGTCCAACCAGGGTGACACCCGATGGTACCGAACCGGCGGCCATCGCATGCTGGAAGCAGCACAGAAAGAAGAGAGACAATGACTACCGAGACCCCCAGGCAACAGGTCGTATCAACCGACTCACGCAACCTGGCAACTGTCAGCCACCTTTCCAGCTTTGCCGTATTCCTCGGGATCCCGCCGATCGTCGGACCACTCCTGGTTTGGCTTCTAAAACGAGACGACCCCTGGGTGGAATATCACGCCAAGGAAGCCCTCAACTTCAATATCTCGTTCATGATCTGGGCGCTGGTTGCCGGAATCTCCATCCTGCTGCTGGTGGGATTGATCCTGCTCCCGGTGGTTGTGATCGGATGGTTCATCTTGACGATCCAGGCGGCAATCCGGACCAGCAACGGCGAGTACTACCGCTATCCGATGACGATGAGGTTTGTGTCGTAGGCCAAGACTCCTCCCTCTCCCGCCCACCACGACACACAACCCTGGTGGGCCGGCCAAGACCGGCCCACCAGGCAAGGCCCGGGCGCAGGCCCGGGCCTCTTCGCGACGGTTCTTCGATCGACGGCTCAGGCAGCTTGCCGTCCGACGCCGCCGGCGACGCGGCTCGTAATCTTCCACAGGCGATTCAGCTGGAAGCCGACAGGGTCGTGGTCTTCGCCACCAGCGGCGGAGCGGAACAGAGAACAGCAAACCATCGGCTGTACTGCCCCGTCACCAGGCCGCACAGTTGCGACATTGCGAGCGCGCCGAGTCGAGGCTGGTACGAGATCGCGCCGGCCGAAAATCAAGCACTGTGACCTGCGACGAACCTGTCGACTACTCCGGTAATGAACTCGGGGGTAACCCTGCGCCGCAAGAACACCGCTTGAAAGAATGCAGGGCCGGCGAGTTGTGCGACCGCATCGTCGACGTTGAGATCAGCCACCAGATCTCCCTGCTCGACACCGGTCTCGATGATCCTGCGCAACGGATCGAGCCGCCGCCGCACCATATCGCGATGGGGCCCGCCCGCCTCACCGCGGTACCCGGCCCGGTCCAGCGCTACCGTCATCATGCGAGCACTTCGTCGCTTCCCCACCTGCTCGGCCATGTGCGTCAGCATCGCGATCAGGTCGGACTTCGTGTCTCCACTGAGCTCGATGCGAGGCTCAGGCTCGTCGAGCGCCACGGTGTCGCGTAGCAAGTCTTCTCGCTCCGGCCAGTGGCGGTAGATGGTGGTGCGCGCAACACCCGTGGCTTCCGACACCCGGAGCGCCGTAACCGCATCGGGACCTTCCTCGACGAGCAACTTGCGCGCGGCTTCGAGGACTATCGCCCGGGTACGGGCAACGCGGGGATCGTGACGGCGATGACCCCGACCGCGATGCGAGTGTCCTTTTGGTCCGTGTGGCATCTCACCTGAAACTGTACAACATTTTGTTGCATAAATCAGGGACTTCGGATATGCTACAGGTTGTAGCGCTACAAATTGTATCGCACTAGGAGGAGGTTACTCAATGGGACACGAAGGATCAGGGCATGCAAAGCACCACCGGCGCTGGATGCGCCACAGCATGCGGAGGGGCGCACGCCGCTTCGGGCAGCCGACGGGTGGACCGCGCGGACGAGCCGTCCTCCGCGACTTCCTCGAAGACAACCCGGACTGTGCCGAGCGGCTGACGCGTTACGGCGTCGCCCGAATGCGGGACGATGGGATGACCGACGAGGACATTCGCGATCACCTCGATCATGTCCGGCACCACGGATTTGCACCCGAACTCGATTTGGACGACTTGCTCGGCTGAGCCGAGTACTCCGTCTACAGCCCGGCCTCGATGTCCGGGCTGTAGCGCGCCGGTTGGGTATCGGCCGGCGTTGCGCCATCGGCAAGAAGCGCTCAGGTGCGGGCTCCAATCAGCCGATTCAAAGACGATTCAAGGACAATCGGTTGACCCTGACCAATGATGACGTGGAGGACTCACGCTTGCCGCTCGACCCGTTTGCACTCGACCAGGAACTACTTGGAGAGATGACCGAGCTCCGGCTCCGGGCGGAACATGGTCGCGTCGTCATGCCCATCGTGCCGGTGGACATGGGCATCATTGCCTCGGACATCTACGGGCTTCACGACGAGGACGAGGCATTCGCCACGATTCGCAGGGAGTTGGACATGAGGCCCCTGGTCACCTTCGAATGGCACGAAGATGAAGCACCTCGCTTCGACAACTCGCTGCAGCTGCTCAGTCTTGGCGAGCGAACCTACGTTTCGATTTCGCCCGACCCGGCTGTTGCGCAGCACTGGGAGGCCATCGCAATGGTCGAACCGGGATCGCGTGAGATGCTGCAAGAGTTCTTCCTCGATCTCGCCGGGGACAACGGAAGCACCTACAGCGTCGATCTCTACAGCGCTCTCCCGACGCGGGTCACCTCGGACTTCCTCAGCTGCGACGCAGTAGCTATGAGCTTTGCCCTCTACCTCGACTGGGATGAGGCCCGGTCACCCGGGGCATGGCGCTACGCATGCGAGTACCTTCCCCGATCCGTCGAGAAGTCACCCGACCTCGTCATCGGTTCGATGGCGGTGCGCAAAGAAGACAGCGAGTTTGCCCGGCGCCGCTACATCAACGCCTACGCGGCTGCGGTCTACGCAGAAGGTCCGGCCGCGGCCGAGGCCTGACACGGCCTCGCCTACTCGACGATTTCGAAGACGGCACCTCGCCACGCGTGGTCCGGCTCCCCTTCCGCAGGCGGCAAATTGACACAATCGATGACAAACCAAGCAGGATCGAGCAGCGCAATACGCGCATTGCGACCCTTGGGAGGTCCGAACTGGCTCGCTTCGCGTCTCGACCAGGCATCTCCCTGCCCGTGTAGGGGTCGGCTGCATGGCCGCCGACCGCAAGGAACCCCAACTCTGTCGGTCGTTGAGACTGGCGTGCCGACCATGGTCTGGCTCCTCTCGACTCGCACGCCAGGGGAAGAGCGATCGACAAATCGTCGATAGCCGACCTGCGATCCTGGCTCCCCGCGGTGTCGGCTGCCGACAACGACCGAGGCACGACACGTTGCTGCCCTGCGGCGGTTCACACCGGACTCGCTACTTCGACCATGTCAGATCCGCAGCCAATGACCGGCCGCATCTTGGGGCAACCGCCGGCCAGAACGGGAGCCCCGCCTAGTGGGTATCGTGGTTCTCCACACGACCGAGAGCTGAGGCCGATGAGACCAAGTTGGGACGACTACTTCCTGGAGCTGGTCGACCAGGTGGCGACCCGCGCCACCTGCGACCGCGGCAAGAGCGGCTGCGTGGTGGTGCGGGACAAACGCATCATCTGCACCGGCTACGTCGGCTCGCCCTCCGGCATGCCCCACTGCGACGATGCCGGCCATGACTTCAAGCAGGTCATCGACGACGACGGCACTGCCCGCCGGCACTGTGTCCGCACGGTCCATGCCGAGCAGAACGCCATCGTCCAGGCGGCTCGATACGGCCTTGCCCTGGATGGCACCACGATCTACTGCTCGATGGAGCCCTGCCGGGTATGCGCAATGCTCATCGCCAGCAGCGGTGTGAGCCGGGTGGTGGCGCGTCGCCACTACCACGCCGGCGGCGACACACCGGAGATCCTCGGCAGCGCCGGTGTCGAACTCGTGATCGTCGAAGATGTAGTGGAGACCTACGAGGGTCAGTAACGACCTGCTCTTGCTATTTGGACAGATCGTCTATATGCTTGGACACTATGTCCATTAACAGCGCTCCCATGCGCACGGTCGTGATAGAAGCCGACCATCTGCGCAAGTCATACGGCGACACTATCGCCGTCAACGATCTCAGCTTCACGGTGACTGCCGGCGAAGTCGTTGGCTTGCTCGGCCCCAACGGAGCCGGTAAGACCTCGACCATCAACATGCTGACCACACTGCTGCCGATCGATGGAGGTTCCGCCCGAGTCGGTGGCTGCGACGTTGCAACCCGGCCGCGGGCGGTGCGCAGCCAGATCGGCCTTGCCGGGCAGACAGCCGCGGCCGACGAGATGCTTACTGCACGAGAGAATCTCAAGCTCTTTGGGCGGCTCTACAAGATCCCCAAGAGCGAGCTGTTGGCGCTGGTCGACGAGATCATCGAGCGGTTTCGCATGAGCGACTACGCCGACCGGCCGGTGTCGACCCTCAGCGGAGGGCAACGCCGTCGGTTGGACATCGTCGCTGCTCTAGTCAGCAATCCACCGGCGTTGTTTCTGGACGAACCGACCACGGGGCTCGATCCTCGCACGCGCAATGAGTTGTGGGAGACGATCGAGGACCTTGCAGCCGGCGGAACAGCCGTTGTGCTGACCACGCAGTACCTCGAAGAAGCGGATCGCCTCGCCGACCATATCGTGATGATTGATGGCGGCCGGGTAGTTGCTCGGGGAACACCGCGCCAGCTGAAGGCACAACTCAAACGTGACGTGCTCGAAGTCCACCTCGTTTCGGGATCCGACCTCGAAGGCGCTCTCGCACTCATCGGCGACATGCCGGAGGTAGCCGCCGATCGCGCCACCAATGAGCTGCATGTGCCCATCGGGGACGGCGCCGGCACATCACTGCAGATCCTGCGGCGACTCGACGACGCCGGTATCAAGATTGCTGATTTCCAGTTGCGGCGACCCACGCTCGACGACGTATTCCTGACACTCACCGGGCCGGCGGCCGCCAAGGGAGGAAGCGAATGAGCACAACGATCTTCGCTCCCGCAGAGCGCCCCGGCTTTGCGGAATCCTCATTCATCGCCCGCGTCCGCGAGGCCATGCAGGACACCGCAACCGTGACTTGGCGGGACATGGTCCGGACCGCCCGCCAACCGGAAATGCTGACGTTCGCTGTGGTCATGGGCGTCTTCTTCTTGCTCCTGTTCAACTATGTCTTCGGCGGGGCCATCGGTGCGGGAACCGGGGTCGACTACATCACCTTCCTCGTCCCCGGCGTGCTCGTCATCACGGCTCTCCAGGGCGCCCAGCAGACCAGTCTTGGACTAGCGGCAGACCTGGCGGAAGGTGTAGCCGACAGGTTCCGGTCGCTTCCTATGAACCAGGGCGCCGTCATCGCCGGTCGCACCGTGGCCGACGCCGCCCGCAATCTCGCCGGACTGATACTTCTGGCCATGGTCGCAATGGTGATGGGATTTCGCTTCGGATCGCTCGTCGGTGGTATCGCTGCCATCGGTCTGACGTTGGCCGTGGGATTCGCCTTCTCATGGTTGGGGGCTGCGATTGCCGCAAAGGTGCGCAATCAGGAGATGGTCGGCATGCTGTCGATGTTCTGGCTCTTTCCACTCATGCTCGCCAGTAGTGCCTTTGCCCCTCCCGAATCGATGCCCGGCTGGTTGCAGGGCTTTGCGACCCATCAGCCCATCTCGGTGGCAGCCGATGCGGTGCGCAGCCTCACTTCCGGTGATCCGGCCGGCGGTGATGTTCTGTACGCGCTGGCGTGGGTGGTCGGCATGCTGGTTGTCTTCATACCGCTCTCCTCCCGGCTCTATCGGAACCCCGGATGATCACCGAACCACCGGCCGGTGCGGATACCCGAAGCCGCATCATCGAAGCGACTCTGACATTGATCGCAGCGCGCGGCATGACCGGGGTATCCATGAAGGCAGTTGCCGACGAAGCCGGAATAAGCCGGCAGACCCTCTACAACCACTACCCCGATGTCGACGCAATCGTGGTTGGTTCGTTGGAGGTTCACCAGCAGGCAAACCTCGACGAGCTAGGCGCCATGCTTGCGACGATCGAGTCTCCGGCAGGCCGGCTCGAGCACCTGGTGCGCCACTCAGGGGCGGCCGGGGCTCTTCACCACCCGATCGGTGTGCTGGGTCAGGCGCTCTCAGCAGAAGCGCGTTCGTTGCTCGAGAGATATGACCAGGACCTCTGTGCAGTCATTGCGGACGTCCTCCGAGCCGGAATCGATTCCGGAGACTTCCGCCCCAGTATCGATGTCGTTCACGATGCCCGGCTGTTGATGCGCCTGCTCGACGGCACTGCGGAACTGGCTGCCGCCGACCCAGAGCATCTCGTCGAGATAGTGGCAGCCGCAACCCGCACGGTGATGGCTGCAGTCGTGTCGAAGACCTAGGAAGACGTCGCCTATCACCCGTCGCGCACACCACCTGAAGCCACCCCGCATAGTGGGGCTGGTCTACGCAAGAACAGGGGAAGCCCGCCCGGTAGGGCGGGCTTCCTGCAACGTGACTTCCTCGAAGGGCTATGCGTCGTTGATGGCGGCGTGGGCCGCTGCCAACCGGGCGATCGGGACCCGGAACGGGGAGCAGCTCACGTAGTCGAGACCGAGCTCGTGACATAGAGCCACCGACTCGGGGTCGCCACCGTGCTCCCCGCAGATCCCGATCTCCATCCCGGGACGCTGCTTGCGACCTCCCTCGACGGCGATCTTGATCAGACCACCGACACCGAGCCGGTCGAGTGTCTGGAACGGGTTGACCGGGAGGATGCCCTGTTCGACGTACTGGATCAGGAAGCTCTTCTCGGCGTCATCCCGGCTGATCGCAAACGTGGTCTGCGTCAAGTCGTTGGTGCCGAACGAGAAGAACTCGGCCTCTCGAGCCAGGGGACCTGCCGTCATCGCAGCGCGCGGAGTCTCCACCATGGTGCCGACCTGGTAGTCGACCCTGACGCCACGCTGTTGCATGATCTCCTCGGCCGCCTCGACCACGATTGCCTTGACCCGCTCCAACTCCTTCACGTGGATCGAGAGCGGGATCATGATCTCTGGCTTTGGATCGAATCCGGCCTCCTTGGCGTCGCAGGCGGCCGCAATGATCGCCCTGGCCTGCATCCGGGGGATCTCCGGCATCAGGAGTGCGAGGCGCACACCGCGGAAACCCAGCATCGGGTTCTCCTCATGGAGATCATCAACCCGGCCGAGCTTGCGCTCGACCTCCTTGATCTCATCACCGTTGGCTCCCGACCGGGATTCCTCGAGATCATGAAGCTGTTCTTCGAGCTCCTCGTGACCGGGCAGGAACTCGTGCAACGGCGGGTCGATCATCCGGATGATGACCGGCATACCGGACATGGCCTCGAACAGGCCACGGAAGTCCTCACGCTGCATCGGCCGCAGGATGTCGAGGTAACGCTGCCGCTCCTCGGCGTTCTCGGCCAGAATCATCTTCTGGACCGTCGGCAGCCTTTCCGCCTCGAAGAACATGTGCTCGGTGCGGCACAGGCCGATACCCTGGGCACCGTACTCCTTGGCTCGATTGGCGTCAGTCGGGTAGTCAGCGTTTGCCAGAACCTTGAGACGCCGGAACTCGTCAGCCCATTCGAGAAGAGTCGACAGCCAACGATCGTTGATGTCGGGGATGACGGTGGGGAGTTCGCCCACGTAGACCTCGCCGCTGGTGCCCTCGATCGAAACGAAGTCGCCCTCGTTGACGACACGACCATCAACCGACATCTTGCGCCCTTCGAGATCGATCTCGAGCTCGGCGATCCCGACAACGGCCGGCTTGCCGAACTGACGGGCAACCAGCGCAGCGTGGCTGGTTCGCCCGCCACGGCTGGTTACGATGCCCTCGGCAGCAAGCATGCCGTGCACGTCGTCAGGCTTGGTCTCGGGACGAACCAGCATGACCTTCTTGCCGGACTCGGCCCAGTCGACGGCAGTGTCAGCGTCGAAAGCAACCTGACCGACCGCCGCCCCCGGTGAAACATTGAGGCCTTTCGCCAGGAGCTCACCGGCTGCGGTCGCCGCTTTCCGCGACTCGATCGTGAATTGCGGGTGGAGGAAAAAGTCGACCTGATCGGGTGTCACCCGCATCACCGCCTCTTGCTTCGAGAGCAAGCCCTCTTCGGCCATCTCGACGGCGATACGGACTGCAGCCTGGGCGGTGCGCTTGCCGTCACGAGTTTGGAGCAGCCAGAGCTTGCCGTTTTCGACGGTGAACTCCATGTCCTGCATATCGCGGTAGTGCTTCTCGAGTTTGTCCGAGATCGCAAGTAGCTCTTCATATGCGTGGGGCATGTCGTTTGCCATGTCCTCCAGATGGAGCGTGGCACGAATGCCGGCGACAACGTCTTCACCCTGTGCGTTGAACAGGTAGTCACCCTCGATGTGATTCTCACCGGTGGCGCCGTGGCGCGACATCGCGACGCCGGTCAGGCAATCCTCACCGAGGTTGCCGAACACCATCGTCTGCACGTTGACGGCAGTGCCGAGATCGTGCGGGATGTTCGACGCATTCCGGTAGTCGACAGCCCGCTTGCCCGTCCACGACTTGAAGACGGCCTCGATCGCCAGCTTCAACTGTTCATCGGGGTCTGCCGGGAAACGCGGCGTAATCTCGAGGAATCGCTCGACGATGTCCTTGAGGGCTTCAGTCGGCAGTTCAGCGTCGGTAGCCACACCCGTCTTGGACCGGAACTCCTCGAGAATCTCCTCGTAGGGCTCATCAGGATTGCCCAGAACCACCGAGCCGAACATCTGGACGAGGCGACGGTAGGAGTCGTAGGCGAAGTGGGGATCGCCGCTGGCCGCTGCGAGCTCCGCAGCGACCTCGTGGTTGAGTCCGATGTCCAGGACGGTGTCCATCATGCCGGGCATCGAGAACTTGGCGCCGGAACGACATGACACCAGTAGCGGGTTCTTCGGGTCTCCAAACTTCTTGCCGGTCTGCTCCTCAACACGATCGAGCGCCGTCCTTACCTGATCCCACATCCCATCAGGCGCGACGCCCCCGGCGTCGGTGTAGGCGTTGCAGGCCTCGGTTGTGATCGTAAATCCGGGAGGGACCGGAACTCCCAGCCTGGTCATGTCCGCGAGGTTGGCGCCCTTGCCGCCGAGCAAACCGCGGACGCTATCCCAATCACCGACGAGCGCCTCTGCCTCTGAGACCTCGTCGAAGGTGTAGACCCACTTCTTCATTGCTTTTCCGCCTATCGCTTGGGAGGTTGATTCGCTGGGCCCGTGAACACACGCGCGGGACCGGCACTACAACAACAATGATCGCACGTTTCCACAAGGGTCGAGCGCCACTCAAGTGGGGCCAATAGGCCCATTACCCGTATTGGTGCGCTCCGTAACTTGGTGGGGTTACCGAGAGGAGATTCGACTGTGAGCGAGATGTATGTCTCGGGCCAGTCGGGTATCGGCCGTCTAATCCAAGCTTTGGCCGAAAGAGGTCATCGCGTAATCGGGCCGGTAGTCCGCAACAAGGCCCTCGTCTATGACGAGATAAACGGGGTAGAAGACCTCCCGAAGGGTTGGACGGATCTGCAGGAGCCGGGGCGGTACCGCCTCGAGCAACGCGGCGACGAAAAGCTCTTTGGATACGTCGTCGGCTCCGCTTCCTGGAAGCAGTTCCTCAACCCACCGGAGACGGTGCTGTGGTCCGGCACGATCAATCCGGAGGGTTTCATGACGGATCCTGCACCGGAACCCCCCAAGTACGCCTTCTTCGGAGTCCGACCCTGTGAAGTCGCTGCGCTGGGAGTGCTCGACAAGGTCTACGCCACGAGCAACGGCCTTCCCTCGATGGCCGGTTACTCGGCAATTCGCGAGCAGGCGTTCATAGTTGCGGTCAACTGTGTTGAGCCCGGCGGCAACTGCTTCTGCGTCTCGATGGATACCGGACCGACTGCTCGCGGCGGCCACGACATCGTCATCACCGAGATCGCCCACAACGGCAACATGCGCTATCTCATCGAGAGCGGTACTGCGGCCGGCGCGGAAGTGCTCGACGGCATGGCCAATCTCGAGGAACCGACGAAATCCGAGATCGAGGCCCGGGACTACTTCCTGACGGAGGCTGCAGCCGCCATGGGCAGAACCCTCGAGGTTGACGGCCTTCCAGAACTGCTCAAGGGCAACGCCCGCAACCCGCGATGGGACAGCATTGCGGACCGCTGCCTGGCCTGCGCCAACTGCACGATGGTGTGCCCCACCTGCTTCTGCAATACCGTGGATGACAACCTATCGCTCGACGGCACCCATGCAACCCGGACCCGGAAGTGGGATTCGTGCTTCACCCTCGGGTTCTCCTATATGCACGGGCGCCCGATGCGGGAGGGCATCGGTGCCCGCTACCGGCAATGGATTACTCACAAGCTCGCCACCTGGGTCGACCAATTCGAGGAAATGGGTTGCGTCGGTTGCGGCCGCTGCATCACCTGGTGTCCGGTAGGAATCGACATCACCCAAGAGGCGGCGGCCATACGTCGGGCCGATCTGCGCGATACGCCGATCGGGATTGGAGGTTTCGTGTGATGGACATCGACACTCTCATGACGACCCTCGGTGAACAGAGCTTCTTTGCGGGACTCCGCCCCGAGCATATGGTCGTGCTCGCTTCCACGGCCGAGGAGGTCGAGTACGGAGGCGGCGTGGAGATCTTCGAGGAGGGCGGTCACGCCGACGCGGCGTATCTGATCCTCGAAGGCGCGGTCGCTCTCGAGCTCCATGTCTCCCATCGCGCCCACCACATAGTGCAGACGCTGCACGAGGGCGAAGTCCTGGGATGGGGTTGGCTGTTCCCGCCTCACCGCTGGTCGTTCAGCGCCAGGACCTTGGAGCCAACGAAGGTGGTCCGCTTCGATGCGGTTCAGCTGCGGGCTGCTTGGGATTCCGACTGTGAGCTCGGCTACGAGATGATGAAGCGATTTGCCGAAGTAATGACAAGCCGCCTGAAGGCGACCCGACTCCAGCTGGTGGATTTCTATGGAAACACTCACTGAGCCCGCCGTCATCGACCAGATGACCCCGATCCCGTTCAAGGTGCAGAGCGTTCGCGAGGAGTTGAGCCACACGTTCACTCTCGAGCTGGAGCCACCCAACGGCGACTTCTCGTTCCAGCCGGGCCAGTTCACGATGCTCTACGCATTCGGCATCGGCGAGGTGCCGATATCGATCAGCAGCAGCGCTACCCGCGAGACGACTCTGCTGCAGACAATCCGCCGCACCGGCGCCGTGACTCACGCTCTGGGCACACTCAAGTCCGGAGACTACGTCGGGATTCGGGGACCTTACGGAAGACCCTGGCCGATGAAAGAAGCCAAAGGCCGGGACTTGCTGATAATCGGTGGCGGCATCGGTTTGGCGCCGCTGCGACCCGCGATCTACCACGCCCTGGAGAACAGAGCCGACTACGAGCGGGTGGTTGTGCTCTATGGGACCAGAACGCCGGATGACATCCTGTTCGAAACAGAGCTGCGTCGCTGGGGCGACCGCACAGACATCACAACTCTGATCACCGTCGACGCCGCCGACCGCGGCTGGTACGGAGCGGTTGGTGTCGTCACCCGGCTCATCGGCCGGGTCGGTTTCGACCCGCTCAACACCACGGCAATGGTATGCGGGCCCGAGATCATGATGACCGTTACCGCCGAGCGACTGATGGAAGGCTATGCCGTGGCTCCGGAGAACATCTACGTGACCATGGAGCGCAACATGAAGTGCGGCATCGGCGTTTGCGGCCACTGCCAGTTCGGGTCGAAATTCATCTGCACGGATGGAGCGGTGTTCTCCTACAAGGAAGTCGGCCACCTGTTCGACATAAAGGGGGTGTGAGATGGCTCTACCAAAACTTGCCGTCTACAAGTTTGCGTCGTGCGACGGCTGCCAGCTGAGCATCCTCGACGTCGAGGATCACCTGCTCGACATCGCCAGCGTGGTGCACATCGCCAACTTCCCAGAAGCATCACGTGAAGTCGTAGAAGGTCCCTATGACCTGACACTGGTCGAGGGTTCGATTACAACTCCCCACGATGCAGAGCGGATCCACGAGATCCGTCGCCAGTCGAAGTACCTCGTGACGATCGGTGCCTGCGCCACCGCCGGCGGTATCCAGGCGCTGCGCAACTGGAAAGATACGGACCTGTTTGCATCGACGGTGTACGCCAATCCGGAATATTTGGACACGCTGCACACGTCGACGCCGATCAAGAACCACGTCGAGGTCAACTTCGAGCTGCGCGGTTGCCCGGTCGACAAAATGGCTCTGGTCGAGGTCGTGGCGGCATTCGTCCAGGGTCGGCGTCCCAACATTCCCGAGTACAGCGTGTGCGTCGAGTGCAAGCGCAAGGGCACACCGTGCGTCATGGTCAGCCATGGGACCCCGTGCCTCGGCCCGGTCACGCAGGCAGGCTGCGGGGCGCTGTGCCCTTCATACAACCGGGGTTGCTACGGATGCTTCGGGCCTATGGAGAGCCCCAACACCGACATGTTGGCGGCTGCCTGGCAAAGGCTCGGGGTAAGCCATCGGGGACTTGTCGATGCCTTCCGCGGCTTCAACGCCTATGCCGAGCCTTTCCGTATTGCCAGCGACCACCACGAAGCGCTCGCCGTGGCTCAAGGAGAGTGAAATGACGTCAGATGTGAGAAAGATCGACGTTGACTACCTCGCCCGCGTCGAGGGCGAAGGCGAAATGCACGTCAAGGTCGTCGACGGCAAGATCGAAGACGTCTATTTCGGCATATTCGAACCACCCCGGTTCTATGAGGCCTTCATGGAAGGGCGGCCGTACTCGGAGGCTCCGGACATCACAGCCCGTATCTGCGGCATCTGCCCGGTGGCCTATCAGATGAGCTCGGTGCATGCCATGGAGTACGCATTCGGTACTTCCGTAACGGGTCAGCTACGTGCCCTCCGGCGGCTGCTCTATTGCGGCGAGTGGATCGAGAGCCACGTACTCCACATGTTCCTGCTCCATGCGCCCGACTTCCTCGGCTACGAGAGCGCAGTCCATATGGCGGCCGACCACAAGGACGTCGTTGAGCTGGGTCTCCGCCTGAAGAAGGCAGGCAACGCAGTCGTGACGCTGGTCGGGGGACGCGAGATCCATCCAATCAACGTCAAGGTCGGCGGCTTTTACAAGACACCTACCAAGAAGGAACTGCAGACGCTCGTACCGGAGCTCGAGTGGTCGCGGGACGCGGCAATCGAGACGATCCGGCTGGTGTCGGGTTTCAGTTTCCCCAAGGTGGAACAGGACTTCGAGTTCGTGTCGTTGAGTCATCCGCTCGAGTACCCCTTCAACGAAGGGCGGATTGTCTCCAACAAGGGCCTCGACATTGCGGTGTCCGAGTGGAACGACTACTTCCTCGAAGAGCACGTCGAGCGATCCAACGCCCTGCATTCTCGGATTCGGAAACGGGGGGCATACCACGTCGGCCCGTTGGCACGTTATGCACTCAACTTCGAGAAGCTGACCAAGTCGGCTCAGGACATCGCGCTCGAGGTCGGCCTCGGCCCGGTGGAGTTGAACCCGTTCAAGAGCATCATCGTGCGCGGCGTGGAAACGCTCTACGCCATCGAGGA
Source organism: Acidimicrobiia bacterium (assembly GCA_029287195.1). GTDB lineage: Bacteria > Actinomycetota > Acidimicrobiia > Spongiisociales > UBA5794 > JAAETI01. The sequence continues at coordinate 9,382 of JARFRN010000004.1, read as the reverse complement.
AGCGCTGCGAATCATCGACCAGTACGAGGAGCCGGCCAGCCCGTCGGTTGACATCAACGTCCATGCCGGGGTCGGCCACGGGGCATCGGAGGCGCCGCGGGGCATGCTGTACCACCGCTACGAGTTGAGCAGCAACGGACGGATCCTCAAGGCGCAGATAGTGCCGCCGACGGCGCAGAATCAGCTCACGATCGAGGACGACCTCATGGTGGTCCTCGAAGATTCGCTGGAATTGCCCGATGAAGAGCTGACGTGGTTGCTGGAGCAGTCGATCCGCAATTACGACCCGTGCATATCGTGTGCGACCCACTTCCTCAAGCTCAACATAGAGCGAGTGACTACGGAGTAGTGGAACCCAGGGCTGTTGTCATCGGCGTCGGCAACCGCTGGCGCCGAGACGACATGGCCGGTATCGCGGTTGTCGACCAGTTGCGCCACCGGGTCGGCACAGAGGTCGATCTTGTCGAGAGCGACGGTGAACCGACGCGCCTGATCGATGCCTTCGAGCGCGCCCCTCAGGTGATAATGGTCGATGCCGTGGTGACCGGTGCCGAACCGGGCACCGTGCACCGATTTACCGATACGCAGCTACCCGACGGGATGGGAATCGGGCAATCGAGCCACCTGGTCCAGCTGGTCCAGACGATCCAACTGGGCAAGCTGCTCGGCAAGCTGCCAAACGGCTTGGTGCTGATCGGTATCGAGGCGTCCGACTTCGACAACGGCGAGGGCATGACAAGCCAGGTCGAGGTCGGCGTGCAGGCCGCGGTGGAAGCGGTAGTCGGCGAGCTGTCCGCCTGACGGAACTTGCAGTCGGCTCGGGATCGCCGTCTATGGGCACGCCGGTTCCTGCGGGATCTCGTCCAATATCTCGTACGCCGCAGCGCAGGAAGCCGTGAGTGTCCGGGAACAGCACCTCGGGGCTTGCCGCGGGCGCCTAGAACAAGTCTTCGATTCGTGCCGTCTCGACCACCCCGATGACGCCTTGCGCCAGGTCCTCATCCAATGTCACAAAGGCGTCGGCCTGCAGCTGGGTGAGCGCCAGATACTCGGCTGGAAAAGTCGACTGCCAACCCAGCTCCTTCGCCAACAGCCACGCCCGGCGCCTCAGCAACTTGTCGCCGAGGTACCGTATCTTCATCTCCGCGAACCGAGCGAGACGCTGCCGACCGACTTCCTCCGAATGGTCCCCACGTAGCACTGCGCGGTATAGCGCATCCAGAACTTCGGAACGCACCAGCGTCGGTGCAAGCAACTCGTGGTGACTCGGCAGCTCTATGTCTGCGGCGAGAAAGTGCAGAATCACACCGGCATCCACGACAAACCGTCTCATCCCTCTCACCTCGTTCCCACGGCAGCCAAGTTGCGCAGAGTCAGCACCACGAAGAACAGCACGATCGGTACCAAGGCCATAGTCGCCGAGCCCGCCGTATCGAGGTGATAACTCAGGACCAGCCCGAGCATCACCGATAGGACGCCGATGATCGCTGCGGTCACCATCATCAACGGTAAACGCCGCACGATGAGTGCCGCAGTTGCCGGTGGTCCCACCAGCATCCCGAAGACCAGCAGCGTGCCAACGGTCTGGAACGATCCGACGATCACCGCGGTCAGCAGCCCGAGCAGCACCCAGTGGGCGAGTGCCGGGCGCAGGCCGAGCAACTGGGCCTTCTGTTCGTTGAATGCAAGAACGAGGAAAGGCCGATACAACACCACCGAGGCCATGAGAGTGACCACAAGTATCACCCCGGTGACGACGATGTCGGCACTGGTCACACCCAGCACGTCGCCAAACAGAATCGAGGAAAGACTGCCGGTATAGGAGGCGGTACGCGAGATCAGAATTACGCCGAGCGCCAGCATGCCGACGAACAACAGCCCGATACCGGTGTCTTCGGAGAAGGTGGTCTGCCGATGAACCAGGTTGATCCCCAGGATCATCACAACGGCTGAGAGGGCGGCTCCGACCAGCACGCTGAAGTCGAACAGGATCGCCAACGCGATACCCGGAATCACACCGTGGACCAGAGCATCGCCGAGGAAGCTCATTCCGCGAATGACCACCCAGGTACCGACGAGGGCCAGGGCAATCGCAGCCAGCGAGCCACCCAGCAGTGCCCGTTGCTGGAACGCAAACTCGAAGGGGTCGGTCAGCCACTCCACGGAGCAACCCTAATCAATGAGGCGAGCGGACTGATTCAGTTGAGCGCAACCGCAATCCGCTCGGCGTTGGCTCGTAGCATGCCAATCAGGGTGTCCGCACCCGAACCCGGCTCGTCGAGTGAGCCCGTATACAGCAGCACAACCTCGACCGCTTCCCCGAGCTCCGCCGCCATGGCCTCGGCAAGCTCCGAGGACATGGTGGTATCCGCAAAGATGACGTTCAGCTGCTCGGTTTCCATGACGGCTATCAGCTCAGCGAGTTCTTCGGAGCTGGGGTCGGCAAGAGCGGATGCGGCGGGAATCACGGTGTCTACGATCACAAAGTCGTACCGATCCGCGAAGTAACCCAGTGCGCCATGGTTGGTCACCAAGCGCCGCCTATCTGGAGGTATCGGCGACAGCATCTGAACAACGTCGGCGTCGAGAGCAGCCAACTCGGCGGAATAGGCATCTGCTCTCGCCATCCAGTCGGCTGTGGCATCGATTGCCTGCAGTTCGCGGGCCACGAACCGGGCGGCGTCTCCCATGCGCAGTGGATCGAGCCACACGTGTGGGTCGTCGCCCTCGTGGTCGTGGCTCTCGCCCTCTTCGTCGTGGATCTCACCCTCTTCGTCGTGTTCGACGCTGAATGGAATGGGATCGAGCAGCGGAGCCACTTGGAGTACCGTCACCCCATCTGCAACTGCGGCGTCCAGTACATCTTCTAGGCCTTCCTCTAGACCCAGACCGTTCGCTACAACGAGATCAGCCCGACTGATGGCCGCAACCTGGGCGGAAGATGCCTGGAAGTCGTGAGGATCTGCACCGACCGGCATTATGACCTCCACCACGCCATCATCGCCGACCAGATTGGCTGCGAGATCGCCCAGGATCGTGGTGGTAGCAACCACGGTGACCCCGTCGTCGCCGGTATCTCGCTCGGACCCACAAGCAGTGAGCACCAACGCCACCACGGCAGAGAGCACCAGGCCTTTGTTCAAACCCAGGTTTCGCATTCTGCTCCCATCTCGCTTCATAATGAGAACTGTTCTCATTAGTAATGAGAACCATAATCACTAAGCTCGGGGTATGCCAAACACATCTCTGGACCGCGAGGTAGAGCGCCGGCTCAGCGAACGGGCGATCCGCTACACCCGGGGAAGACACGCCGTAGTGGCCGCTCTTGCCGCTGCCGACGGTCCCCTATCCGCCGCGGAACTGCACGAGACCGTGGAAGGTTCGCTGCCATTGTCATCTATCTATCGCTCGCTCACGGTCCTCGAAGAAGTAGGAGTGCTGGCGCAGCACAACAGCGCCAAAGGGCTCACCAGATTTGAGCTCGCCGAATGGCTCAAGGGACACCATCATCACCTCATTTGTGTCGAGTGCGGCTCTGTAGAGGATGTCCTGGTGGCCGCACAACATGAATCGCAGGTGGACCGAATCGTCGACGAGATCAGCCGCGCCGCTTCGTTTACGCCGGCAAATCACGCCCTCGAGATCGAGGGGCGCTGTTCTAGGTGCTCATGAAGGATGCCGTCACTGCGCGCGATTTGGTCATCTCATACGGAGATGCCGTTGCACTCGATCGTTCGACGTTCTCCATACCCCGCGGGACCGTTACCGCAATCATCGGACCCAACGGGTCGGGCAAGTCGACTCTGCTCAACGCCATTGCCGGCCTCATCGAACCCCGCTCCGGGTCCATTTCCGTGCCGGCACGAGCCGACGGCAATCACCGGATTGCGTACGTGCTGCAGACGACGAAGCTCAACGATACGCTCCCGGTGTCGGTACAGGAAGTGGTGACCATGGGGCGCTATGCCGGTCTAGGCGGCTATCGGCGGTTGACGGCGGACGACCGCGCGGCAGTGCGTTCTGCCATGGAGCGAACCGGGATCACCGATTTATCGTCGCGACACCTCACAGAGCTATCGGGGGGCCAGCGGCAACGTGCATTCGTCGCCCAGGGCATGGCCCAGGACCACGATCTCCTGCTGTTGGACGAACCACTCACCGGAATCGACCTGACAACCGCACAAGCCATCGACGAGGCCATCCATGCCGAGATCGAGAAGGGCTGCACGGTGATCCTCACCACGCACGACCTCTCCGAGGCGGAGGTGGCGGACTGGGTGATGCTGCTGTCCGGTCGCGTGGTTGCCGCCGGACCTCCCCGCGACGTTCTGACACCAGACAACCTCACCGATGCCTACGGACCTTCGCTGCTTCATGTGTCGGAGGGCCGTATCTTCATCGACGATGCCGCCCACATGCCGGTCGATGAGCGGCACGTACATCGGGAGATATCGATCCATACCGAATCGTCGCGGACGGACGCCCACCCCGACTAGCCGGGCCTACCTAGGACGGCCGAGACCAGCCCTCTGCATGGAGCCGATGTTTGGGCGCATCGAAGTCAGATCGTCTCAGCAGTGCATCGATGTCATCGACTTCGAGGAATTGGCCATAGTTGCGAAACTCGCTGCCGCTCGGCACCGTGAGTGAGCCGTCGGGGAATACCATCACATAGAGCCTGTCCAATGTCTGGTGGCTGAGCCAGTTGATCCGGTAGGGATGCGACCGGCTCTCGATCCGCTTCCGGATCGCAGCAAACTCGGCGTCGGACACGAGCATCTCCGGCCACGGCACTTTCGGGTCCATGGACCGGGGAAAAGCCTGGAACACATTGTAGAAGAGCCGGCCCGGGAGCCGTGCGGCTCTTTCGTCGAGTAGGGCCACGATGTTGGGCAAGTCCTCGATGTTGTGTCGTGTAACGGGTGTCGCCACTTTGACATCGATGCTCGGGAAATCCTCCAGCAGATCGAGTGCGGCCACGACGGCATCGAAGTGCCCGGCCAGCTTGGTACGCCGCGACACCTCCTCGGTTGCTCCGTCCAGCGGCAGGGAGATCAGATCGATTGCGGATACATGTTGGTCGAGGAATCGGCGGGTCAGCTTGTCGCCGGTCGTCGAAACCGCCACCTCCAGCCCGATACCGGCAGCGTGCTCGATCAAATCGCCGATGTCCTTGCGCTGTAGAGGATCTCCCCCGGTGAACACGATGCGGCTTGCCCCACCGCCGGCGATCCTGTCGATGATGGCGATAGCCGTTGCAGTGTCCACCTCGGGGATCCCTTGCGGCCCCCAGCAATAGGCACATTCCTGGCTGCACTCCGAAGTGACGTGGAAGTCGAAGGTGCTGACTGTGGACATGGCCGAAGTCCCGGGGTCGTGTACAGCCCAGTATGGCCAATCAGGTGGCCCGGCGTGCACAGAAGCGCCGTCCGGCACCCGGTGAAACACACAAGCGGAATCTCGACAGTTGGCCTACCGCCTTGGGACGTATGGGCCTACCGAGCTCCAGGATGTGATCGCAATCATGGGACCACCTCAAGCTGAGGAGCTGTAGTGACTGCCAAATACGCAATGGTCGACGGGAATGAGGCCGCCACGCGGGTGGCCCACGCCGTCTCTGAAGTGATCGCCATCTACCCGATTACGCCGGCCTCGCCGATGGGAGAGCTGGCCGATTCATGGTCGCAAGTAGGGAAGCCAAACATCTGGGGCGTCATCCCAGACGTCACGGAGATGCAAAGCGAGGGCGGCGCCGCCGGTGCGGTGCACGGCGCTCTCCAGGCCGGCGCCTTGTGCACCACCTTCACCGCCTCGCAGGGGCTCCTCTTGATGATCCCCAACATGTACAAGATTGCCGGCGAATTGACGCCGACCGTCATTCACGTCGCCGCCCGGACACTCGCTACCCATGCATTGAGCATCTTTGGCGATCACTCAGACGTCATGTCGGCTCGTCAGACCGGGTTTGCCCTGCTCTCCTCAGCTTCGGTGCAGGAAGCCCAAGACATGGCGATGATCGCCCATGCGGCAACATTACGATCGCGCATCCCGTTCCTCCACTTCTTCGACGGATTCCGTACCTCCCACGAGGTCTCCAAGATCGAAATCATCGACGATGAGACGATCAAGGCGATGATCGACGACAACCTCATCGCCGACCATCGGCTACGGGCTCTCAACCCGAATGCCCCGAAGCTGCGCGGCACCGCCCAGAACCCGGATGTGTTCTTCCAGGCGCGGGAAGCCGCCAATCTGTACTACGACGCAGTCCCCGGGATCGTGCAGGCCGAGATGGACGAGCTCGCCGAGTTGACCGGCCGTGCCTACCACCTGTTCGACTACCACGGCGTTGCCGATGCGGAGCGAGTCGTTGTGATGATGGGTTCCGGCGTAGGAGCAGCCACCGAGGCAGTCGATCGCCTCGTCGCCTCCGGCGAGAAGGTGGGTCTGTTGACGGTCCACCTGTACCGCCCGTTCTCTATCGACCACTTTGTCGATGCGCTCCCGAATACGGTCAAGGACGTTGCAGTGCTGGACCGTACCAAAGAGCCGGGCGCCATCGGCGAGCCGCTCTATCTCGATACCGTCGCCGCTTTTGCGGAAACAGGTGGCGGTCCCCGCGTCATCGGCGGTCGCTACGGCCTGTCATCCAAGGAGTTTGACCCGGCCATGGCCATGACGGTTTTCGCCGAGCTCGAGAAGGCCGAGCCGAAAAACCACTTCACGGTTGGCATCACCGACGACGTCACCCACCTCAGCTTGCCCGTCGAGAGCGAGTGGACCGAGCCCGAGGATGTCGTCGAAGCGGTCTTCTTCGGTCTGGGCGCGGACGGCACCGTTGGTGCCAACAAGAACTCTGTGAAGATCATCGGCGAGAACACGGAAATGTACGCCCAGGCGCACTTCGTCTACGACTCGAAGAAGTCGGGTGCCATGACGGTGTCCCATCTGCGTTTCGGGCCCAACAAGATCAACTCGACCTACGAAATCCGGAAGGCGAACTTCGTGGCATGCCATCAGTTCAACTTCATGGAGAAGGTCGATGTGCTGGAAATAGCCGACGAGGGTGCCACATTCCTTCTCAACAGCCCGTACGGGCCGGATGAGGTGTGGGAGCACCTAACGGCCGACGCGCAGCGGGCAATCATCGACAAGAAACTCGAGTTCTATGTCGTCGATGCCGTCTCGGTGGCGCAAGCTGCCGGTTTGGGCGGCCGGGTCAACACCGTATTGCAGACATGCTTCTTTGCCCTCGCCGGCGTGCTCCCGCAGGACGAGGCTATCCAAGCCATCAAGGACGGCATCAAGAAGGCATACGGCAAACGAGGCCAAGTCATCCTCGACAAGAACTATGCCGCCGTCGACTCTTCGCTGGCGGCTCTCGCCGAGGTCACGGTGCCTACCCAGGTCACCTCGACCAAGGAACTCATCCCACCGGTGCCCGCCGATGCCCCCGACTTCGTGCAGCGAGTAACGGGTATGATCGCCGCCCGCAAGGGTGACCTGCTTCCGGTGAGCGCACTCCCGGTCGATGGCACATTCCCGACTGCCACGACGCAGTACGAGAAGCGCAGCATTGCCCTCGAGATCCCGGTGTGGGATCCGGAGATCTGTATCGACTGCGCGCGCTGCGCCCTCGTGTGTCCACACGCCGCCATCCGGCTCAAGGTCTACGAACCGGACGCGGTGGCGAACGCACCCGATACCTTCCAGTCGAAGCCGTGGAAGGGCCGCGACTTCGAGGGTATGCACACGACCATCCAGGTCGCCCCCGAGGACTGCACGGGCTGTGCCGTCTGCGTCAACGTGTGCCCTGCCAAGAGCAAGGAAGAGGTCAAGCACAAGGCCATCAACATGGTCCCAAAGCTGGATGTCATCGAGGTCGAGAAGGAGAACTACGAATTCTTCCTCTCGATCCCCGAGTGGGACCGCACCAAGACCAAGCCGGAGACCGTCAAGGGGTCACAGGTGCTCAAGCCGCTGTTTGAGTACAGCGGCGCATGCGCCGGGTGTGGCGAAACTCCCTACGTCAAGCTCATGAGCCAGATGTTCGGCGATCGTACGATCATCGCCAACGCCACCGGCTGCTCCTCTATCTATGGCGGCAACCTGCCGACCACCCCCTACGCAGTTGATGACGAGGGGCGGGGCCCATCGTGGTCGAACTCGCTGTTCGAGGACAATGCGGAGTTCGGCTTTGGTATGCGGCTCGCCGTGGACCAGCAGACCGAGATGGCGCGCGACCTGCTGACCGAATTGGCTCCGCAGATAGGCGGTCTCGCAGCTGAGATCCTCGACGCCGACCAGTCAAACGAAGAAGGGTTGGCCAAGCAGCGTGATCGCGTAGCCGAGCTGAAGCGCACTCTGGCAACCATGAACTCCCCTGAGGCCAAGCGTCTAGAAACCTTGACCGACTACCTGGTCAAGATGAGCATCTGGATCCTCGGTGGCGACGGCTGGGCTTACGACATCGGCTTTGGTGGCCTCGATCACGTGTTCGCCTCCGACCGCAACGTCAACATCCTGGTGATGGACACCGAGGTGTATTCCAACACCGGTGGCCAAGCGTCGAAGTCGACTCCGCGGGCAGCCGTTGCCAAGTTCGCGTCGGGCGGCAAGCCGACGGGCAAGAAGGATCTCGGCATGATCGCTATGTCCTACGGCCATGTCTACGTAGCCCAGGTGTCGATGGGGGCCAACATGACCCAGGTCGCAAAGGCATTCGCCGAGGCCGAAGCATACGACGGACCGTCGTTGATCATCGCCTTCAGCCCTTGCATCGCCCATGGCATAGACATGGCGACGATGATGGCGCACCAGAAGGAGGCCGCCGACTCCGGGTACTGGCCGCTCTACCGGTTCAATCCAAGCGAGGAGGCCGAGGGCAGGCCGGCGATGAAGCTCGATAGCCGAGCACCAAAGATGTCCTTCCGTGACTTCGCCGCGTCGGAGGGCCGCTTTGCCATGCTGGCTCGGGCCAACCCGGAGCACTACGACGAGCTGATGGATCAGGCCCAGCACGACATCGACAATCGGTGGCATCTGTACGAGCAGATGATCCACGTCGAGCGCACTGCTGAGTTCGAGGACGAGGAGGTGGACGAATGACAGTCGACATCACTACCAAGTACCTGGGGCTCGACCTGACAAACCCGCTCGTTGCCTCATCGTCGCCACTCACGGGCAAACTCGACACGCTGCTGCAGCTCGAGGAGGCGGGTGCGGCGGCGGTCGTCCTCCCGTCCCTGTTCGAAGAGCAGATCGAGCACGACGCCTGGGCGGTGTACGACTTGTATGAGTACGGTTCGGCGATTTCCCCTGAGGCATTTGGCAGCTACATCCCCGAGATGGACGGCTACAACACAGGGCCCGAGCACTACCT